>JACQYR010000004.1 GCA_016208115.1 Desulfarculus sp.
GGGGCGGGGGTGGCCGGGCGCAGGGAGGCGGGCAGATCCTGGGGGCCGATGACCTGGTTGGGGCTTAAGATCACCAGGCGCTCCACCAGGTTTTTGAGTTCGCGCACGTTGCCCGGCCAGGGCTGGGCCTGGAGGATGTCCAGGGCCTCGGGGGCCAGGCACTTGGGCTCGCCATAGCCCCGGGCGGCGTGGCCGGCCAGGAATTCCTCCACCAGGGCCGGGATGTCCTGGGCGCGCTCGCGCAGGGGCGGCACCTGGATGGGTATGACCGCCAGGCGGTAGTAGAGGTCCTCGCGGAAGCGGCCGGCGGCGATCTCGGCGGTCAGGTCCTTGTTGGTGGCGGCCAGCACCCGCACGTTGACGCTGATGGTCTTGGTGCCGCCCACGCGCTCGAAGCGCTGCTCCTGCAGAATGCGCAGAATCTTGGCCTGGGTCTTGAGGCTCATGTCGGCGATCTCGTCCAGAAACAGGGTGCCCCGGTCGGCCAGGTCGAACTTGCCGCGCTTCTTGGCCGCCGCGCCGGTGAAGGCCCCCTTCTCGTGGCCGAAGAGCTCGCTCTCGATCAACTCCTCGGGGATGGCCGCGCAGTTGACGTCCACGAAGGGTGCGGCGGCCCGGGGGGACTGGCGGTGAATGGCGGCGGCCACCAACTCCTTGCCGGTGCCGTTCTCGCCGGTGATGAGCACCCAGGAGTCGCTGGCCGCCACCCGGCCGATGGCCTGGCGCAGTTCCTCCATGGCCGGGCTCAGGCCGGTGAGCCGGGGCGGCTCGGCCTTGGCCTTGAGTATGAGGTTCTCCTCGGCCAGGCGGCTGAGCTCCAGGCCGTTGCGCACCGCCAGGAGTATCTTGTCCATGTCCAGGGGTTTTTCGATGAAATCGAAGGCCCCCAGGCGGGTGGCCTTCACGGCGGTCTCCACGTTGCCGTGGCCGGAGATCATGATGACCGGCAGGGCGGGGTGGCGCTGCTTGAGGCGCTCCAGCACCTCCAGGCCGTCCAGGCCGGGCATCCAGATGTCCAACAGCACCAGGTCCGGCGATTCATCCTCCACGGCGTTAAGCGCCGTCTGGCCGTCGGGGGCCGTGGAGACCTCGTAGCCCTCGTCACCCAGGATGCCCTTGAGCGACTGGCAGATGGACTTCTCGTCGTCAACTATGAGGATGTGGCTGGGCATTGACCTAACCCCAGTATGGTCATGGCGTATTTTATGAATATATGCAGTCTACCATGCTCTGTAAGGTATATCAGATATCCTGATAACATTGGTGGTTAACGAATATTTTGAAGCTAGTATTATTAGTGACTTTTTTGTCAAATCAGGGAAAGAGGTTGGCCCGATTATTATCTCATTAATGTCTTGATATGTTATTGGCCTTTCAATATATGGAACAATCAACGAACTATTTTCGCGAAAGCTTACCGTTTCTGATTTTACGTGTCCCAGACTAACTAGTCTCCATTCCTTTTCTTCGGAAAAGCTAGGGTGTTTAAATATGGGCATAATTGCCAATAGAAAAAACAAATTCGTTTGATAAATTGGCTTCAAGTTATAGAGTATTCCTATCGATTCTATTAAAACATCGATAAGCTGGTCTTGTGTATCAGTGTCATATATGCATGGTGCCAAGTAGAATGATATAGTTTTTGTATTAAGCCAAGCGTTGGTCATATAAGGAATAACTTGGCGCCACTCGTTACTATCTAATGAATAATTCATTAAGTTTGAGGTCTTGTCAAACTTAAATCCTATGCTATAGCCACCAGTAGCCGGGCAATACCCTCTCCATTGGCTTAATAAATCTCCTCGTTCGGAAAAAGAACAAACATATGGGTTAATAAGAGGGGCTGATTCGAGTCCATTTAGTTGATTGCAAAACTTGTTCGCGATATCATTAGAGAGAATCCTGCTCTCGATTAGTTTGGAGGTGAATTTGTTAATGCCATATTTATATTCCTGGTGATCGTTGAAGTATTGTATGTTTGTCATCCAAATATTCTTTGAATTAATTATTCCCATAAGTCCTGTTTTGGATGTGTAATGATATAATTTGGGTGGTATATGTTTAGTTAATATTTGCATTGGCTGGATGTTATTATTGCTCATAAAATACCTTTTACATCTTCTGGACCGGGGAAAACTAAAATTCAATCTAGTTGCGATTGAATTTATTGAATTGCATTCGTTTCACACCGCCACGCGCGCCCCGCGGGCCGGCAGCTCGATGATGATGCGGGTGCCGTGGGGCTGGTTGTCCTGCACGCGGATGTAGCCGTTGTGGTCGGCCACGATGGTGCTCACTATGGCAAGACCCAGGCCGGTGCCGCCCTTCTTGGTGCTGTAGTAGGGCTCGAACAGACGCAGGCGGTCCTCGGGCGGCACCCCGGGGCCGGTGTCCTCCACCTCCAGGCGCACGATCTTGAGTATGTCGTCGTGGGACAGGCGCACCACCACCTGCTTGGGGGGCGGGCTCTCCTCCAGGGCGGCCACGGCGTTGTCCAAGAGGTTGATGATGGCCCGTGACATTTGCTCGCGGTCCAGGTCGAAGATGGGTATGCCCTCCTCGGCCTCCAGCTCGAAGCTGATGCCGCCGTGGCCGCTACGGAACAGCGATAGGGCCTCCTCGGCGATGGCCGCCAGGTCATTGGGGGCCAGGCGGGCCGAGGGCAGGCGGGCGAAGGTGGAGAACTCGTTGACCAGGCGCCTGAGTTCCTCCACCTGGTGGATGATGGTGCCGGTACACTCCTTAAATATCTGCGCGTCGTCGCCCAGACGCTCCTCGTAGCGCCTGACCAGGCGCTGGGCCGAGAGCTTGATGGGGGTCAGGGGGTTCTTGACCTCGTGGGCGATGCGCCGGGCCACCTCGCGCCAGGCGGCCATGCGCTGGGCCTTCTCCAGTTCCGAGAGGTCCTCGAAGACCACCACCATGCCGAGCGCCTGGCCGGCATCGTCGCGCATGAAGTTGAGGTGCACCATGAGTGTCAGGGCCTCGCCGCCGATGTTCAGCCGCACCTGCTGGTCCACGCTGCCGCGCCCGCCGGAGGAGAGGTTGCCCAGCATGCGCTCCACCAAATCGCGGTTTTCGCCTTCCACCACGTTGCGCCAGTGGCTACCCAGCACCGTGGGGGCCTGCACCTTGAGCAGGCGCTCGGCCGAGGGGTTGAAGGTGGTGACATGGCCGCCGGCGTCCACGGCCACCACGCCGGCGGCCACGTTCTTGAGCACGATCTCCATGTAGCGCCGCCGCTGCTCCAGCTCCAGGTTGGTGCGGCGCATCTCCTCCTGGGCCTCGTCCAGGCGGGCCTTGCTGGTCTTTAGGTCAGCGGTCATGCGGTTGAAGGCATTGACCAGGGCGCCGATCTCGTCGGGTCCCTCCAGGTCTATATGGAAGTCGTAGTCGCCGCCGGCCACCCGCTGGGTGCCCTGGGCCACCTCCATCAGGGGCACGGTGATGGTCTTGGCCAGGTGGAAGCCGAACCAGGTGCCGGCGAAGATGATGAGCAGGGTGACGATGGACAGCGTGATGTACTGGTTGGTCTTGATGGGCCTTTTGAGGCTCTTGAGCTGGCGGTAGTTCTCCAGGCCCTTCTGCACCCCCTGCACCCGGGCCAGGGAGCCCTTGGGCAACAGCTTGAAGGCCACCACGGCGCCCAGCACCCGTCCTCCTGCCTTGGGGCTGGCCGGGAAGGGCTGCACCGCCGCCACGAAATCGCCGGTGGGCGCGGCCTGCAAGTGGCTAAGGGGCTTGCCCTCGGCCAGCACCCGGGTCACCAGGTCCAGGGGCAGGTAGTCCAGGTGGCTCAGGTGGGTGCCGCTCTGGGTGGCGTGGCCCAGTTCCCCCAGGTCGGGGCCCAACAGGCGCACCGCCGCCAGGTCGTACAGGGCGCGGCGGGACTCCAGGAACTCGCTCAGGGCCTTGGAGGGGCCGGCCAGGCTGGGCCCGCGCGGCCCCAGGTCGGCGGCCAGAAGCTCCGCGAAGTGCAGGGCCCCCTCGGCCAGTTGCTGGTGATACTGCTCGCTGCCCTCTAGAGACTCGATCAGCGAGCCCTCTACCTGGGCGCTGAACCAATACTCTATGGAAGTGCCCACGAACTGGAAGGCCGCGAAGAACAAGAGGATGGTGGGGGCCAGCGAGAGGATGACAAAGGCCACCACCAGCTTGGTGCGCAACTGGGAACCCCACACCCCCTGGCGCCGCTCCACCGTCAGCTTGAACAGATTGCGGAAGACCAAAAAGATCAGCAGCAGCAAAAGCAGGGCGTTGAGGTTAATCAGGGCGAAGACCAGGATGGAGGCGCCCAGGGGCAGGTCGTGGGGTAGCCTCACCACCTGGGTCTCCACGAAGGTGACCACCACCACCACCACCAGGAGCACGGCCATGATGACGCGCTCGCGCTTGCGCCGCCTTAGCTCCTTGGTCTGCTGGGCCTGGTCCCTGCCTGCCACCGCGCCGTCCGGGAGGCCACAAAAAACCTAAAATGACATGGCTATGTTACGGCAGCCGCCCCGCCCTGGCAAGGGCCGGTGCCCGGCCAGGCATAGCGGGTCGGGCGGGGCTGTGGCCAGGGCCAGGGCTTGGCGGCTCCCGTAGAGCCTTGAGGGATCAGGCCGCCCTGGCAAGGGCCGGGCGGCGTGCCCGCCGCGGGGCGTATACGGGTCGGGGGGCGTTGCGGCCCAGGCCAGGGCCGGCGGCTCCCGTTGAGGGCTCGCCGGAAAAAGTCTTAAGGCCTGCCCACCCAACGGCCCCCCTTCCCCCTCTCCCCCACCGGGGGAGAGAGTGGGGTGAGGGGGCGCCCGTCTCGGTTGGGGCGGGGCCTATCACATCCGGCCGCCTACAGCTTGTCCAGCACGCTCTGCACCTTGCCGGCCATGCTGCCGGGCTTGTCGCGGCGGTCGTCAATGTTGATGAGGGTCATCACCCGGCCGGCGCCCTGGCCAAAGGGCAGCTCGTGGGCCTTAAGGATCACGGCCATTATCTCCTCCAGCGGCCCCTCCAGCACCGTGCCCATGGGCGTGAGCTGGCTCTTGAGCCCGCAGCCGGCCAGGAGCCTCTGCACCCCGGCCACGTGGGACGACAGGCTGGTGTCGCCGGTGCCCAGGGGCACCACCGAAAACTGCACCACGGCCATGGCTGAACCGGTCCTTTCTCCCATCCCAGGGGGGGCCGGGTTTGGCGGTTGTAAGGCCCCAGGGGCTTGGGTATAGTTTTAACAGGCGCACATGCGACTGCCCGCGCCATGTAAACGACTGGCCGCATGGGGGATTTTCCATCGGCGCCAGCTTGGCTGGCCCTCAGCACGGCGCCCGCCCCACCCCTGGGGGCGGCGCGCCCCCTACCGGCAGGCCAGGTCCGCCGGCCACAAGGTGAGCACCATGCAAAGACCAGACTATACCATCCTGGAAGACGAACAACTGGCGGAGCTTATCTTTGTCAGCGAGGACCGCCTGGAGCTGGAGGCGGCCCAGGAGCTGGCCCGCCGGACCTCCCTGACGCCCGTCCTGGCCCAGGTGGTGATGGACAAGCAGAACTGGCTGGCCGAGCTGCCCGACTGGTGGGCCGTCGTGCACGCCTCCTACGTGCTGGGCCTCCAGGGCGGCGAGGAGGTGGTTTCGCCCCTCCTGACCGCCCTGCGCTGGGCCGACGCCTTTGACTGCGACTGGGTCACCGAGCTCTTGCCCTCCATCCTGGGGCGCCTGGGGCCGGCGGCCATCCCCGGCCTGACCATGGTGGCCCGCGACTTCACCGCCGGCTGGTCGGCCCGCGACGTGGCCATGAAGGGCCTGGCCGCCATCAGCCTGCACAGTCCCGATTCCACGGAGCACGTCATGCGCATCATCGGCGAGCGCTTCATGGACGAGGGCGAAGACCGCGTGGTGCGCCAGTTGGCCGGCCACGTGCTCCTGGACTTCCGTTGTCAGCAGTACCGCATGGCGCTCATCAAGTTCTCCCGCGAGGAGTGGACCTTTCGCGAGACCGACGCCTGGTACGTGGCCAGCCTGGACCCCGAGGAGGTGGAGTGGGCCTGCGACCGCCTGCCCCCGCCCGGGGGCGGCCGGGTCCTAAGCTTCTTGCGCCAGAGCAAGTCCGGCGAGGCCCCGCCCCCCCCGCCCCCCGGCCAGCCCGACCACGAGGGACCCGCCGGCGAATAGGCCCTGGGCCTTCCTTGGCCTGGGCGCAAGGCCCTTGGCCCTGGGCCGCCGGCCATGCTAAGCTTTGCCGTTGACCGGCCCCTGGCGCCGGCCGGCTTGCCGGCTGGCGCGGGTGGGCCTTTACCCTGGCGCTCGACCAGCGGGCCGCCGGAGGCCGCGCCCCGGGCGCCCCCGGCCCCTGCCCTGTCCTGGAGGTGGCAAATGGCATTGAACGCAAGCAAACCGGCCCGCCTGGCCGCCTGCCTGGCCTTGACCATGGCCTTGCTCCTGGCCCTGACCGGCTGCGCCGCCCAGCAGGGCATGCAGGGCGACCAGGCCGTGGGACGGGCCCACTACAACCGGGCCATGGCCTTTGGCCAGTCCCGCCAACTGGACCGCGCCGCCCAGGAGCTGGAGTTGGCCGTCAAGGCCGACCCGGGCATGTACTTCTCCTACTACCAACTGGGCCTGGTCTACGAGGCCCAGGGGCGCAAGGAGGCGGCCCGCCAGACCTGGGAGCGGGGCCTCAGGGTGGCCAAGGGCGGCCCCGACCGCGAGGACTACTCGCGGCCCCAGGCCATCGCCGAGATGGAGTCGGCCCTGCTGCGCATCGAGCCCCAGCCCGAATTGCCGCCACCCTCCATCGCCCAGGCGCCCCTGCCCACCTACCAGCCCCCGCCCTCCAAGCCCAAGGCCAAGTCCAGGTACGGCAGCTCGGCCAAGAAGTCCCAGGCCAAGGCCGGCTCGGGCTACGCGGTGCTGGTCTCCTCCAACCAGCAGAAGGCCTCGGCCCAGGGCGACGTCAAGAAGCTCAAGGCCAAGGGCTACAGCGCCAAGGTGGTGACCTACAAGGACAAGGCCGGCAAGACCTGGTACCGGGTGGTGGTTGGCGGCGGCAGCCAGGACAAGGCCAAGTCCCTGGCCGCGGCGCTGAAGAAGAAGGGCCTGGCCAGCAGCCCTCAGGTGATTAAGCAGTAGACAAGGCAGCCCCGCCGGGCGTGCTATCATGGCGGAGGGAGGAAGGCTAGTGCCTGAGGGGGCCTTGGCGGACGATCCCCTGCTGGCGGAGATGGTGCGCCGCCTGGTGGAGGCCTACCGCCCCTTGAGCGTCTACCTGTTCGGCTCGCGGGCCAGGGGCGAGGAGGGGCCGCACAGCGATTACGACCTGCTCTTGGTGGTGTCCGACGACAGCCCCCCCGAGCGGCGCTCCAGCCGCCTGGCCTACCAGGCCCTGTGGAGCCTGGGCCGGGCTGGCGATATCCTGGTATGGACCCAGACGGCCTTTGCCCAGCGCCTGCCGCTGAAGGCCTCCCTGCCGGCGGCGGTGGTCAGGGAAGGAAAGCTCCTTCATGCCGCCTGAGGACGCCAAGACCTCCGATACCAGGGCCTGGTTGAGGCGGTCATCCGAGGATTTGCGCGCCGCGAATGTGGATATGACCGCCTCGCCTCCCCTGGTGGAGGACGCATTATTCCACTGTCAGCAAGCCGCCGAGAAGGCGTTGAAAGCCTTCTTGGCCTGGCATGACCGGCCTTTTCGCAAGACGCATGACTTGGTGGAGTTGGGCGCGGCTTGTTGCGAGGTTGACAATACCCTGGAACCTATTCTCAAGCTGGCGGCGCCCTTGACGGAGTTCGCCTGGCGGTACCGTTACCCATGGCAAGATATTCCCCCCGCCATGGAGGAGGGCCACGCCTCGTTGGATTTGGCCCGCCAGGTGTATCAGGCAATTGCTGAACGCCTGGGACAAGGTATTATTTCGCCTAATTACCCATAACGGAAACCTCAGCATCGTGTCCTACCTCGTCCTAGCCCGCAAGCACCGGCCCGGCACCTTCAGCGAGGTTGTCGGCCAGGAGCACATCACCCAGACGCTCGCCGGAGCCATCGTCGCCGGCCGGGTGGCCCACGCCTTTTGCTTCACCGGCCCGCGCGGGGTGGGCAAGACCGCCGTGGCCCGCATCCTGGCCAAGGCCTTGAACTGTGAGCAAGGCCCCACCGGCCAGCCCTGCGGCCAGTGCTCCCCCTGCCGGGAGATCGAGGAAGGCCGGGCCGTGGACGTGCAGGAGATTGACGCGGCCAGCAACTCCCGGGTGGAGGACGTGCGCGAGCTGCGCGAGGCCATCCGCTACCGCCCCCAGGCCGCCCGCTATCGTGTCACCATCCTGGACGAGGTACACATGCTCAGCAAGGCGGCCTTCAACGCCCTGCTGAAAACCCTGGAGGAGCCGCCCGAGCACGCCGTCTTCATCCTGGCCACCACCGACGTGCACAAGGTGCCGCTGACCATCCTGTCGCGCTGCCAGCGCTACGACTTCAGGCGCCTGCCCCCCAAGACCCTGGCCGCCCACCTGGGCGCGGTCATGGCCGGCGAGGGCTGGGCCCTGGCCCCCGAGAGCCTGGCGCTCATGGCCCGCGAGGCCGACGGCTCCATCCGCGACTCCTTGAGCCTCTTGGACCAGGTCCTCAGCGCTGGCCGCCAGGACCTTAGCCACCAGGAGGTGGTGGAGCTTCTGGGTCTGGTGGACCGCGAGCTGGTGGCCGCCAGCGCCCAGGCGGTGCTGGCCGGCGACGCCGGCCGGGTGCTGGACCTAGTGGCCCAGGTCTATGCCGCCGGCGGCGAGATGCAGGCCTTCTACGGCGCCCTGCAGGAGCATTTCCGCAACCTGGCCGCGGCCAAGGCCGCGCCGGCCGGGGTGGACCTCTTCGGGCTCACCGACGAGGAGATCGCCGATCTGCGCGCCCAGGCCGGGACGGCCAGCGCCGAGACCCTGCACGAGATTTTCGATGTGCTGGCCCGCGCCGAGGAGCTTTTCCGCCGGGCCAGCCAGCCCCGCCTGGTCATGGAGATGACCCTCCTGAAGCTCTGCCAGGTGCGGCCGGTGTTGAGCCTGGAGGAGGTCATCGAGCGCCTGGGCCAGGCGGCGGCCCAGGCCGGCCCGGGCGGGGAGGCCGGCGCCGCCGCCCCCGTGGCCCCGGCCACGCCGGCCACGCCAAGGCCCGCGCCAACCGCCCCGCCAGTTCCGGCGGCGACCGCCCCCGCCCCGGCGCGGTCCGCCGC
>JACQYR010000266.1 GCA_016208115.1 Desulfarculus sp.
TCGCTCTTGAAGACGGTCCTGGCCTCCAACCTCTCGCTGAACATCGAGCGCCTGGAGCTCATCATCAAGCACCTGCACAAGATCAAGGGCGCCATGGTGGAGGCCCAGGGCGCGCAAGAGGTGCTGCGCGCCGTTTCTTGAAACCACCGGCCGGCCCTGGCCGGCTGACGATGAAACCTCAAACGGCGGCATGGGCAGTACCCTTGCCGCCAAGGGAGGTGGATCATGGTGCTGGTGAGCAAGTGTTGCGCGGGCATTCCCTGCCGCTATCAGAACAACGGCTACCTTCGTGGCTTCCTGCCCAAGGTGGGCATGGACCATGACTTCATCGCGGTCTGCCCGGAGCAGCTGGGCGGCCTGCCCACGCCGCGCGAGGGCTGCAACGTCAAGGCCGGCCGGGTGCTGGGGCGCCAGACCGGCTTCGATTTCACGCCGGCCTACGAGGAGGGCGCCCGCCAGGCCCTGGACATCTGCCGGCGCAACGGCATCACCCAGGCCTACCTGCTGCGCTCCAGCCCCTCCTGCGGCAAGGCCTACGGCGTGACCGCCAGGCTCCTGGAGGAGAACGGCATCCAGGTGATTCCCGTCTAGCCTCATAGGGCCAGGCCTTCCTCGAAGGCCTTTTGGCCGCGGTCGGCCATGTGCTCGATAGAGGCGCTTTTGTCCGTGGTCTTATCCTGCCAGTAACCCGTGCCCAGCTTGGCCTCCAGCCACAGCAGCTCCTCGAAAACCTCCGGGAAGTTTTGCCGCATGGCCGCATAGGCCTTGGGTTTCTGACCTGGGCAGATGCGACAGGCTATCCGTTGCAGGCCCCGCGCGTAGCCGGCCCAGATCGGCACGCCATTGGCCCTGAGTATGTCGTCGGCGGCGTCCTTGGTGGCGAAGTACAGGGGCTGGAAGAAGGCGTAGCCCTTGAGCCGGTCCACGGTCATGAAGCGGCTGGGCCGGGTCTTGCCCTTCTTGCCGCGCTCCTGCAGGCGCCCGCCGCGCACGATAGCTACTGACTCTGGCGCGTGCTCTTTCATGTAGGCGTCCAGGGTTTTGTGCAAGACCTCGTGGCAATAGGGGTGGCCAAAGTGCGGCAGCTTGGCTTTTTGCAGAAACACCTCGATCATGTGTTCCCGCGAGCGCAGGGTCTTGAGCGGCGCGGCCAGGGCTAAAGCCACGGTCGCCAGGTGGCCATGGAAGCCGATGAAGTCGGCGCCCATGTCCACGAAGCACAGCTCCACCGGGTTGTCGGGCAAGAATCGCCGCACCCACAGGGCCGCGGCCGTGGAGTCCTTACCGCCGGAGAACTCCACCAGCACCCGCCGGCCGGCCAGGATGGCCAACTCCTGCGGATCGGGCGCCAGGTCGTCCATGCCGGCCAGGCCCTTGTTGACCTTGGGGGCATCACCGGCGCCCGCATTCTCGCTGGCGCCTTGAGCCAACAGCCTTTCCAGCTCGCTGCTGTCAAAGCCGATCAGCCCCAGGTCGAATTCCTGGGCGGTCAGCTCCCGCAGTTCCTGGGCCAGCTTGTCCTCGTCCCAGCTGGCCAGCTCGGCCATGCGGCTTACCGCCAGGCGAAAGGCCTTGACCTTCTCCTCCGGCCAGCCGTCCACGTACAGGGCCGGCACCTCGTGCAGGCCCGCGGCCCGGGCCGCGGCCAGGCGGAAGTGGCCGTCAATGAGCCGGCCATCCCGCAGGGCCAGCACTGGCACCCGGAAGCCAAACTCCCGGAGGGCCGCCGCGAACTTCTCCACCTCGGCCGGGCCATACTTGCGCGGGTTCTGGCCATAGGGGGTAAGGGCCGCGATGGCCACATGCTCGATGATCATCTCGCTCACGGTTTTTCGCTCCAGACGCGCTCCAGGGCCTGGAAGCGCAGGCGCCAACGGCGCACGGTCTCGCGGTTGACGTTCAGCTTGCCGGCTATGGCCTGGTCTCCCTGCCCCAGGGCCAGCAGCAAGCACAGCAGCAAGTATCCCTGAGGCTCCAGGCCGGTCTTGCTCAGCACCGTGCCGCTAAGCCCCGTGAAGAATTTTTGGCAGATGGTGCACTGCACCCGGCCCAGCTGGCGGAAGGTGGCCCGGCTACGAGGCGAGGTAATGGCCATGCCGCACCAGGGGCAAACCGGGCCGGTAGGGTGCAGCCGCTCCAAAAGCCAGTCCCGGCACAGGCAGGCGTCCAGGAAATCAGGCCCAAAGGCTTTGAGCACCTGGGCGGGCAAAACCGGCCGGCTTCTGCCCTTGGCGCGGGGCCTGCCAGAATCTGTCTTTGTTTCCGTAAGTTCCATTTTCCCAACCCAATTTTTTGTTTAAGGGTGGCTAAGCGCCGGGGCCTTCGTTGGCCGCAAGGGCGCCCCCTCGCGGAAGGACCCGCCGGCCTCGCCGACTGGCCGGCACCGCCGCGCGCCCCGCCAGCGGGGGCCGAGGTCTCTTGATCCAACGCCGCGGCGGCCTCGCCATGGCGCGTGGGCGGCGTCGCGAGACGCAAGGGTTATGCTTCTCGGTTCACGTTGGCTGTCGATCATGTCCTGTCGTCTCTCCGGCTTCCGGCTGGCTTCGTTTTGCCGCAAGGGAACTGGCTGCATGAGGGCCTTTGATCAAGGCGCTAGCCGTAGTCATGCGCCCCTTTCATGTTTCTTCGGCATTCCTGCACAGACCTGGCCAGCATGGCGGCCCACCAGCCGGCGGGATTGTCCAGGTCCTTGCGTCGCGTGCGGTGAAAGCGCCAGACCTGCTCGAATACCAGCGGCAGTTGGGAAAGGGGTACCTGGCACAGGTTGTCCAGGAGAGTGCGGGTCAGCTCCGGCCGTTCCCAAGCTTCGATGCGGCCGATCAGATGGGCTATGGCCTGCTCTTGCCGCAACCTGCCCGGGCTCGGGCCAGCAGCAACAGCAACAGGCCTTGGCGCGTCAGCCTCCTGGCCCCCGCGAAGTGGCACGACTCGTGCTCTCTTGGCTGTTGTTGGTACGTTAAGAAAACCTCCGGAACAGGAAGAATCAAGAGAAGACTCTTCTAGTACCCTTAAGGGGGGTGCAGGGGGGTTCTCAGGGATGACAGATTTGTCATCCCAGAGCCCCAGGTGCGCCATATCTGTCACCCCTGAGCCAACTCCAGGGGCGACAGAACTGTCATCCCTGACTGATTCGTGCTCAGGTGCGCCACTTTTGTCATCCCTGACCGCTGGGGCGGGTGCGCCGGATTTGTCGCCCCTGGCGGTGTTTTCTTGCCGGCCCGCGTCCCAGATGCTTATCACCGCCGTGAAGCCATGCTGGTCTTGCCAGGTTGTCAGGTAGCCCTCGTCCCGCAAGGTGGCCAGGTAACGCTGAACGCTGCGTCTGGACAGACCCAGGGCCTCTACGATTTCCTTCACGCGCACCACGCCCCCACCCCGTACTTCGCGTACATGGGGGCTGTCGCCAGATTGGCCCTCTTGCCAAAGCCAAAGGAACACCCAAAGCGCGTTGCCTATGCGGGCCGCGTGCTCCGGGCTTAAGAGCCAGGGAGGCAGGTCCAACTGGGTCTGCTTAGAATGCTGGGGCAAGGCTTCTGCTGTTGATAAAAGGCAGCGTCAAGGCCACGCAATCAGGCCTGGCGAGGCGATCACAGTTTGCACCTGGGTTAGTAATGGTCCAGCCCATCAGGCCTCACTCGGCCAGCTGGCTTGGACTTGGGTGTAAGCCCCGAGGGTTGGCATGGCTCAGTTCCAATGCAGCCAGACGCCCCGGCCCCACACCAGGCACCCCCAACGAGTCCATTCGCCACCCTCCATCACCAGCAGCAAAGCTGGCAGGCCCAGCAGGGCTATCAGCCATTGCGCCAGGCCTTGATCTCGTAGGCTGTGGCCCCGGCCCGTCATCGCACCGCCAGGGTAGCCCCGGCGGGCCAGGCGGGGGCATGCAAGGGCATGCTCCCGCCTGGCTGCTCCGGGGCTTGGGGGGCAAGGGTTGCAACCAGGCCGGCCGCGGTCTGGCCAGTAGCCAGGTGCTCAGGTCGGATTCGTGGGGGTGAGGCAAAACATCCACAAGGTCCACCCAGCCAGCCAGACCCGGCAGGAAGGCGCATATGGGCGCCGCCATGGCCAGTGACGCCCAGCCCTGGCGCCGGGCCAAGCTGTCCAGTTGGCGCCAGACGCCCAGATATCGCTCTCCGCCGGGTAGCTGCCTGACTGCCAGAACAGTGCCAGGTCCAGGGGCTTGCTCCACGGACCCGGAACATACCCAGTCCCGCTTGAGGCCCAACATGATCCCCACACCCCATGGCGCGGGCACCTGCAAAGCCGGCTGGTTCAACATGGCTGGCCGTTCTCGCTTGGCCGGCCCAAAGACCGCCAGCCCCTGGCCTCCTGGCATTCCAGGCAAAGCACCTGTTCGGGGTCCTCAGCCGAGACCAGCCAGCTGGGCGGCGGGGTCTGATCGTAGCCCGCCACTGGGGTGCGGCAATTGGCACAGACAAAACGTTCAGGCATTGCCCACCGCCTCCCTGCGTAAAGAGCTAGACAGGGCCTGGGCCTGGAGCACGTCCAACAGCTTGGCGCCAGGCCCGAACAATTCCCGCCAGCAGGCCAACTCCGCCAATGTGCGCCAGCCGGACCAAGTCATGTGATCTGCCTCCCTGGCAAGGGTGGACGGCGTCTGGTCCCCACCTGATCGTCCGTTCCACGCCCAGCCATGTTTGAGGTTTATGTTTTGCTTTTCGCTTAAGCCTTGGGTCTTGGAACCGCCGCGGCCACGCCGGGTGGCTGTGGTCAAAATCCAAAAACTTGTTGCCTGGATGTGGGCGGATGATATATGCTACTGCGTAAGATGGATGCTGCCCCACCCAGGGCTGGTATTTGTCATGGTCGCTGGATATGGCCGCCTTTTCCGGGCATGGCTCAGGCCTCTTGTCCCGGTAGCGGCGGGAGGTTGCCTGACTGGCGGGCTAGCTCCAGCATCTTGGTGCGGATCAGGTCGCTCAGGAAGCGAAACCCAAGGCGCTTGCGGTAGGTCTCCAGCTCCTGGCGCTCGGCCTGGGTCAGATTGAGGTTGAAGGGCTTAATGGTTTCGGGCATCTGAACCTCCTCAAGTGTTGAGCCTGTGTATATGTTAATGCGTATTGCTGTCAACCATAAAAATACGCTGGTGCAAAGTTATGGCTAACATCCCAGACGAACTAGAAAAATTTCGGGCCAGGATGCAGGAGATGCAGGACAGGTCCGGGCTCAAGGACCCCAAGTTCGCTCAATCCCTGGGCCTGGCCCTCATGACCTACCGCACCATGATGGGCAGGGACCCCACCAGGCCTGGCAAGGCGGGGCCAAGTCTCCAGACCCTGGCCACCATTGCCACCCATATGCGTAACAAAGATTTTGATTACGTCCTTAAGGGCGAGACAGTCGGAGAAGCCGGCGGGGCCAAACCTTCCCGGGCCGGCCCGGACGTGAGCAAGCCAGAGCGAGCGCTGCTGGATAAGGCCCTGTTTGTGCTCCGAAGCGATGGCCCGCTGGCGCAGGTCATGAAGGATTCCATCGAGAGCAATCATCGTGCTGTATGGGGCAGCGGGAATCGCAGAGAAAAGAAATCGGGGCCGGTTGCGGTAGGCGAGTAGGAGAAAGACCCGCCGAGGGAGGCGAATTCATCAGCCTGTGTGCTGTGAGGGAAAGCCGGTCCTTACGATTGCCCTATGCCTCGCCCGCGATAATTCACGAAGGCGGGGTCATTATTTGGAATAGCGATGCGGCATACAAGCTAGGTGGGTTTCGCCACCTGGTAGGGCGGCGCCTTCTCGATTTGGTGGCTTCGGAATCCCTTTTAACCATGCGCGAGGCCCTGAAAAGCACAGCCTCCGTACCCAGGCATGTCCAGGTGCGTTCAGGCGGTGAGAAAATGCTTTGGGTGATCGGGCAGGGCTCAGATATCAAATTCAAGGGCCGTTCAGTGCGTTTCGTAAGACTACAGCTGGCGAAAACCCAAGATGGGCAGCCCTAGCGCCAGCCCAGCCACACCAGGCCTCTTGACAGGAGGAAGACCCGTCGATATGTTGACCTCACCCCACCTGATCGTCCGTTCCACGCCCAGCCCAGGAAAAACCCGGGTTGGGCGATTTTCTCACAGCCAATCAAGTAGCGGATATTCTGGACATGTCCCCAAACTGGGTGCGCATGCCCAAGAACATTGTCGCCCTGGGGGGGTTGCGTTTTGGTGGCGCCCTGCGCTTCCCCAAGGCATCGGTGGAGGCCTATCTTGAGCTCGCGAAAACGAAAGCTAAAAGCTGGGGTCCGGTGGGGGTACGACAAGACGGTCAGGGGGATGCGGCTGTTCAGCCCCTACGTTTTTCTGACCAAGGCCGAATCCGACGCCGCAGAGGCCGAAGCAGTCAAGCACTATCTGGCGACAGGACAGACCCTGCCTATTGGCGAACCCACCTCCGAGGAGACAGTTCTGGAGCTGTATAGGCGCTGGATCAATTGGCTCAAGGCACACCGGTCAGAGCGCCACGCCAAAGATATGGCAAGCCTCATGGCCAGGGCCTTAGCTCACGCTCCTGACCTGGCCGGACTGGCGGCACCTCGTCTCACCATAGACCAAGTTGAGGAGTGGTCCGAGAAATGGGCTGGTGACCTCTTAGAGCGAGGCAAGGGCCGCGGTGAGGTCAACAAATGGCTCCGCTATAGCCAAACCGCCTGGAACGCTCCCTGGGGCAAGAGGCGTGCCCAGCGGGAATATCATCATAACCCTTTTCAATATGTTGATCGTTTCGCGGTGGAAAAACGGGCCAAGTACATCCCCACCCAGCACGAGGTGGACCTGATCCGCATGGCCGCAAATGGCGAGTTTCGCCTCTATCTGGAGATCCTGGTGGAGACCGGAGCACGTCCGGGAGAAGGCTTAGCGGTCACCTGGGCTGATCTCCGCACGGACTCCCTGGTGCTATACACCAAAAAGACCGCCCAAGGTGACCGGCTACCCAGGCGACTGCCCATCACCGAGGACTTGGCCGGCCGGTTCGCGGCCTGGCGTAGAGCCCAGGGTTCCGGCAAGCCTTACGTATTCCAACAGGAAGAAAGGGAGGCCCACCACCACTACGTGTGGCCGTTGAAACAGCAGAAATCAGCATGTAAGCGAGCCGGGGTGGAGTATTTTCCCGTGGGCTGTCTGCGCCACTTCCACGCCGTAACCCTGTACGAAAAGACTAAGGATATATTGGGCACCCAGCGTCGCCTGGGTCACACTGATGTCAAGACCACACAGCACTATCTGGCGAGCCTTACTAGGTCCTGAGGATTGCGCCTCCAACCATTTCCAACGAAACCAAATGGCTTGAGCCTGTCCGTAGACTCAAGCCATTGATATTATTGGCGCGCCTGGAGGGACTCGAACCCGCGACCTACGGCTTAGAAGGCCGTTGCTCTATCCAACTGAGCTACAGGCGCCCGAGGCTATTCTAGCGCCGCCCGCGCGGATGTAAAGCGCGCTGTCTGGCGGCGTGGCCGGGGCCAACGTCCAATGTTGTTGCCTTGGCTGGGGAGCGTGGTATAGAAATCCCGTGACGGCGCGCCCTTTTGGCCAATGGCGGCCAAGGAGCGCCCGGTCCGCGAGGTGCAGGCCATGGCGCGCAATACGTCCAACCCCGACAACCGCCTCCTGATTGACCTGAAGGCCCTGGAGCACAACCTGGCGGTGCTGCGCGGCCTGCTGCCGGCGGGCTGCCGGGTGGCCGGGGTGGTCAAGGCCGACGCCTACGGCCATGGGCTATTGCCCACGGCCCGGCGGCTTAAAAGCGCCGGCGCCGAGGCCCTGGCCGTGGCCGTGGCCGCCGAGGGGGCGGCCCTGCGCCGGGCCGGTGTGGCCGGCCCCATCTGGCTGCTCTTGGGCGTGCGTCCGCCCCAGGCCCGCCAGGCGGCCCTGTTGGACCTTACCCCGATCTCCGCCGACCTGGAGGCCTTCCGCGCCCTGCACGCCGCCGGCCAGGCCCTGGGCCGGCCGGTGAGCTGCCAGCTCAAGGTGGACACCGGCATGAGCCGCCTGGGGGTGCCCCACGGCCAGGCCCTGGAGTTCCTGGAGCAACTCAAGGCCCTGGACGGCATCCGGCTCATCGGCCTGGCCAGCCACCTGGCCACCGCCGGCGACCCGGCCTCTAGCCAGGCCGTGGAGCAGGCCGGGCGCTTCGCCGGTCTCTTGGCCGCCGCCCGCCAGGACGGCTGGCAGTTGGCCGACTCCAGCCTCTCGGGCAGCGGCGGGGTCATGGTGCCGCCGCCCTTGAGACCCGGGCCGCCGGCCTTCGCGCGGCTGGGCATAGGCCTCTACGGGTGCCTGCCCGACCCGGCCTGCGCCGGCCTGGCCGACCTGCGGCCGGTGATGAGCTTCAGCACCCGGCTCTTGGCCGTGCGCCCTGCCCCGGCTGGCAGCCTGGTCTCCTATGGGGCCACCTGGCGGGCGCAGCGGGACACCTGGCTGGGCGTGCTGCCCGTGGGCTACAGCGACGGCTACCCCCGGGCGCTCTCCAACCGGGCCAAAGTGCTGGTGGGCGGCCAGCGCGCGCCGGTGCGCGGCCGGGTGTGCATGAACCTGACCATGGTGGACCTGGGGGACCTGCCGGCCCTGCCGGCCGTGGGCCAGGAGGTGGTGCTCCTGGGCCGCCAGGCCGGGGGGGAGATCAGCGCCGGTCAATTGGGTGACTGGGCCGGCACCATCTCCTACGAGATAACCTGCGGCCTGGGGGCCGCCAACCGCCGCCGGACCATGGCTTGACCCCACGGCCAGGGCGTTGTAATTTTTAGAGCTTGCTGGCGCCCACCCCTACCGTGTCTGGCGGGCGGCGCCCAGAGGGGAAAACATGCGCATGGAAACCCAGGACCCCAAGAACCCGGTGCCCTCGGAAATGCCCACCCTGTGCTCGGTCTGCGCCTGGCGGGTGGACTGCAAGAAAAAATTCTCCTTCCAGCAGGGGGGCGCGGCCAAGTGCCCGGACTTCACCCGCGACGCCGCCCTGCCCGCCCAGAAATAACAACACCGCATGAAAGACAAGCTGACCCAACATCTGGCCGCAGCCTTGGACAGGGCCATGGCCGAGGGCGCCCTGCCCCAGGTGGAGGCGCCGGCCATCACCCTGGAGCGCCCCCGCCAGGCCGAGCACGGCGAGTTGGCCACCAACCTGGCCCTGCAACTGGCCAAACCCTGCCGCATGAATCCCCGGGCCGTGGCCCAGATCATGGTTGAGCAACTGGGCGACGCCGGCGGCATCCTGCAAAGGGCCGAGATCGCCGGACCGGGATTCATCAATTTCCATATCCAGCCTTCGGCCTGGCTGGCGGTGCTGCCCCTGATCCTGGCCCAAGGCCCGGACTATGGCCGCGCCACCCTGGGCCAGGGCAAGAAGGCCCTGGTGGAGTTCGTCTCGGCCAACCCCACCGGGCCCTTGCACGTGGGCCACGGCCGGGGCGCCGCCCTGGGCGACGTGCTGGCCCGGCTCTTGCGCTTCGTGGGCTATGAGGCCCACAGCGAGTACTACATCAACGACGCCGGCAACCAGATGGCCACCCTGGGGCGCTCGCTCTTGGTGCGGGCGCGGCAGAGCAGGGGCTCGGGCGAGGAATTCCCGGAGAACCACTATCGCGGCGGGTACATGCAGGAGCTGGCCGCCCAGTTCCTGGCCCTGCCCCAGCACGCGGGCGTGCTGGACATGCCCCTGGAGCAGGCGGTGGACCTGGCCTCGGCCTGGGCCGGCGCGCAGATACTGGGCGGCATCAAGGACGACCTGAACGCCTTTGGCGTGGGCATTGACACCTGGTTCAGCGAGCGCTCCCTGGTGGAGCAGGGCGCCGTGCAGGCCGCCTTTGACGAACTGACCCAGCGCGGGCTGCTCTACCAGGCCGAGGGCGCCCTGTGGTTCAAGGCCACGGCTTTTGGCGACGAAAAGGACCGCGTGGTCAAGCGGGGCAATGGCGAGCTGACCTACTTCGCCAGCGACATCGCCTATCACCTGGACAAGTTCCGGCGCGGCTACGCCAGGCTGGTGGATATCTGGGGCGCCGACCACCACGGCTACGTGCCCCGGCTCAAGGCGGCCATGGCCGGCCTGGACCTTGCGCCCGACGATCTGTCCGTAGTGCTGGTGCAGATGGTCAACCTGCTCAGAGGCGGCGTGCCGGTGGCCATGTCCACCCGGGCCGGCGAGTTCGTCACCCTCAAGGAAGTGGTGGACGAGGTGGGCGCCGACAGCGCCCGCTTCATCTTCCTCACCCGGCGCTCCGAGGCCCAACTGGACTTCGACCTGGAGGTGGCCAAGCAGAAGTCCATGGATAACCCGGTATTTTACGTGCAGTACGCCCACACCCGGGTGAAAAGCGTGCTCAAGAAGGCCGCCGAGGCCGGGGTGGACCTGCCCGACCCCCAGAGCGCCGACCTGACCCCCCTGGCCCTGGCCGAGGAGATCGCCCTGGCCCGCCTCTTGGGCGACTATCCCGAGATGGTCCTGGGCGCGGCGGTGAACCTGGAGCCCCACCGCGTGACCTACTACCTGCACGAACTGGCCGGGGCCTTCCATTCTTACTACAACGCCCACCACATCCTCTTCGAGGACCCGCCGCTCACGGCGGCCCGCCTGGTGCTGGCCATGGCCGTGGGCGCCGTGCTCAAGGGCGGCCTGGCGCTATTGGGTGTCTCCGCCCCGGAGGCCATGTAATAGTGGCCTGGCAGGCCCCCAAGGAGCGGCGGCCCCTGCGGCTGGGGCACCTGGTCTGGGGGCTGTTGTGTTTGTTCCTCATGGCCTGGGGCTTCGTGCTGGGCCTGTGGGTGGGCCAGGGCTCCCTGGCCACCCCAGAACAGGTGGCCGGCCTGCGCCAATGGGCCAGCTTCCTGCCCGGCTTGGGCCAGCCCTCCCCCGAGGCCGCCGAGGCCCCGGCCGACAAACAGGCCCCGCCGCCATCGCCGCCCCATCTCTCCTTCTACACCAACCTGGAGAAGGGCGAGGCCCCGCCGCCGTCGCAGGTGGCGGTCAAGCCCGCCGAGCCTCCGGCCCCGCCGCCGCCCAAGCCGCCGGAGACGCCGGCCACCCCCCCGGCCAGGCCGCCGGTATACGGCGAGGTGCGCCCCGTGGCCCCGCTGACCCCGCCGCCGCCCAAGCCGCCGACCCCGGCACAAACGCCGGTGAAGCCGCCCGCGCAGCCGCCCGCCAAGCCCGCCCCGCCGCCGGCCCAGGCCCGCCAGGGGCGCTTCACGGTGCAGGTGGCCTCCTTCAAGGACGAGGACCAGGCCCGCGAGCTGTTGGCCCAACTGCGCGGCGGCGGCCATCCGGCCTACATGGTGCCCGTGCGCCTGGAGGGCGTGGGCATGCGCTACCGGGTACGCGTGGGTCCCTTTTACGACCTGGACGTGGCCCAGGGGGCGGCGGGACGCATCCGCCTGCAACTGACCCTGGCCGCCTATGTGACCCGGGAGGACTAGATAACGCCGGCCTCGCGGCGATGCCAAGGCCAAGGACCCGCGGGCTGCCCCGCTGGGCCAGCCCGCGCCACCGCCTGAGGCGGTGGCGCCTGGCCGGATGCAATCCGGCCAGGCGGGGCCGGCCCAGCCCCTCAGCTTGGCATGGACCCCTCGACCACGGGGCGTTAGAATACCCCTAATCACCATCCCCCGAGGAGGAGACATGATCCGCCGTGCCCGCCAGCAAGACGTGCGCTTCATCCACGGCCTGTTGGCCAAGTACGGCGGCGAGGGCCTGCTCTTGGCCCGGCCCCTCACCGAGATATACGAGTCTCTGCGCGACTTCGTGGTGGCCGAGGACGACCAGGGCACCCTGGTGGGGGTCTGCGCCCTGCACCTGTGCTGGGAAGACCTGTGCGAGATCAGAAGCCTGGCGGTGCTGCCCGAGTTCCGCGGCCAGGGCTGGGGCATCAAGCTAACCGAGGCCTGCCTGTCCGAAGCGGTGACGCTCGGCTTCAACAAGGTCTTCGCCTTGACCTATAGGCCCGAGTTCTTCGCCCGCCTGGGCTTCCGGGAGGTGGGCAAGCAGATGCTGCCCAACAAGATTTGGGCCGACTGCGTCAAATGTGTCAAATTCCCTGACTGCGACGAAACCGCCATGTTGCTGGAGCTGTAGAGCCATGGACCCGCGCGAGCAATTGGACCAGGCCCAAGCCTTGCTGGCCCGGGCCGGGGTGGACCAGTGGGAGGCCCTGGCGGTCAGCAGCCAGAGCCTGAGCATAGGGGTGCGCGGCCAGGAGGTGGACAAGTTCAGCCAGGCCCACAGCCAGGGCCTGGCCCTGCGCATCCTGCGCGGGGGGCGCTTGGGCTTCAGCTTCGTGCTGGGCGGCGGACAGGAGGGCCTGGCCAAGGCCGTGACCGAGGCCCTGGCCTCGGCCCAGGCCGCCGACCCCCAGGAGGGACTGAGTCTGACCCCGCCTATGCCCCTGCCACCCGAGCCCGAGGTCTTCGACCCCAGCCTGGCCGACGAGCCCCTGGAGGCCAAGGTGGAACGCGCCCGCCAGGTGGCGGCGACGGCCCGGGGCGTGGACCCCCGCGTGACCCACGTGCACCCGGCCGAGTACGGCGAGGACAGCGCCCTAATGCTCTTGCGCAATTCCCTGGGTTTGGAGCTTAGCCAGCGCTCCACCCGGGTGGCGGCCATGGCCAACGCCATGGCCAGCCAAGAGGGCCAGCAGGAGGAGGCCTGGGAGAGCGACAGCCGCCGGTTCCTCAGCGATCTGGACCCAGAGGCCGTGGGCCGGGCCGCCGGTGAAAAGGCCGTGGCCCTGCTGGGCGCCGGGCCGGTGCCCGACGGGCGCTACGACGTGATCCTGCACAACCAGGTGGCCGCCGATTTCCTGGAGCTTTTGGCCAGCTCGCTCTTGGGCGACAACGTGGTCAAGGGGCGCTCGCTCTTGGCCCGGCGCCTGGGTGAGCAGGTCTCTTCGCCCCTGGTGAGCGTGCTGGACGATGGCCTTTATCCTCGGGGCCTGGGCTCGGCGGCCTTTGACGACGAGGGCACCCCCCAGGCGCGCAAGGCGCTCATTACTGGCGGCGTGCTCCAGGGGTTCGTCTTCGACCGCCTGTGGGGCGCCCGCTTCGGCGCGGCCAGCACCGGCAACTCGGTGCGGGCCTCCCTCAAGTCGCCGCCGGGGGTGGGCTTCAGCAACCTGTACCTGGAGCCCGGCCCCCATGCGCCCCAGGACCTGGCCCGGCGGATGGGGCGGGGGCTGATTATCAGCGAGGTTCTGGGCGGCCACACCGCCGACCCCGTGAGCGGCCAGTTCTCCTTTGGCGCCGCCGGCCACCTGGTGGAGGGCGGCCAGGTTACGCGGGCCGTGAAGGGCATCGCCATGGCCGGCCAGGTACTGGAGCTATTCGGGGCCATCCAGGCCCTGGGCTCGGACCTGCGCTTCTTCGGCCGGGTGGGCGCGCCCTCGTTACTGGTCCAGGGGCTGTCCATCAGCGGCTGAGGCCCTGGGCCGGTCTTGCACAATTGTACGCACAACCCTATCCATGGCCGCCGGTTTTTAGGGTTGACTGCCCCTGGCCAGCCATGTTATTGGTCGCTAAAGCTAAAATAATACGCCAGCCCAATGGGACTGCCGTCAAGATTGGCTCCGGGGGAGAAACGATCTATCGTGCTGAAAAAGTTTACCATTCTGGTCATACCCGAAGGTACGCACAGCGTAAAGCGTTTTTCACTGCATGGCGTGGTCCTGCCGGTGCTCCTGGTCACGGTCATCGGCTGCCTGGCCTTGAGCGGCTACTGGTTCTATCAATACCGCTCCATCCAGAGCAATCTGCCCAACCTCCAGGCCCTGCAAACCCAGAACCAGCGCCAGGAGGCCCAGATCAACACCTTTGCCCGGGGGCTGACCAGCCTCAAGGAGCAGGTAACCAAGCTCAAGGCCTTCAACCAGCGCCTGCGCTCCCTGGCCAACCTGGATAAAAAGGGCCAGCCCGAGCCCCTGGCTGGCGTGGGCGGCCCCGAGGGCGCCGTCTCCGGCCCGGGCGTGCGTCTGTCCAGCACCCGGGGCGAGCGCCAGATGAGCACCCTGCAAAGGGACATGGCCCAACTGGCCGTGGAGACCGAGGCCGAGCAGGCCTTGCAGGAGGAACTGGCCAAGTTCCTCAACGAGCGGCGCTCCATCCTGGCCTCCACCCCCTCCCTGTGGCCGGTGCGCGGCTGGGTGACCAGCGGCTTTGGTTTCCGCACCTCGCCCTGGACCGGCAAGCGCCACTTCCACTCCGGCCTGGACATCTCCACCCGGGCCGGCACGCCCATCGTGGCCCCGGCCGACGGCATCGTCACCTTCGCCGACTTCGAGGGCGCCTACGGCCGCATGCTGGTCATCAATCACGGCCACGGCCTGGTGACCCGCTACGGCCATTTGCACGCCTTCAAGGTCAAGGTGGGACAGAAGGTCAAGAGGGGCCAGGTCGTGGCCCAGGTGGGCTCCAGCGGCCGCTCCACCGGCTCCCACCTGCACTACGAGATCCTGGTGGCCGGCGTGCCCGCCAACCCCCGCTACTACATAATCCATTAGCGGACCCCTGAGCCGCCCGCCCTCCCGGCGCCGCCAGCGCGCCGGGAGTTGTTTTTTTGCGAGGGCCTTGCCTGGGGAGCATCCTGCCCCGCCCAGGCCGTCCTGGCAAAAGTGCGCCATGGGATTGCCGATCACGGGGCCATATAATATCCTTGTGCCACCATGCAATGGCCCCCGATACCAAGTTGCGGTCAAATAAGTAGGATGATCGCAACTTGGCATGCGGGCCATGGACCACCCCAAGCAATCTGCGTTTGCTCGGGGACCCCGGGCGCTGGCCCGCCGGGCGCGTAAGCGCCCGGGAGGCCGGGCAAAAGAGTGATTTTGCCCAGCCGAAAAACAATCAAAGCCATGGATGTGTTTGATTGCACCTAGGTATAAATGCGGCCTGGGAGAAAATAGGTACCCATGTTCGGCAAACTGCTCAAATCCATCGTGGGCTCCAAGAACGACCGCGAGCTCAACCGCCTGTGGCCGTTGGTGGATAAAATCAACGCCCTGGAGCCGGCCATGGTGCGCCTGCCGGACCAGGGGCTACAGGCCCTCACGCCGGCCCTCAAGGAACGCCTGGCCGCCGGGGCCTCCCTAGACGATCTGTTGCCCGAGGCCTTCGCCCTGGTGCGCGAGGCGGCCAAGCGCACCATCGGCCAACGCCACTTCGACGCCCAGCTCGTCGGCGGCATGGTGCTGCACGAGGGCAAGATCGCCGAGATGAAGACCGGCGAGGGCAAGACCCTGGCCGCCACCCTGCCGGTGTACCTCAACGCGCTCACCGGCCGGGGGGTGCACGTGGTCACCGTCAACGACTACCTGGCCAGCCGCGACGCCGCCTGGATGGGCGAGATATACAAGTTCCTGGGGCTCTCCGTGGGCTGCATCCTGCACGGCCTGGACGACCCGGAGCGCCAGGAGGCCTACGGCGCCGACGTGACCTACGGCACCAACAACGAGTTCGGCTTCGACTACCTGCGTGACAACATGAAGTTCGATCTGGCCGAGATGGTGCAGCGCGACTTCCAATACGCCATCGTGGACGAGGTGGACTCCATCCTCATTGACGAGGCGCGCACCCCGCTTATCATCTCCGGCCCGGCCGAGAAATCCACCCGCCTGTACCAGGACGTGGACCGCGTCGTCCCCCGCCTCAGGCGCGACACCGACTTCACGGTGGACGAAAAGAGCCGCACCAGCAACCTGACCGACGAGGGCGTGGTGCACTGCGAAAAAATACTGGGCGTGGATAATCTCTACGACCCACGCCACATGGAGGTCCTGCACCACCTCCAGCAGGCCTTGAAGGCCCACAGCCTGTTCAAGCGCGACGTGGACTACATCGTCAAGGATGGCGAGGTCATCATCGTTGACGAGTTCACCGGCCGGCTCATGCCCGGCCGGCGCTACTCCGAGGGGCTGCACCAGGCCCTGGAGGCCAAGGAGAAGCTCAAGGTCAAGAGCGAGAACCAGACGCTGGCCACCATCACCTTCCAGAACTACTTCCGCATGTACGAAAAGCTCTCGGGCATGACCGGCACCGCCGACACCGAGGCCGAGGAGTTCAACAAGATATACAAGCTGGAGGTGATGGTCATCCCCACCCACCGGCCCATGGTCCGCTCCGACCATCCCGACGTGGTCTACCGCAGCGAGCGCGAGAAGTTCGACGCCGCCGTGGAGGAGATAAAGGAGCTGAACAAGAAGGGCCAGCCGGTCCTGGTGGGCACCATCAGCATCGAAAAGTCCGAGATGCTCTCCGAAAAGCTCAAGCACCTGGGCGTGCCCCACACGGTGCTCAACGCCAAGCACCACGCCCGCGAGGCCGAGATCGTGGCCCTGGCCGGACAAAAAGGCGCCGTGACCATCAGCACCAACATGGCCGGCCGCGGCACCGACATCGTGCTGGGCAAGGGCGTGGCCGGCCTGGGCGGCCTGCACATCCTGGGCACCGAGCGCCACGAGTCGCGGCGCATTGACAACCAGTTGCGCGGCCGCTCCGGCCGCCAGGGCGACCCCGGCTCCAGCCGCTTCTACCTGTCGCTGGAGGACGACCTGCTGCGCCTGTTCGGCTCCGAGCGCATCAGCGGCATCATGGGCAAGCTGGGCATGGAGGAGGGCGAGCCCATCGAGGCCGGCATCATCAGCAAGGCCATCGAGAACGCCCAGCGCAAGGTCGAGGGGCGCAACTTCGAGATACGCAAGCAGCTCCTGGAATACGACGACGTGCTCAACAAGCAGCGCGAGGTGATCTACGCCCAGCGGCGCATGGCCTTGAGCGGCGAGGGCGTGCACGAGGCGGTGCTGGAGATGCTGGGCGACATATGCCAGGGCCTGGCCGGCGAGCACGCCCAGGAGGGCCGGCCCCCCGAGGAGTGGGACCGCGCGGCCCTGGAGGCGGCGGTGGCCGGCGGCCTGGGCTTCCGCCCCGACCTGGGCGAGCAGGGGTCCTGGACCGCCGAGGGCCTGGCCGATCTGATCGAGGAACAGGCCCGGGCCGTGTACCAGGCCAAGTTCGAGCAGTACGGCCAGGAGACCATGTCCTACCTGGAGCGCATGATCCTGTTGCAGGTGGTGGACAGCCTGTGGAAGGACCATCTGCTCAACATGGACTACCTCAAGGAGGGCATCGGGCTTAGGGGCTACGGCCAGAAGGACCCCCTGCGCGAGTACCAGCGCGAGGGCTACGAGATGTTCATGGGCATGGTGGAGCGGGTCAAGCAGGAGACGGTCTCCATGCTCATGCGCCTGCAGATAAGGCGCGAGGAGGACGTGGAGACCCTGGCCGCCCAGGATGACGTGCCGCTCACCTATTCCGGCGGCGACGGCTCGGCGCCCGAGCCCAAGAAGCGCAAGAACGCCAAGGTGGGGCGCAACGACCCCTGCCCCTGCGGCAGCGGCAAGAAATACAAGAAGTGCTGCGGCAAGGGCAAGTAGCCTAGCTCCCCAGAGCACCGCCCCACCCCCGCGCTCGAGCCATCCCGGGCGCGGGGGTTTTTGTTGCCGCCGCCCGCCCAACCTAAACACCGTTTATCCAGGGTTTGAGGCGGGCTGTTGACTAGGGGCCTGCCCCTGGAGAATACTAGGCCATGCCCAGGCCTGCCCCGGCCGAGGGGCGCCCGTCCGGGGTCTTGACCGCCCGCCGCCCTCGGCGGGCTTTTGCGTTGCGGCCCGGCGGTCTTGGCCGGTGATACTTTAAACCTCGGGGCAGGCAACCCTTCCACCCACGGGGGATGCCTGAAGGGAGGGGTCGGAACATGCAAGTTGACATGCACTACGGCGCCACGGCGGTGCTGGCCCGGGCCGCCGGCTTCAACGAACAGGACGCCCAGGTCATCGGCTATGCCGCCCAATACGTGGACGACGCCCAGGACGGCCGCGACATCCTGGTGGGTGGCGAGCCCTTTTCGCCCCTGGCCACGGCCAACAGCCCCGGCGCCTATATCCATTCGCGGCGCCGGGAGGTCTGGCGCAAGGTCTACCTGCCCTTCCACTTCCTGCCGCCGGGACCCATCGCCTCCGATGGCGACGTCTTCCTCACCCAGCCCCGCGGCCTCTTGGCCGACAAACTCCTGGAGGAGGTGGCCGGGGAGGGCTGGGGGGAGCGCCTTTACCATCTCTGCCGCCTGGGGGTGGCCCTGCACACCGTGGCCGACACCTGGTCCCACCAGGGCTTCTCCGGGCGCTGGCACCGCGAGAACGACGTGCGCAAACTGGTGCCCCTGGCTGGCGGCGGCGGCCTGGGCAAAGCCATGGAAGACGCCCGGCGGCGCCTCCTCGCCCACGCCAACACTCTGATACCCCTGCCGGTGGTCCATTTCCAGGCCGGCTTCTTCCCCGACTATCCCTTTTTGGAGTGGCGGGCGGTCTTCGCCGATGGCGGCGGGCCGGGGCGGGTGCTGCACCTGAACAACCAGGATGAGTATTACCAGGCCTGCCGTTTCCTGTACGACTGGCTCCTGGCCCGCCCCAAGGACCAGCCCGCCGGCGTTACCCCCTGGGAGGCCATCGAGCCTGGCATCAGGCAATGTCTGGCCAACTCCCAGGAGGGCCGCGAGGAGCGCTGCCTCCGCTGGCAGGAAACCTTCGCCGGGCTCTTCCCAGCCAGCGGCGGTCTGCCGAATTACGACAAGCACCAGTGGGAGGTGGAGGCCCTGGGCGAGCCGCTCAGGCAGGACATTGTGGACAATCTGGCCCAGGACCTGGGCGGCAACCACGACTACCAGGCCCCGGCCGGCTTCGAGCAGACGCGCTGGGGCCAGTTCCACCGGGCCGCCGTTCGCCAGCGGGCCTGGCTGGGCCAGTACGTAAGCGTCTAGGGGCGGCGGGCTTCACAAAGACGAGCCATTAACAAAGATGGCCGCCGGTAGGGAGAAGCCTCTCCCCTCCGGCGGCCAAGTATTTCTGAGTAAGCTGACCCTAAGCCGGCTTGGCCGCCTTCCTCAGCAGATCCATGGCCTCGCCCCGGCGGGCGTAGAGGCGCTTGGGCGGGCGGCGTCCTATGGTCTGGATAAGGTAGGCGGTCAGAAGCGGCAGGGCGATGGTGCTGTCGGTGTAGCAGACCACCGTGTTAGGCAGCCCCTCGGGGTCCACCTTGCCCCAGCTCACGGCCTCCGAGGGCGTGGCCCCCGACAGGCCGCCGGTGTCGGGCCGGGCGTCGGTCACCTGCAGGAAGTAGTCGTGGCCTTTCTCGTCTATGCCCAGCACCTCCTGCAAATGGGGCTCGGTCTGGAGCATGAAGTTCTTAGGCGAGCCGCCGCCCAAAATGACCACGCCGGTCTGGCCGCCGCCCTGCTTGGCCAGGAGTACCAGGGCCGCCGTCTCGTTGACGTCCAGGTTGACGTCCCAGGCGAACTTGCAGCCCTTGAGCGCCATGGCCGCGGTGTTCATGCCGATGGAGCTGTCGCCGGGGCTGGAGGTGTACACCGGCACTTCCAGCTCATGGCAGGCGGCCAGGAGGCTCAAGTCCCCCAGGCCCAAGACCCGCTGGCGCTCGGCCAGGTAGCGGCCGGCCAGGTAATGGAACTCGGCGGTGCCCATGGGCCGGTCGAACTCCGGCGACTCCATGATCTTGCGGAAGAAGGCGTCGGTCTTGAGCAGGACGTCGTAGTCCATGACGATGTCGTAGATGCGCACCAGGCCGTCCTGGCGCAGTTGGCAGTCGTCGGCATGGGGGGAGGAGCGGTGCAGGTTCAACCCCAGGGCGAAGTGGGCGTCGTGATAGAGGTTGGCCCCGGTGGAGATGATGAAGTCCACCAGGCCCCGGCGCACCAGGGGCACCAGGCAGGAGGGCCCCAGGCCAGCGGGGGTGAGCGCGCCGGTGAGCGTCAGGCCCACGGTGACGTTTTCCTGGCCCATGCGCCGGGACCACAACAGGGCCGCCTCGCGCAGGCGGGCGGCGTTGTAGGCCGAGAAGTGGTCCTCGATGAGCCGCACCAGCGACACCTGCTCGTCCAGGGCCGGCGGGGTGATGGCGGCTCCCTTGCACGCGGGTTTCATGATCTCTCCTTGAGGGCCAGGCCCAAGGCCCGGTACAGCAATCTGGCGCAGGTGAAGTCCGAGGCCGGGTGCCCGGCCAGGGGCGCCAGCTCCACGAGGTCCAGCCCCAGCACGGGGTGGCGGCGGCAGACCTCGGCCAGCCAGGCGTTGACCTGGGGCCAGAAAAGCCCGCCGGGCTCGGGGGTGCCGGTAGCCGGGATCACGGCCGGGTCCAGGCCGTCCACGTCCAGGGTGATGTAGACCGGCCCCTCTAGGCCGTCCAGGTATTTGCCCAGCCAGGCCGGGTCGGTGTGCACCTCTTGGGCCCACAGGGGCCGAAGGCCCCGGCTCTTGACCAGTTGGGCCTCTTCCAGCGAGCAGGACCGGCTGCCCAGGTGGCGCACGTCGAGCCCCAGGTCCAGGGCGCGCTTCATGACGCAGGCGTGGGAATAGGGCTCGTCCTCATACTCCTCGCGCAGGTCCAGGTGGGCGTCCAGGCACAGCACCGTGAAGCCGGTGCCGTATCTCTCCACCATGGCCCACAGGGCGCCCAGGGTGACGCTGTGCTCGCCGCCCAGCACGGCGGGCAGACGCCCAGCCATGAGCTCGGCGGCCACCGCCGCCTTGACCCGTCCCAGCACCTCTTCCAGCGGGCCGCGCACATCCACCGCCTGGCGGGTTATAATACCTTCGCGGTAGGTTTCCTGATCCAGGAACTCGTCGTAGAGTTCCATGTTGGCGCTAGCCAGCATGACGGCCGCCGGCCCCAGGCCGGTGCCCTGGCCCCAGCTCACGCTGGCCTCGCAGGGCACGGGGATGATGGCCGCCCGGGCCGAGGCCTCGTCGGGCTGGGGCACGTTTCCGAAGACTATGACTTCCTGTGACATGAGCGGGTCCTGGCTCCTGGTGAACATTTTGGCAGCAGTATAGGCCGCGCCCGCCGGGGCTTCAAGGCCCCCGGCCCTCCTCTTAGGCATTTTTGCCTTGACGTGCGGCCCTGTGGACGATAATTAAGACGCCCATTTATATTTTCAATCCCCCCAGGGGGGAGCAGCATTAGGCTGGCCCCGGGCCGGCCGCGAGAGGGAGGTGGTAGTCCATGCTGGTACCCAAATCCATTTATCTCACCAGGGGCAAGGGCATCCACCGCGAACGGCTGGCCAGCTTCGAGTTGGCCCTGCGCGACGCCGGCATCGCCGAGGCCAACCTGGTGCACGTCTCCAGCATCTTCCCCCCCCACTGCAAGCTCATCACCCGCAAAAAGGGCGAGAGCATGCTGAAATCGGGCCAGATACTGTTCTGCGTCATGGCCCGCAACGACACCGACGAACCCAACCGCCTGATTTCGGCCAGCATCGGCCTGGCCATGCCCGCCGACCGCTCGCTGCACGGCTACCTTTCGGAGCACAAGGGCTTCGGCCAAAACGCCCGCCAGTCTGGCGACTACGCCGAGGACCTGGCCGCCGAGATGCTGGCCACCACGCTGGGCATAGACTTCGACGTTGACCAGAGCTGGGACGAGAAGAAGCAGGTCTTCCGCATGTCCAGCAAGATAGTGCGCACCGACAACTTCACCCAGACCGCCGTCGGTCCCAAGGACGGCAAGTGGATCACCGCCGTGGCCGCCGCGGTGATGATAATGGCCTGGCAGGAAGAAGAAGAGCCCCCGGTCCTCCATCACCCCAAACCGGCCGCCCGCGCCAAAAAGCGCTAGACACGGGGCCAGGCCGGCCCTCCCGGCAAGGCCGCCCAGGCGCCTACCAGCGGGCCTGAAGGCCCGGCGGAGCAAGGACCATGCATCTGCCCCTGGCCGTGGCCATCACCGGCGCCAGCGGCGCCATTTATGGCGTGGAACTGCTCAAGGCCCTCAAGGACCTGGGCCGGCCGGCCCACCTGGTCATCAGCCATGCCGGCCAGCGCACCCTGGAGCTGGAGACCGATTTGCGCCTGGCCGACGTCCAGGCCTTGGCGGCCCGGGTGTACGGCGTGGACGACCTGGCGGCGCCCTTGGCCAGCGGCTCCTTCCAGACCGCCGGCCTGGCCGTGGTGCCCTGCTCCATCAAGACCCTCTCGGCCATCGCCCACAGCTACGACCACAACCTCATCGCCCGGGCCGGCGACGTCTGCCTCAAGGAGCGGCGCAAGCTGGTGCTGGTGGTGC
>JACQYR010000267.1 GCA_016208115.1 Desulfarculus sp.
CCACCATGATATCGGTGGCGCGCTTGATGCCGTCGGCCAGGGATTCGCGGCAGCCATACAGGTTGTCGAATTTGGATTTGGTGACTGAATCGTTGACGTTGAAGGCCGGGAAGAGCAGTTCGTCGCTCTTCTGCAACTGGTAGAGGCGGTGCACGCCGGTGGTGGTCTCTTCGGATACCCCGCGCACTTTGGCGGCGATGCGGGTCCAGAAGTGCGGGTCGCGGGCATGACTGACCTTCAGCCGGGCCATGAGCAGGCGCATATCTTCGCTGTCGTAGGATTGGTCGAGCAGGCCGGGATTTTTCTCCACCGCCACGCCCTGGTGGATGTAAATGGTGGCGTCGCCGCCGTCATCCACGATCAGGTCCGGGCCGCTGCCGTCGGGCCAGATCAGGGCCTGCTCGGTGCACCACCAATATTGCTCCAGGGTTTCGCCTTTCCAGGCAAAGACCGCCGCGGACCCTTTTTTGGCGATGGCCGCCGCGGCATGGTCCTGGGTGCTGAAGATATTGCACGAGGCCCAGCGGATGTCGGCCCCCAAAATTTTAAGGGTATCGATGAGCATGGCGGTCTGGATGGTCATGTGCAGGCTGCCCGTGACCTTCAGGCCCTTAAGGGGCCTGGTGGGGCCGTACTTCTCGCGTACGGCCATCAGACCGGGCATTTCGTTCTCGGCCAGGGCCATTTCTTTCAGGCCGAAGTCGGCCTGATGCATATCGGCCACCTTGTAAGGCAGCTTGGGGTCTACCTCCAGGAAACCCTGGGGGGTTTCGATTTTAGGTGCTACGGGCATTGATGGTATTCCTCCTTTTCCCGGGCATGCGATTGCCGCGCATGCTGGGCAATATCGGCCTGCACGGGCCAGCGGTCAAGGCCCGGGTCAAAAAATAGGTGGGTGCGGCTTGGGATCAGATGCCGGCCTTTTGGCGGATGGCATCCACCATGTTGGTGCGCTCCCAGGTGAATTCCGGTTCGGTGCGGCCGAAGTGGCCGTAGGCCGATGTCTTGCGATAGATCGGCCGCAGCAGGTCCAGATACTCGATGATGGCTGCGGGCCGCAGATCGAACACTTCGGTGACGATCTCCTTGGCGCGGCTCTCGGGAATCTTGCCGGTGCCCATGAAATCGATCATGACCGACACCGGCTGGGCCACGCCGATGGCATAGGCCACCTGCACCTCGCACTTGCTGGCCAGGCCGGCGGCCACGATGTTCTTGGCGGCGTAGCGGGCGTAGTAGGAGCCGGAGCGGTCCACCTTGCTGGGGTCCTTGCCGCTGAAGCAGCCGCCGCCGTGATGGCCGCGCCCGCCGTAGGTGTCCACGATGATCTTGCGGCCGGTGAGCCCGCAGTCGCCATGGGGGCCGCCCACCACGAAGCGGCCGGTGGTGTTGATGAAGAACTTGGTGTCGCCGTCCATCATGTACTCGGGGATGGTCTTCTTGATGACCTCCTCGATGATGGCCTCCTTGAGGCGCTCGTACTTGACGTCGGGGCTGTGCTGGGAGGCGATGACCACGGCGTCCACGCGCTTGGGCTTGGTGTCCTCGTATTGGATGGTCACCTGGGTCTTACCGTCAGGGCGCAAAAAGCCCAGGGCGCCGTTCTTGCGCACCTGGGCCAGGCGGCGGGCCAGCTTGTGGGCGAAGTGGATGGGCATGGGCATGAGCTCGGGGGTTTCGTCGCAGGCGTGGCCGAACATGATGCCCTGGTCGCCGGCCCCCTGCTCACCGAACAGCGAGGTGGTGGCGGTGACGCCCTGGCTGATGTCGGGCGACTGCTTGTCAATGCTGGTGATGACCGCGCAGGTTTCCCAGTCGAAGCCCATGGAGGAGTTGGAATAGCCGATCTCGCGGATGGTGTTGCGCACCACCTCGGGTATGTCCACGTAGGTCTGGGTGGTGATCTCGCCGGCCACGATGGCCATGCCCGTGGTCACCAGGGTCTCGCAGGCCACGCGGCTCTCGGGATCGTCTTTGAGCATCACGTCCAGGATGGCGTCGCTGATCTGGTCCGCGATTTTATCGGGATGCCCCTCGGTAACCGACTCGCTGGTAAAAAGGTAGTTGGCGCCCATGCCTTGGTTCTCCTTGGTTGTACTTAAAAACCGAACGTTGAATTTAACCACCCACAGCCAAATATGTCAAGGCACAGGGGGGTGTTGCCAGGGTTGGCCCCTGGCGGGGGCGGCCAAAAAACAGGCTGGGGGCGCCGGACTGGCCGGCGCATTGTGGGCCTGGGGACAGGAGTAACCAACGGCCTGCCTTCCCTGGAGCAGAAGGGGCCTAGCCCGGAGGCCGCGGCCTCCTGGCCAGCGGCCCCCAGGGGCGCGGGCAGACGGGGCGGGCGGCTAGTTGGCCACCTTGAGGAAGGCCTTCTCGCCGTCGGACTGCTTCTTGATGCGGTTGTGCTGGTCCACCAGCACCACCACCGGTTTGTGGGCCGCCACCTCGGCCTCGTCCAGCACGCAGGTGGTGACGATGATCAAGAGGTCGCCGCGCTGGCCCTTGCGGGCGGCGGCGCCGTTGAGGCAGATCACCCCGCTGCCGGCCTGGCCGGGTATGACGTAGGTCTCGAAACGGTCGCCGGAGTTGACGTTGTAGACCTTGACCATCTCGTAGGGGACCATCTGGGAGGCGTCCAATAATTCCTGGTCCACGGTGAGGCTGCCCTCGTAGTGCAGATCGGCCTCGGTGACCGTGGCGCGGTGAATTTTGGACTTCATCATGAAGCGCTGCATGGCTAATCCTTTGCTGCGGGCCGCTGGGGCCTAGTTGAGGGCCATGTTGTCAATAAGACGGGTACCCCCCACCCATACGGCCAGGATCAGGCGCGCCCGGTGGTCGTCCAGGCTGGCCAGGGGCTCCAGGGTGGTGGAGTCCACGATTTCCACGTATTCGATTTTGGTGCCCGGCGTGGCCGCGATCTCGGCCTGGGCGGCCTCCACCAGGGCCGGGGTCTGGGTCTCGCCGGCCCGCACCAGGCTGCGCGCCCGGTTGAGCCCCCGCCACAGGCACAAGGCCTGCTGGCGCTCGGCAACGGACAGGCGCACGTTGCGGCTGCTCAGGGCCAGGCCGTCGCTCTCGCGCACCGTGGGCCGCCCCACCACCTCCACGCCCAGGTCCAGGTCCGTGGCCATGCGCCGGATGACCTGGAGCTGCTGAAAGTCCTTCTCGCCAAAGGCGGCCAGGTGAGGCATGACGGCGTTGAAGAGCTTCAGCACCACCGTGGTCACGCCGTCGAAGTGGCCGGGGCGTTTACCCCCGCACAGGCCCTGGGTCATCTGGGCCACGCTCACCGTGGTCTGGAAGCCCTGGGGGTACATGTCCCGCACGCCGGGGTAGTAGACCACCTGGGTACCCCGCCCGGCGCAAAGCTCCAGGTCGCGTTCCCAGGTGCGGGGGTAGTTGTCCAAGTCCGACTGCTGGTTGAATTGCAGGGGGTTGACGAAGATGCTCACCACCAGGCGGTGGGTGTGCTGGGCGGTGTATTCCAACAGGGAAAGGTGGCCCTGGTGCAGGGCCCCCATGGTGGGCACCAAGCCGACGCGCTGGCCGGCGGCGCGGGCCGCGGCGCTGTATGAGCGCATATCCTGGGGATTGGTTATGACCAGCGGGGTCTGGCTCATGTGCCCACCGTCCCGGTCGCCTGGGGCTGCCCCGGCCGATCCCGGCGGTTGTGGCGGCTATGGCCGCCTGTTGTGCGCGCCGGTCCGGCACTTGGCGCGGCCTGCCCGGGACCCCTCGGTCCTCGCGCGACCGCCCGCCGTGGCCCGGCGATGCGTATCTATATTATTTTAACCCGCCCGCCTCAAACCGCCAGCCCCCAGCGCGGGGGTAGGCAAATTTTTTATACCAAGTTGCGATCAACCGAATAGTTTGATCGCA
>JACQYR010000268.1 GCA_016208115.1 Desulfarculus sp.
AGAGGCGGGCCTCGCCGGCGCGGTTGCGGGCGCGCTGCTCGGTGGCGGCCTGGTCCATGCATTGGTGGATCAGGGCCTGGTCGGCTGGGGGGAGCTTCTCGAACCAGGCCAGGTTGGCCAGGCACAGGTGGGCCGAGTAGACGTGGGCCGTGAGGCTTAAAAACTTCTGAAGCTTGTTGAGCTCATAGACCTGGATCACCCACAGGGGGTTTTCCTGGCCGTCCACCCCGCCCTTGGCCAGCAGATCGTTGATGGGAAAGGGATGGGGCATGGGGTCGGCGCCCAGGAGCTTCCACAGGGCCTCGGATATCTCGGAGTTCATGACCCTGAGCTTGAGCCCGGCCAGGTCGGCCGGGCCGCGCATGGGGCGCAGGTTGTTGGTCAGGTGGCGAAAGCCGTTCTCGCCGTAGGCCAGGCCCTTGAAGCCCTCGCGGGCCAGGGACTCCAGGAGCATCTGCCCGGCCCGGCCTTGCAGCACCTTGTCCACCTGGCCGTAGTCGGCGAAGAGGAAGGGGAACCCCAGGGCGCGCACCTCGGGGGCCAGGGCGTCCACCACCTCGGCGGTAACGACCGCCAGATTGAGCTGGCCGTCCAGCAGATGGCGGGCGATCTGGCTTTCGTTGCCGGCCACGCCGCTGTGCAGCACCTCCGCCTTGAGGCGTCCTTGGCTGCGTTCGGCCAGCAATTGGGCGAAGCGCTCGGCCACCAGGTTTTGCGAGGAGCCAGGCTTGGTGCCCACCCCCAGCCTGAGGTCGGCGGCCCAGGCCGGCAGGCTCACCAGCAGACACAAGAGCAGGGCCAGAGACAATATGCGGCGCGGCATGTCCATCCTCCGGGTGGGTGGTTGGCGCGGCTAGCCGCTGACGCTGCCTTGCGGAGCAAGGCTGTGTTGCGCGGTGGAAGTCGTGTCTGACGAAGCAATACCCCGGTGCGGCCGGCCTCGTGATTATTATAACAGGTTCAAGGCCAGGTCGGCGCCGGCCTGCCTGGCCTCGGCCAGGTATTGGGGGTAGGCCAGCACGTCGCCCTCCAGGTCCAGGCCGCGATAGAGCAGGCTTTGCCACAGCTCGGCGTCCAGCACGTCGAGGAAGTAGCGCACCGACGTGAGAGCGCCATCGAAGAGTTTGGCCCCCTTGGTGGCGCCCACGCTGATGAACAGGCCCTTCTTGGTCTTGGCGCCGCCGCCGAAAGGCTGCTTTTCGATCCAGTATTTCTTGACCCACAGACTCTGGCAGCGGTCCATGAGAATCTTGGCCTGGGCGCAGAGGCCATAGAAGAAGATGGGCGCGGCCAGCATCAGGCCCTGGCTGGCCAGCATCAGGTCGTGGACCGCCTGGAAGTCGTCCTTGATGACGCAGCGGCCATCCTGCTTGCAGCCGTAGAGTTCCAGGCAGGGCGATATCTTGAGCCCACGCAGGAACACCTCCTCCACGCGGGCGCCTCTTGCGCGCGCCCCGGCCACGGCCTGGTCCAGCAGGGTGGAGGTGTTGCCGGCCCGGCGGGGGCTGGCGTGGATGGCGGTTATGAAGGGCGCGCCCATGGGGCCTCAGCCCGTCTGGCAGGCCGGGGCCTCGAGGACGTCCTCGTCGGCCAGGCCCAGCAGGTGGAACAGGCGGGCCAGGCTGTGACGCCCCAGGGCCACGTTGGCCACCTTGTCCAGGGCGCGCTTGGCGTTGTAGGCGATGCCCAGGCCGGCCTGGCCCAGCATCAGGGCGTCGTTGGCCCCGTCGCCCACCACCACCACCTGGTCCAGCAGGATGCCCTGCTCGCAGGCCGTCTGGTTGACGATCTGGGCCTTGCCCACGGCGTCTATGACCTGCCCCAGCACCCGACCGCTGAGCGCGCCGTCCTTGATCTCCAGACGGTTGGCGAAGGCGTAGTCCAGCCCCAGGCTCTCCTTGAGATGGTCGGCGAAGAAGTCGAAGCCGCCGGTGACCACCCCCAGCTTGAGGCCCAGGCGCTTCAAGGCCGCGGTCAGCTCGGCCACCCCGGGCGAGAGCGGCAGATGATCGCGGATGTCCGCCAGTTCCTCGACCTTGAGCCCCTTGAGCAGGGCCACCCGCTGGATCAGGGACTGCTCGAAATCAAAGTCCCCGCGCATGGCCTTTTCGGTGATGCGCGCCACCTCGCGCCCCACGCCGGCCCGGCGGGCCATCTCGTCAATGATCTCCATGTCCACCAGGGTGGAGTCCATGTCGAAGAAAACCAGGCGCTTATTCTTGCGAAAGGCGGCGTGGTTCTGTAGGGCCAGGTCAATGCCCCCCTCGCGGCTGGCCTGCATCAGGCGCTTTTTCAGTTGGCCCGGTGAGGGCGCGGCGGCCACGTTGAGCACCAGCTCCAGGGCGGTCTGGCCTCCTTGGCGGCGGCTGGTGATGCGCTCGATGTTCACCGCCTCCTGGCCCAATATTTCGGATAACTGAGCCAGGGCGCGGGTGCCGCCAAAAAAGGTGAGTACCAAGAGCTGGCCACCGTGTGGCGGGTGGCACTGGCCGGGCGCGCAGAGTTTGAAGTCCAGGCGCAGGTCCAGGCGGCTGGCCTCGTACAACAGGTCCTTGATGAAGCTGTCCTGGCGGGCGCCGGCCGGCCCCAGGTCCAGGAGGAAGTACAGGCCCAAGAGATCGGCCAGGGAGGCCTGCTCCACGTCCAGGACCTCCACGCCATGTTCCAGCATGATACGGCTGAAGGCGGCGGTGATGCCGGGGCGGTCGCGGCCGCTGGCGGTGACCATCAGCAGGGACTTGTCCGAGGGCATGGCTGGCTGCCTTCCTGGGGGGAGGTTGTTACGGGCTCGTTAAAACCTTACCTCCACGAAACGGCTCTCCAGGCGGGGGCCAGCCGGGGTGGACTTGAGCGCCATGAGCACGTAGCCCGCCGGGAAGGCCAAGGGGCCCCAGTCGCGGTCGCCCAGCCACCACTTGCCGCAGAGCGCCGGCAGACCGGTGAACTGCCACAGGCCGGAGCGGGTGGGCAAGAGGGTCTGGTGGAAGGCGTGCTCGTGGCCACTGATGAAGGCCAGCACCGGCCGGCCCTTGAGCAGGGCCAGTATCTCGGGCGCGGCCTGGTCGGTGTCGCGCAGGGCGGCGCCGGCCTCGCCGCCGGCCTTGACCAAGGCGCCGCCGTGCAGGGGGTTGACCCCGGCCACGGGCGAGGCCAGGGGGTAATGGGTCACCAGGGCCAGGGGCAGGTCCTTGGGCAGGGCCTCCAGCACGGCCTTTAGCCAGGCCACGCCCTCGGGCGGGGTGCGCCCCAAGGAGCGGGGCTTGCCCGTGGTGCCCTGGCCCCGCCCGGTGTTGTCCAGAAAGACCCAGGCCATGCCCTTGAGCAGGTAAAGGTGGCGGCTGGGTCCCAGGTGCTGGTGCCACAGGCCGTAGTCCACGGTGGGTCCGGCCTGTCCGTCGCCATAGCGCACGTCATGGTTGCCGGGCAGGGCGCGGGCCGGGGATGGCAGAAGGGCCAGGGCCTGGGCCGAGAGCTTCATCTGCCCCTCGGCGTGGTCGGGCTGGCCCTGGTCGGCGTCCATGCACAGGTCGCCGGCCACCACGGTCAAAACCGGCTTGGCGGACTTGACCTGGCCGGCCACCCGGTCCCAAACCTTCATGGGCAGGTCCCAGCCGCCCGGGGGCGGGGGATAGTTGACCGTGGGGAACTGGGCATTCATGAGGTGAGGGTCGGAGATGAGCGCCACCTGGGGCTCCAGGCCGGCGTGGGCCGCCGCCACCAGGTAGGCCTCCACCTGCTGGGCCTGCTCGGCTGGCCACCACCAGCGTCCCGAGGTGCTGTAGCCCACGGGCGCGGTGACCCCCACCACCCTGCCCCCCTGGCTGGCCAGGGCAAAAGCCCCCGAGGCGTCGCTTTTGGTGACGCCCGTGCCGTCGCTGACGATGGCCCCGGCCAGGCCCTGGCCGTCCGGTCCCAGCACCCGGCCGGACACCTGGAGCGGGCCCGCCCACAGGGGCAGGGCGATGAGCCACAGGACCAGGGCCGCCAGCAGGGCCAGCGGCCAGGGGCCGCGCGCATGCCGTCTCATAGCACCACCTCCACCATGCGGCGGGCCCGCACGTCCAAGAGCCCCTTGTTGGTCAGGCGCAGGAAGGGCAGCCCGGTGAAACAGAAGGTCTGAGCGGTGAGGAAGGGGCGCTCCTGAGTACAGCCCAGATCGCGCAAGGCCGCCTCGCAGGCCTCCACCCGCTGCTGGATGGCCGCCACCGGCTCCGGCGAGATGACCCCGGCCAGGGGCAGGGGCAGCTCGGCCAGGATTTGCTCGCCCCTGACCACCACCCAGCCGCCGCCCAGTTCGCGCACCCGGTTGAGGGCCAAGGCCAGCTCGGCGTCGCTAGCCCCCAGGCCGAAGATGTTGCAGGTGTCCCAGATCAGGGTGGTGGCCAGGGCGCCGGCGGTCAGCCCCCAGCCCGTGGCGAAGCCCAGGCCCATCTCCAGGCCCGGAGCGTGGCGGTTGACGTGAGCCATCTTCAAGAGGCCCCGGGCCGGGTCGGGCGAGGCCGAGCCCCCAACCACCGGGGCCAGGGCCTCGGCCTGGCGGGTGATGGTGCCGTTGACCGCGTGGGCCGCCCGCACCCGGGCCTCGACGCCGCTGGCTGGCAAGCGCAGGTCCTCCAGGGTCACGGCCCGGCTTTGCACGGTTTGCCGGGCTTCGGGCGGATAGGCAAAGGCCGGCTGCTGGGCCAGCATGGCCCCCTCCCGGGCCACCAGGCGGCCCTCCAAAAAGACCATGGCCGCCTTGAATTCCTTCAGGTCCTCCACCAGGGCCAGGTCGGCCAGGTAGCCCGGGGCCACGGCCCCCAGGCCCCGGAGGCCATAGTACTGGGCGGGGTTATGGCTGCACCAGGCCACGGCCCGCGCCGGTTTTACCCCCAGGGCCACGGCCTTTTTGGCCAGCACGTTCATGGCGCCCTCGGCCACCAGCTCGTCCAGGGGGCACAGGTCGGTGACCAGGCTGACCAGGCGGGTGTCGGGCAGGTCCTTGAGGGCCGGCACCACGGCCTCCATCTCCCGGCGCACGATACCCTCGCGCACCTGGGCCATCAGCCCCAGGCGGATGCGCTCACACGCTTCTTCCGCGGTGGTGGACTCGTGGCAGTCGCTCACCCCGCTGGCGGCGTAGGCCATCAACCGCTCACCCCGGGCGCCGGCGGCGTGGCCGCCCACTCTTTTACCCTTGGCCAGGGCGGCGGCGAAGGTGATCTGGGGCCGGGGGTCCAGGTCTATCACCCCGGGCCAGTAGGTCTCGCCCACCCCCAGGCAGGCCGGGTCGTCCAGCAAGGCCACGATCTCATCGGCGCTCAGGCCGGCGGATGTCTCCCACTGCGGGAAGGGCGGCACCAGGGAGGGCGTCACGTGAAAGACGCGCATCAGGGTCTGGCGGGCCTCGGCCAGCACGGTCCTCACCCCCTTGAGCCCCCAGGCCCCGGCGATCATGGCGGTTTCGCTCACCGCCGTGGTGTTGCCCCGGGCCAGGGCCAGGCCGCTGTAGGCGCCCAGTTGGAAGATGGAGTCCAGATGGGTGTGGCCGTCTATCAGGCCGGGGATGAGGAATAGGCCTTTCGCCTCGATGACCTGGGTGTCAGGCCCCCGCCAGCCCGGCAGTTCCGGCCCCAGGGAGGCGATGCGCCCCCCGGCCAGGGCCACGGCCCCGGGCTCCTCCACCTCTTCGTTGAACACGTTGACCAGGCGCGCCCCCCGGATGATGGCATCAGCCGGGGCCTGGCCCAGGGCCACTTGCACCAAGCGGGCCAGGGCGGCGGGATCGGGCGTGGAACTCAGGGGACCCATGCTTGCTTCCTGCGGGTTGGCGGCATGGGGCCAGGCGGCGCCATGTCTGTTTTACATATAGGGGCCTTTGCCCGTCTGGCGGCCACGCCGCCGGGGCCGGGCGGCCCTAGCGCGGGTCGTTGGCCCGGGCCAGGGCCATGACCAAGCGGTCGCGGAAGTCGGCCGGCCCCAGGAAGCCCACCACGGTCAGCTCGCTGATGACCTTGCCCTTCTTGTCCAGAAAGACCATGGTGGGCACCCCGCGCACCCGCCACATGCCTATGAGCTGCTTGGCCTCGGGGCTGGGCTCGTTGGTGATGTCCACCTTGACCAGCTTGAAGCTGCGCATCTGCTCCCGCACCGCCGGCACCGGGAAGGTCTCGGCCTCCATCTGCCGGCAGGGGGCGCACCAGGCGGCGCCAAAGTCCACCAGCACCGGCTTGCCCTCCTGGGCGGCCTGGGTCAGCACCGCCGGGGTGTAGGGCGTCCATTCCAGGTGCCCCTCCAGGGTGGCCGGCGGTTTGAGGTACAGGTAGGCCAGGGGCGCCGCCAGCACCAGGAGCACGCCCACCAGGTACTTGACCTTCAAGAAGGCCCCCTTTCCGCTCTTTTCGTAGAAGCCCAGGTAGATGCCACCCAGAGCCAGGGTGGTGGCCATGAGCCAGGGCAAGGCCCCCTCGCCGGTGAGGGGCCGGGCCACGTTGATGGCCATCAAGACCAGCACCACGCCGAAGAGCTTGCGCACCCAGATCATCCACTCGCCGCTGCGGGGCAGGCGGTTCAGCGAGCCCGAGAAGAAGGCCAGCACGCTCAAGGGCAGGCCCAGGCCCAGGGAGAGCAGGGCGAAGACGTCCACGCCGTAATCGAGCCGCCCCACCGAGGCCACCTGGGCCATGAGCCCCAGCACCACCGGACCGATGCAGGGCGCGGCCATGATGCCCACGGTGAGCCCCATGAGGAAGGCCCCCAGCAGGCCGCCGCGGTTGGCGCTGCCCAGGCGGTTCAGGCTGGCGGGCAGGCGAATCTCCCATAGGCCGAACATGCTGCTGGCCAGCAGCAAAAAGACCAGGGCCAGGCCGGCCACCACCCAGGGCAGGGCCAGCCACTGGCCCAGCATGCCACCGGACAGGGCGGCCATGGCCCCCAGGGCGGTGTAGGTGGCGGCCATGCCCAGCCAGTAGGCCCCCACGTTGGCGGTCAGCCCCAGGCGGCTGCCCTGGGCCCGGCCCCCGAAATAGCTGATGGTGATGGGTATCACCGGATATACGCAGGGCGTGAGGTTCAGGGCCAGGCCGATGAGGAAGGCCAGGAGCAGCATCACCCCCAGGGGCAGGCCCTCGAATACCTCGGCCTTGGTCTGACCGTCCAGGAGGCTTTTGAGCACCTCGCCCAGGCCCTTCTCGGCCTCGGGGGCGGCGGAGGCAGGCAGGGCGGGGGCGCCGGGGGTGTTGATGACGGCCAGGGCCTGGTCCGGCTGGGCCAGGGCCGCCGGGGGGGCCGTCAACAGGGTCAGGGCCAACAGGGCCAGGCCCCAAGGCAGGGCCGCCAGCCAATCGCGGGCTGGCCGGCACAAAAGCCTACCTGGCAAGGCGAGGGATTTCATGGTCATCAGCGGGCGGCCCGGGGTTGAGGTGGCTGTGAAATTTCAAGGCTGGCCATGGCCAACAGCGGCCCCGGGCGGACTCTCCGCCCAGGCCGCAAAAGGCCGCCCAGCCCCTTGGGCAGTAATCGTACCGCCCCTCCCCAAGGGGGTCAAACGAAAACCCGCCCCTCGGCCCCGGCGGGGCCGCCCGTGCTAACCCACGGGAAACCTCCACTATTTTGTGGGGAGTCTTTCACTTTTCCCTTTACAGTCCTGGCCTGATTTGATATCTAGGGACAGTTGCCATCACCTGGCTTCTCCAGGCCTCCAGCCTTACTCCCCCCGCGGCGAGGAAGCATGAAGATACGCACCCTACTACTATCGGCAATTCTGGGCCTGGCCCTGGCCGGCTGCGCCACCAGTGGCCAACAGGCCCAATCACCGGAGCAGCAGAGCGCGCAAAGCGTCAAAAGCGTGCGTCCCTCGCGGGCCGAAATACAGGCCCGGGTGGTGCAGGAGTTGGAGCAACTGGGCGAGCGCGACCTGGCCCTGGGCGAGGACGGCAAGCCCACCTACGACATTCCCATCACCATCAACCGCGAGGTCGAGTACTTCATAGACTACTACCAGACCAAGATACCCAAACGCTTCGGCCTGTACTTAAGCCGCTCCACCCGCTACGAGACCGTCATGAAGGGTATCCTCAAGGAATACGGCCTGCCCGAGGACCTGATCTACGTGGCCCTGATCGAGAGCGGCTTCTCCTGCCAGGCCTACTCCAAGGCCGCGGCCGTGGGTCCCTGGCAGTTCATCAAGGCCAGCGGCACCCGCTTCGGGCTCAAGATTGACTACTGGGTGGACGAGCGCCAGGACCCCATCAAGTCCACGCACGCCGCCGCCAAATACCTGCGCGAGCTGTACAACGAGTTTGGCTCCTGGTACCTGGCCACCGCGGCCTACAACGCCGGTGAGAACAAGATCCGCAAGGCGCTCTCCCGCTACCAGGCCAGCGACTACTGGTCCATCAGCCACCAGCAGCGCGGCTACCTGGCCAACGAAACCAAGGAATACGTGCCCCGGCTCATCGCCGCGGCCATCATCGCCAAGGAACCGGCCAAGTACGGCTTCGGCGAGGTGCAGTACGAGCCTCCCATGGCCTTTGAGGAGGTGACCATTCACGCCGGCGTATCGCTGAACAACGTGGCCAAGGCCGCCAACCTAAGCCCCAGCGAGCTGGCCACCCTCAACCCCGAGCTGCGCCACGGCGCCACGCCCCCCAATGGGGCCATGTACACCATGCGCGTGCCGGTGGGCTCCCGCGCAAGCTTCGAGACGGCCTACGCCCAGATGAGCCCCGCCGAGCGGGCCTTCCAGATGCGCCCCACGGTCATCACCGCCCAGAAGGGCGACACCCTGGCCACCATCGCCCGCACCCACAACCTGCCGCTGAACCAACTGGCCCTGCTCAACCCCAAGGTCAACGGCAAAAAGGGTTTGCGTGCTGGCCAGAAGATATTCCTGCCCGGCAGCGGCCGCGACGTGGACCACGCCCCACGCCTGGCCCGTCCCGCCAAGGCCCAGTCGGCCCCAGCGGTGATGGGGGCGGCGCCGGCCCCCCTGGAGTCCCACCGCAACGCCCGCAAGATAACCCACGTGGTGGCCAAGGGCGACACCATCTGGCACGTGGCCCAGACCTACAACCTGGACCACAAGGACATCGTGCGCTGGAACGGAATCAAGGGCCAGAAGCTCACCGTGGGCAGCCAACTGGTGCTCTACGTGCCCCAGGCCAAGGCCGAGGCCAAGGTGGACCACAAGGCCGTGGCCAAGGCGGCGGCGGCTGAGCCCCGGGTGGAACCCAAGGCCGTGGCCAAGACCACGGGCAAGCCGGCCGCCGAGCCCAAGGGCACCGTCTACAAGGTGCAAAAGGGCGACACGCTCTACAACATCGCCAAGCGCTTCAAGGTCACGCCCGCCAGCCTCAAGCGCTGGAACAACCTGAGCGATGACTCCTTGAGCATCGGCCACAAGCTGATGGTGCGCGCCGGCGGCAACTCCTAGCCAGTCAACAAGCAGCAAGCAATAACGGCGGGCCGTCCAGATGGGCGGCCCGCCGGTTTTTGGCTCGCGCTTTTTTGG
>JACQYR010000248.1 GCA_016208115.1 Desulfarculus sp.
ACAACATCAACACCCGCGAGGGCGGCACCCACCTCACCGGCTTCAAGGCCGCGCTGACCCGCACGCTCAACACCTACATCGGCCAGAACTTCCCCAAGCTCAAGACCCTGCCCTCGGGCGACGACGTGCGCGAGGGCCTGGCCGGGGTCATCAGCGTCAAGCTGCCCCAGCCCCAGTTCGAGGGGCAGACCAAGATGAAGCTGGGCAACTCCGAGGTCAAGGGCCTGGTGGAGCAGATCGTCAACGACCAGCTCTCCACTTTCTTCGAGGAAAACCCGCCCGTGGCCCGCAAGGTGGTGGAGAAGGTCACCGAGGCGGCGCGCGCCCGCGAGGCGGCCAAGAAGGCCCGCGAGCTGGTGCGGCGTAAGGGCGTGTTGTCCGAGCACAGCCTGCCCGGCAAGCTGGCCGACTGCTCGGCCCGCGACCCCGAGTCGGCCGAGCTGTTCCTGGTAGAGGGCGACAGCGCCGGGGGCAGCGCCAAGCAGGCCCGCGACCGCCGCTTCCAGGCTATTCTCCCGCTGCGCGGCAAGATACTCAACGTGGAGAAGGCCCGCTTCCACAAGATGCTGGAGAACAACGAGATTCGCACCATGATTACCGCCATGGGCACCGGCATCGGCGAGGAGGACTTTGACCTGGGCAAGCTGCGCTACCACAAGATCGTGGTCATGACCGACGCCGACGTGGACGGCAGCCACATCCGCACCCTGCTCTTGACCTTCTTCTTCCGCCAGATGCCCGAGCTGGTGGAGCGCGGCCACCTCTACATCGCCCAGCCGCCCTTGTTCCGCATGGTGGACGGCAAGAAGGAGAACTACATCAAGGACGAATCGGCCATGCGCAAGCTCCTGTTGGAGCGGGCCTGCGCCGAGCTGACCCTGGATATACCCGTCACCGAGCAGACCCTCAATGGCCAACGCCTGGTCAAGCACATGGAGCTGATAAGCGCCTACCTGGAGGGCCTGGACCGCCTCAAGCGCCGGGGCTACCCCCTGGCCGCCCTGCAGGCCCTGTTGCGCGCCCGGGTGCGCACCAAGAACTTCTTCGCCGACCCCGACAAGGTGCGCGACCTGGAGCAGTTCCTCCTGGCCCAGGGCCTGCTGGTGGACAGCGTCACCCAGGACGAGGAGCACAGCCTGCACGAGATAGCCGTCACCAGCCTGGGCGAGACCAAGGAGAGCGCCGTCATCGCCTGGGGCCTGGTGGCCAGCGCCGACTACGCCCGCCTGTCCCAACTGCACGACCAGTTGGCCGGCAGCGAGCAGGGGCCCTTCACGGTGCGCAAGAACGGCGGCGCCCAGGAGATCGCCGACGCCGAGGCCCTGCTCAAGCGCCTGATGGAGGCCGGGGCCAAGGGCCTGCACCTGCAACGCTACAAGGGCCTGGGCGAGATGAACCCCGAACAGCTCTGGCAGACCACCATGGACCCTGAGAAACGCACCCTGTTGCAGGTGCGCGTGGATGACATGGTGGCCGCCGACCTGATGTTCCAGACCCTCATGGGCGACGAGGTGGAGCCCCGGCGCGACTTCATCATCGAGAACGCGTTGGACGTAAGGGCCCTGGATATCTAGTGGGGTGCCCCCCACGGGGCATAGACGGGTCGAGTGGCGCTGCCGCCAGGGCCAATCTTGCCGGCTCCCGTTGAGGGGCTCCCGCCCCCCTGGGTCATCGCCAGGAGCCGCGGGCGACCAAGCAAGCGCGTGATGAATTGGCTGGCCATGGCCTGAACCGGCACATCGTAGGGCGGGTTAGCGAAAGCGTAACCCGCCTTGCTCTTCGCTCGGGGAACGCAACCGTGGCCCAGTGGCCACTGCTGGGCATCTCCAGATAGTGTCATTGCGAGGAGCATCCCCGCCAGGGATGCGACGCGGCAATCCACCCCACTTATCGCCTTTGCCCTTGGCCCCGAGCCAGGACAAGACAAAGTAGGGTGGATTGCTTCGCTGCGCTCGCAATGACAGCTATTACTGTATGTTATGCTGGCCAAGGCTACGGTATTGCAGGGACGTAACCCGCCTTTTCTACAGCACGGTAGCCCGTTGCCGTGGCCAATAGCGCGCCTGGCCCAACAGCCCCTTTCCTTGTCCTGCCTTTTGTGGTTTAATTTGTTTTATGAGCAATGTCAGCGGACGGGGCGCGCCATGCCGACGGTCATAGACTCCATAACCGGCACCTCCTTCTACCAGCCCGAGTATCCGGGCCAGCCCTTCAGCGTGCCCCCCTTGCAGCGGCCCCAGTTCCTGCCCATGGTGGACCGCGCCCAGGACATGGCCCTCATGGCCGCCGACCATCCTTCCTGGATAGACCGGGCCAGGGACCCCGCCTTGCTGGCCGCCGACCATCCCACCTGGAAGGACCGGGGCCGCGACCCGGCCCTCATGGCCGCCGATCACCGGGGCCTGGTGGTAAGCTCCCGGGTCTGAGGCGGCCCACCGCCCTGACCGCCCCCACGTTTGTCTATTCATCTGATAGACTATCAACCATGCCGCATCATCCATCAATGCTGGAGGGGATACCCATGTCAACCCTGCGCCATGGCTTGGCCCTGACGGGCCTCTTGATCCTTACCCTTCTGCTGCCCGGGCAGGCCCCGGCCCAGGGCGATGACCCGGTGATTAGGGGCTATACCCAGGCCAACGAGCGCATGCACCAAGGCATGTCCTTCGCCCTCAGCGGTGACGCCGACCAGGACTTCCTGCGCGGCATGATACCCCACCACCAGGGGGCCATTGACATGGCCAGGGTGGTGCTGGAGCACGGCAAGGACCCCAAGATCAAGAAGCTGGCCAGGGAGATCATCAAGGCCCAGGAAAAGGAGATCGCCCAGATGAAGGCCTGGCTGGCCAAGAAGCCGGCCCCCAAGCCCCGGGGACAGACCGCCCCGCCCGCCGGGCATGGCGCCCAGCACTAGGTGAATTACGATAAGGTAAGTAAATTACGAAATGGTGGGGTGCCAACCCCAGGGCTGGCCGGCCCTTCGGTCGCCAGGGCAGGCGTTCCGGCCGAAGTGCCGGCCAGCCCGGAGTCGCGCACTTAAGACGGTCCCGGCCCCAGGGTTGGCGCCAAGGTCCGCATGGGAGCCGCATTGGCCGGCCGCAGTCCCTCCTTGACCGTACTTTGTGGTCCCATGCGGACCTGGGCACCTTGCCTCCCAGGCCGGGGGCGGTCACGCCATCTCGGATTGCCCGGCGGGCGTGACCGCTTGTTAATCTAGTATTGCCAAAGGCATGCCAGAACAGCCCTTACCCGGGACCAGCACGGTCTCAACCTAATTTTCACGTAATATAAAATGGTTGCCCAAGCACTGCCCACCAAGCCGCCGACCGGCCGGGCCTGGGAAAAACCTCGGGGAATTACAGTCTGGTAATTCACGGCCCGCGGGCGTGGGCCAATCCTAGCCCTGGCTGGCCCTGAGCGCCTGGTCCAGGTCGGCGATGATGTCGGCCACGTCCTCGATGCCCACGGAGATGCGCACCAGGTCCTGGCTCACTCCGGCGGCCAGGAGCTCCTCGGGTCCGAGCTGGCTGTGGGTGGTGGTGGCCGGGTGAATCACCAGGGTCTTGGCGTCCAGGATGTTGGCCAGGTGGGAGCAGAGCCGCACCGACTCGATGAAGCGCCTGCCCGCCTCCAGCCCGCCCCTCACCCCGAAGCCGAAGACCGCGCTGGGTCCGCCGGGGAAGTAGAGCCGCGCCCGCTCATAATCCGGATGGCTGGTCAGGCCGGCGTAGTTGACCCAGGTGACCGCCGGGTAGCGTTCCAGGAACACGGCCACCCGCTGGGCGTTGGCGCAGTGGGCGCGGGCGCGCAGGGGCAGGGTCTCCAGGCCTTGCAGGATCAAAAAGCTGTTGAAGGGCGAAATGGCCGCGCCGATGTCGCGCAAGAGCCCGGTGCGCAGCTTGAGGATGTACACCGGGCACTGGGCGGTCCCGGCCTGGGCTGGATCGAAGCGGCAGAAGGTCTCCTGGAAGTTGAGCCCGTGGTATGAGGGATCGGGCTCGGTCAGTTCGGGATAGCGACCTCCCTTGGTCCAATCGAAACGGCCCGAGTCCACCACCGCTCCGCCGATGCAGGTGCCGTGGCCGCCGATGATCTTGGTCAGCGAGTAGACCGCGATGTCGGCGCCGTAGTCCAGGGGGTTGGACATGGGCGGCGGCGAGACGGTGTTGTCCACCACCAAGGGCACGCCCTGCTCATGGGCCGCGGCGGCGATGCCGGCCAGGTCGTCCACGTTACAGCGGGGGTTGCCGATGGACTCGGTGAAGAACAGCCGCGTGTCGCGGTCCGCCGCCTTCACGAAGTTGGCGGGGTCGCTGGAGTCCACGAAGCGCACCTCTATGCCCAGGCGGGCCAGGGTGTGGCTGAAGAGGGTGCGGGTGCCGCCGTACAGGTTGGCCCCGCTGACGAGGTTCTGGCCGGCCCGGGTGATGCCCAGCACCGCGAAGAAGATGGCCGCCATGCCCGAGGAGGTGGCCAAGGCCCCGGCGGCCCCGTGCAGGGCGGCCAGGCGGTCCTCCAGCACCTGGGTGGTGGGGTTCATGATGCGGGTGTAGATGAACCCCGGCTGGCGCAGGGCGAACAGGTCGGCGGCGTGGGCGGTGTCGCGAAAGACATAGCTGGTGGTCTGGTAGATGGGCACGGCCCGCGCCCCGGTCTGGCTGTCGGGCACCTGGCCGGCGTGCAGGGCCAGGGTCTGGGGGCCGGGCCGGCGGGGCGAATGGCTGTTGCTCATGGCGGTTCCTCGTGGCGCGGGGTGAGTGTTGCCTATCAGCATAGCAGGCCCCGCCCGGCCATGGTCAAGGCCCGGCGAGCGCCCACGCAGGCCTTGCATCGGCCGGCCCGCTGGTTTCTAATATAAACCATAGACCCCCTATAATTATTAGACCCCCACTCACCAACGCCCGGCGGCGCGAGCCCCAGGAGGAGAGGACCATGACCATGGAGATAGCTTGGCTGGAAGACTGGCAACAGGCCCTGGAGCGGGCCCAGGCCCAAGACAAAGGCATTTTCCTGGATTTCTTCGCGCCCACCTGAATCGGCTGCCAGCAGATGGGTGCGGTCACGTACCCCACGCCGGCGGTGGCCGATTTTCTGAACAGCGAAATGGTGCCCCTCAAGCTGACACCCAAGAGCGAGCCCCAGGCATCCGCCTTCTGGGTGCGCTGGACCCCGGCCCTCTTTGTGCTGGACCCCCAGGGCAACCCCCACCACGGCATGATCGGCTTCGTGCCGCCGGCGGAGCTGGTGCCCCACCTGCTCCTGGGCCAGGCCCTGGCCCGTTTCGCTCACCACCGCTTCGATGACGCCCTGGCCAGCCTGGAGCGCCTGCTTGAGGGCCATCCCCAGGCCTTTGCCGCGCCCCAGGCGGTGTACTTTCGGGCCATCTGCCGCTACCGCGCCAGCAAGGACCCCTCCCACCTCAAGGCCGGCCATCAAACCCTGGCCGAGCGGTACCCGTCCAGCGAGTGGGTGGGGCGCACCCAGCCCTACACGCTCTTGAAGTAGAACTGGCCCCGGGAGACCACGGCCCCCGGCGTCAAGCGCGCGGCGGGGGCCGTTTGCTGGTGCCTGGGCCTATTGCGGGAAACCACCAGCGGCCAACGCAACCGGGCCTACAGCTATGCCCAATACCTGGCCCTGTTCCAGGAGTGACCACCGCCCTCCCGGGGCTGGCCAGGGTGTTATTAAACAATTCTTTAATTGCAGCCCGGCCAGGCGCGGCTTATTAAACTATTTGGCTAAAAACTTTAAAAGGTTGCGTAGGCCTATCCGCCCCGCCTGGGCCTGGACGCGCCGGCTTGACGCCCCTTGGGTCATGATTTAGCATGGGGTAAGCGTTTGCCCCACCGCCTCCGCCTGCCTGCAAGGGAGATGACATGGCGCGTAGACTCCTGGCGTGGACCTGGCTGGCGGGCCTGGCCTGGCTGGCCGCCGGCTGCTCCACCTGGCACAACCCGGCCACTGGCGAAACCCGCGGCTCACCGCCCAGCTATCCCCAATGTCAAAGGCCGGAGGTGGTGCGCGGTCTGGACCAGGAGTGCTGGCGGGCCTGCATGGACCGCTGGTACCGCCTGCGCGGGCTCAGGAACTCCGGGGCCTGCGACATGGAATGCACCAGCCCCGAGGGGCGCACGGTGATGGTGGACGACGAGGCCTGCAACGCCGAGAAGGCCCGCCAGGAGGGCTGGATCAGCAAATAGCGGCCCCACCCCTTTTCGACACAACCCCCACCCGCGATGGCGAGGCGCCATGAACAAGCCAACCATATTTTCGGGATCCACCCGCGTCTCCTTGCTGGCCTTGCTCCTGCTGGCCAGCCTGGCCCTGCCGGCCTGCATGCGCTCGGCGCCGGAGCCGCCGCCGGCCACCACCCGCGAGGTATTGGTGGTGCAGCGCCTGTCCTACGACGACGTCTGGCTGGCCGCCGTGCGCTCCATGACCAAGAACCTCAACGTCAAGCACCTGGACCAGAAGGAAGGGGTCATCAAGGGCCGCCTGACCGAGTGGGGCTTCACCGAGTACGTGCAGGTGAGCATCAAGCCGCCCCAGGCCGGGGCCATGAGCTACCGCGTGGAGGTGCTCAGCACCCGTCACCGCTCGGTGGTGATGCGCGACTGGTCCGCCTTTATCCTGGAGGACCTGCGCAAGACCATGGAGAGGATACCCAGCCACAAGACCGGCGACGTGAAGGTGGTAAGCGAGCCCCTGCCGTGATATACGGCGAGCCCGAAATTCAGGCGACATTTTAAGAGCACGAGTTTATCATGATAAGCCATGTATGGACATTACATGCAGCGCATAATGTCAACAATGTCCGTATTTATCCAAAACATAAATTGCCGTCATTGCGAGCGAAGCGAAGCAACCTTCCAAATTTATTCTTTATAGTTCACAGGATAATTGGTAAGTCTTTATAGTTAGTTATGAAGAACCCTGGGGCAAGCCCCAGGGTATCTAAGGCTTAAGAAAAGAGCTTCAACTGACGGAGGGTATTGCCTGGTTGGCCTTGCTTCTTCACATAAGCCTCCACGCTGTGCCTGTTGGCCGGCTCTCCCACAGTGGCCACGTAGTAGCCGTCCGTCCAAAACTCACCACCCCAAAGCTCCCTCTTCACCGATGGCTTACTCCGGAATATTTCCCTGGCCGTGATGCTCTGGAATATCCTTACGATCTGCCCAGGAGCTATCTTGGGGTGCGCCGAGCATAGCAGGTGGATATGGTCCCGATCACACCCGATGCTTTCCATCTCAATGGCATATC
>JACQYR010000249.1:0-1008 GCA_016208115.1 Desulfarculus sp.
TACTACGAGAAGTTCGACTACTGGGCCGTGTTCTGGGGCATGGCCATCATCGGCGGCACGGGCCTGATCCTCTGGGACCCCCTGGCCAGCAGCGCGCTGATGCCCGGCTGGGGCATCAACCTGGCCCTGTGGGTGCACCGCCTGGAGGCCGCCCTGGCCATGGCCCATGTGTTCTTGATCCACTTCTTCATCGGCCATGTGCGCCCCCACAGCTTCCCCATGGACATGGCCATGTTCGAAGGCAGCGTGCCCTTGGAGGCCTCACGGGGCGAGCGGGCGGCCTGGGTGGAGCGCCTGGAGCAGGCGGGCGCCTTGCAGGGCGCCCTGGCGCAGCCGGCCTCGCCGGCCCGGCGCATGGTGTTCTATCTCTTCGGCTTCGCGGTGATGGCCTTCTGCCTGTACCTGCTAGTGGGCGGCCTGGCCAATGTGACGCGGGTCACCTGGTAGGCCGGGCCACGCCGCCGGGGTTGGGATATGGCGCGCTGGATTTTGTCCTTGCCTGCCGCGCGGCCCTGGCCTACAATTCAATCCTCCGCAGAGGGGAGTAGCTAGTCAGGTAAAGTCAACATACTGGCCTTTGGGCCTGGCTTTACCGGCCACAATCGGCTTAGCGAGACCTTTGCACCCATGGTGGTGCATTGGTCTTTTCTTTTTGACCCTTGCCGCCACCGCAACAAGGCCTGATCGAATGGTGGGAGGCGTGTGATGGATGGCTTCTGGCTCTCGCTGGGCCTGATCTTTTTGGCCGAGCTGGGCGACAAAACCCAGTTGGTGGCCCTGACCCTGGCCACCCGCTTCAAGGCCCTGGTGGTGCTGCGGGGCGTCCTGGTGGCCACGCTCCTGGTGCACCTGCTCTCAATGGCCCTGGGAGGGCTGTCGGCCCACTTGCTGGCCCCGGGCTGGGTGGAGTTCCTGTCGGGCCTGGCCTTTGTGGCCTTCGGGGCCTGGACCCTGCGCGGCGATAGCCTGGACTACAAGGACGCCCCGGCCCGCCGCCTGACCTCGCCA
>JACQYR010000249.1:1021-7308 GCA_016208115.1 Desulfarculus sp.
CCTTCTTTTTGGCCGAGCTGGGCGACAAGACCATGCTGGGCACCGTGACCCTGGCCGCCGGCCAGACCACGGTGGGGGTATGGCTGGGCTCCAGCCTGGGCATGGTGGTTTCCGACGGCCTGGCCATCTGGCTGGGCCAGCACCTGGGCAAGCGCCTGCCCGAGCGCGCCGTGAAGCTGGGCGCCGCGGCCATCTTCTTCCTGGTGGGTATCGTCTACGCGGCGCGGGGACTCAAGGATCTGGGCCTATTTTAAGACTAATCACCGTCAGCCATGACATGATGATGCCATGTTTTGCATGGCATGAAGTAAGGCAAACTGGGGAGGCAAAGCGGCATACACCTCATAAGCTCAGTTTATACAACAAATACTGGCTGACAGTAGGAGCTAAAATGAAATTGGATGATTTTGGATATAACGACAGAATCGAAAAGTTTATAATTGATAATAACCTCCACGGCTTGGAGGTAGGGAGAGTAGTTTCGGAACATAAGGAAAGCTATATTGTAAAGACAGAAAAGGGCGAATTAAAGGCCGAGGTAACAGGTAATTTGCGGTTTTCGGCCAAGGGACGTGAAGATTTTCCCGCAGTAGGTGATTGGGTATCTTTGACCATTCATGATTCAGACTTTTCCCTGATTCATAACATATTGCCAAGATCATCAATTATTTCGAGGCAGGCTGTTGGCCGATTCGGAGAGATACAAATAATTGCCACGAATATTGATTATGCATTTTTGCTTCAAGCTGTTGATAGGGATTTTAATATCAACAGACTTGAAAGGTACCTGACAATTTGTTATGCATCAAAAGTAAACCCGATAATTGTATTGACAAAAACTGATTTAATAAGCGAACAAAGGCTTGTCGAAATAATTGATTCCATAAATCAACGAATTGATAATATACCAGTTGTTGCGATTAGCAATGAAACGCAAGATGGATACGAAGCCCTGACAAGGCTTATCAAAAAGGGAAATACATACTGTATGCTTGGTTCTTCGGGAGTCGGAAAATCATCATTGTTGAACAATCTTTCTGGTAGAGCCATAATGAACACAGATGCAATAAGCAAGAGCACAAACAAGGGTAGGCACGTTACAAGCCATCGGGAATTAGTTGTGCTGGATAACGGCGGCATACTTGTTGACAATCCTGGGATGAGAGAAGTAGGAATCGTGGATACAACCCGTGGATTGGAAACCACATTTGAAAAAATATTTAACCTTTCTCAATACTGTATATTCAAGGATTGCACACATACCAACGAGGCTGGCTGTTCGGTACTCGAGGCGATTGAAAAAGGAGAAATAGACAAAGGCTTCCATGAAAGTTATTTGAAAATGAAAAGAGAGAAAGCCCATTTTGAATCATCGGTTAGCGAAAGAAGAAAAAAGGATAAGGATTTTGGGAAAATGGTCAAAGAGTATAAAAATCTGGCCAAAAACAAGTATTAGGCACAACACGCCATTGACATGACCCCAGGCCCCTCTCACGGCGCGGCCCCCGGCAGGCCGGCCAGCAGGGCCTCTATCCTCTGGGCCGCCCGCTGGCCGTGGCTGCCCGGCCAGAACACCTTGCCGCAGGCCGGGCAGCGGGTGAAGCAGGGGGCCGTGGCCAGGGTGTGGTCCGGCACCAGGCCCAGGGCGGCCGAGCGCTCAAGGGGCTCCACCGCCCGGTTGCAGGCCAGGCAGCGCGAGAACCACTGGTCCGGATGGGGCCGCAGGCCCAGGTCACTTAAGACCTGGCGCAGTTGGTCCTCCAAGCGGTCGTGGACCACCAAGAGCACCCCTGGCCGGCCGGCCAGGCGTTGCCGCCGGGTGAGAAGCACGGCGCCCGGCGGCGTCATGGCCGGCGGGCGCTCGATCAGGGTGGTGTCGTAGCCCAGGATTCTCAACCAGGTGGCCAGGCGGCCCAGCATGCGCTCGCAGAGCAGCAGGGGCTGGCCGCCGGCAAGGCCCTGGCTCATGGCAACTGGATCACCTCCACGCCCGGCGGCAGCATAGGCTCGAAGAGCTGGTCGTCCAGGCTGGGGTTGATGGCCAGTTGGTCGCTGTCCAGGACCAGGGAGCGCCCCTCCTGATCGCTGAGCTTGATGCGCTTGGGGTAGCGCCCGCCGGCCAGGCTGGCGAAGGACTCGAAGCGGGCGTTAAGGGAGTTGCCGCCGGCGCGGTCGCTGACCCAGGACTCGAAGACCGTGTAGTCGTCCAGGCTGAAGATCAGACCCTGCTCCAGGTTGTCGGCGTTTTTCATCTGCAGCACGGCCCGGCCCGCCTGGGAGGAATCCAGCACCCGGGCCTCAAGGGGGGAGATCAGGGGCACCGAGCCGCTCAAAAGGGCGTAGACCTCGGCGGGGGTGAGCGACAGGCCCAGGAAGCGGGCCACGTTGGCCCGCGAGGCCGGCCCCTGGTAGGCCTTGTTCTCGCCATAGGCCAAGACGGCCATGCGCGTGCCGTCGCACAAGAGCAACAGGGCCGGCCGGCCGAAGGGACCCATCACCTCGGCCCGCAGGCGGTCGGGAAAGCGCCCCATTATGCGCTGCTCGCCATTGAGCTCGCCGGCGGGGTTCTGTCCCTGTATCTCGCCCTGCATGCTGAAGCTCCTGGTGGCCTGCCGGCGCGCCTCCAGGCGCTCCACGGCCTGGGCCGCGCTGGGGGCCAGGCCGGCCACCGGCCCGCCGGGCAGGGTGGCGCAGGCCGCCAACAACCACGCACAGGTGGCCACCAAAATCATCAAGGCTAGGGTTTGGCGGGAAAAATCTCTTGGCACCGGATCACCTTGACCTCAGGTGCCCGCGGGCCTCCGCGATCGGCCCGGCGCACCAGGCGCTCGGCCTCGTTAAGGTCGCCGCCCTGCTCGGCCATGGTGTAGCCCAGGTAGTTGAGCGCCTTGGCGTGGCGGTCGTTGAGCTCGATGGCCTTGCGCATCTGGGCCATGGCCGCCTTGTTCTCGCCGCGCTTGTCCAGCACCACCCCCAGGCGGAAGTGGGTCTCGGCGTTCTTGGGCTCGTTTTGCAGGGCCTCGCGCAGGTGGGCCTCGGCCTCCTTCAACTGGCTGTCGGCCTCCATGAGGGCCGCCAGGGCCACCAGCAGGTCCACGTCCTTGGGCTTGATCTTGCGGGCCTCCTGCAACAACTGCACGGCCTCGGCCCGGCGCTTCTGCTTGTCCAGTATCTCGGCCTGGTGCAGGCAGGCGTCCACGAAGAACTCGGCCTCGGGCTTGATGGCCTTGAGCTCCTGCAGGGCCTCCTGGTCCTTGCCGTCCTCCTGCAGAGACACGCCCAGGTAATAGCGGGCGCGCTGGTTGTCCGGCTCCTGCTTCAGGATGCCCCGGAACTCGTCGGCGGCCTGGCCGTAACGCCCCTGCTCGAAGTAGACCAGGCCGATCTTGACCCGCACCTCGCTGTCTTCCTGGCTAAGGCCCTTGACGATGGCGAACTGGTGCAGGGCCTCCTGGTAGCGGCCGGTGCGCAGGAACAGCCGGCCCAGGAGGTCGTGGGCGGCGGTGGAGTCGGGATTCTTGCGCAATATCTCCAGGTAGGTGGCCTCGGCCTTGTCGGTGAGCCGCTGCAACTCGTGGAGCTTGGCCAGCTCGAACAGGGCGGCCAGGAACTGAGGCGATGCGTCGGCGGCGGCGCGGTACTGCTGCTCGGCGGCCCGGTAGCGTTTCTGGCTGGCCAGGGCCTGTCCGTAGTAGTAGCGGGCCAGGGCCAGCTCCGGCCGGCGCTTGACCAGGGCCTCCAGGGCCTGGGTGGCCTCCTTCTGGCGGCCGTCCTCCAGGTAGAGCGAGCCCAAAAAGAGCTGGGCCTCGTCGTGCCCGGGCTCCAGCTTAAGCACCTTCTCGTAGGCGGCGATGGCGTGGGCCAAGTCCTTGCGGTTGGCGTGCAACCCGCCCTGGAGCACCAAGGCATCCACTAGCTCGGGGCTTAGCTTGCTGGCCTGCTCGGCCTCGCCCAGGGCCAAATCCAGGTTGCCCTGGCTCAGGTGTACCCGGGCCATCTCCAGGCGCAAAAAGCCGCTCTGGGGGTCCTTCTCCGCGGCCTGACCCAGAAGCCGCAAGGCCCCCTCGGCGTCGCCGGCCTTCTGCAGGCGCTCGGCCATGGCGAACAGGGCCAGCCCCTCCTGGCCCGACTTGGCCGCCTTGGGCGGACCGGGGGGCGGAGGAGGAGGCGGGGAGGATGTCTTGGGCGCGCAGCCCAGGGTCAGGGCCATAAGCATCAGGGCCAAGACCAGCAGGGCCGAAACCAGCCGCGCGCCGCGCATCAGGTGGGGGAGTTTGCCGGTAGCTATCGCCAAGATTTAGTTCGCCTTGCCCATGGTGCCGATGTCGTTAGTCGCTGCTGGTCAGATCAGCGAATTGTTCGTCAAAGTCCTGGATGTGCTCGCGCAGGTAGCGGTGCAGCTTGCCCAGCAGGCGTTCCTGTATCTGGCGTATGCGCTCCCGGCTGATGTTGTGGGCCGCGCCCAGTTCGCTCAAGGTGATGGGCTCCTCGGACAACAGCCGGCGGTCCAGGATGTCGCGCTCCTTGTCGTCCAGGGTCTGGCGGAAGGCCATGAGCTGGTCGTGGAAGAGCCGGCGCAACTGATTGCCCGAGAGCAACTCGTCGGCCGCGGGCTTGTCGTCGGGCATGAAGCTCTGGTGGGCGTCGTCGGACTCCTCGCGCACCGGGGCGTCCAGGGACAGCTCCCAGGAGTCCAGGCGCTGCTCCATGTCCACCACCTCCTGCTCGCTCACGCCCAGGCGGTCGCTCAGGAGCCTGGCCCCGGGCGAGATGCCCAGGGCGCGCAGCTTTTCCTTCTCGCGCCTTAGGTTGTAGAACAGCTTGCGCTGGGCCTGGGTGGTGCCCAGGCGCACCAGGCGCCAGTTGTCCATGATGAACTTGAGGATGTAGGCCTTGATCCAGAAGGAAGCGTAGTAGGAGAACTTGATGCCCCTGAAGGGGTCGAATTTCTTGACCGCCTGCAACAGGCCCGTGTTGCCCTCCTGCACCAGGTCAAGTAGGTTGCGCATCCAGTAGCGCTGGTGCTCCATGGCGATCTTGATGACCAGGCGCAGGTTGGAGGTCACCAGCTTGGCCGCCGCCTCGGGGTCGCCGTTCTCGGCGTAGCGCCGGGCCAGGACCTCTTCCTCCTCGCGGCTGAGCAAGGGGTACTGGCGCACCTCCCACAGGTAGCGTTGCAGGGCATCCACCGGGGCCGGGGGGTGGGGCTGGCCGCTGGGGGCCAGTTCGTCGGCCAGGTCCAGGGCCGACCCCTCGGCCTGCACCTCGGCCCCCTCCTCCAGGTCCAGCCCGGCCCCCTCCAGGCCGGCCTCCTCCTCCTGGTCCTCATCCTCCAGGGGCCTCTCGGGGTCACGCACCTCGGGGTCGAGCAGGGCGTCGCCCTGGTCCAGGGAGGCCCCGAAATCCTTGGAGGAACGCTTGGGCATGGGTTATGGCCGCCGGTCCTTTGGGCAGAGTGGAGACACGATAAAAAAGCCGGGTTAACAACCCGCGTGGTATTTTTATAGAATATACGCCAAAAAACAACCTGCGCCCCTATTACGGAGCCTGATTTAGAGCATACTAGGCCCGCCGGTTAGCGGCAAGGGAAAAGGGCGAAATCATGGAGCATCCCTCCCCATACCCCCGTCCCCTGCCCCCGGGCTTCGCCGAGCGCTGGCTCTGCCTGGACTGGGGTTGGCTGCGCCTGGTGGCTGGCGGCCAGGGCCCGGCCCTGGTGCTGGTGCACGGCCTGGGCGGCGGCGCCGACGACTTCTACGACGTGGCCCCCCTCTTGGCCCCACGGCGCACCTGCCTCATCCCCGACCTGCCCGGCTTCGGGCTCTCCCACAAGCCCGACGCCCCCTACACCATCCCCTGGTTCTCTGAGCAATTAGCGGCCCTGGCCGGGAGCCTGGGGCTTAAGCGCTCGGATTGGCTGGGACATTCCCTGGGAGGCCAGACGTTGCTCTGGCTGGCCCATGAGCACCCCCACCTGGTGGGCCGGCTGGTGGCCCTGTGCCCGGCCGGCGGGCAGCCGGCCCTGTCCTGGCCCCAGGAGGCGCTGCACGGCCTGCTCAGCCGGGGCGACCGCCTGCGCTATTACCACCCGGACCTGCTCAGGCTGGCCGCGGCCTATGTCTTCAACCAGCCACTGTGGGGTCAGCCCAACTGGCCGGGCTTCCAGGGGTTCGCGGAGCGCCTCCTGGCTCAGTGGTCCGGCCCCCAGCGCCCCTTGCGCGAGCGGGCCTTGATCCGGGCCGCCCGGGGGGTGCTCGGCCTGCCCCTGGCCGGCCGATTGGCCGGCC
>JACQYR010000260.1 GCA_016208115.1 Desulfarculus sp.
CAACGAGATCCGCCAGGGATCCTCCATGGCGCCCTTCTTGAGCCGCGCCGTGGACGCCGCCTCGGCCATGCTCTACAACGAGATCCACGTGCTCTATCAGGCCGGCATTGACCAGGAGGAGCTAAACATCTTCGACCTGGACAAGCTGGGTTTCGCCTTTCCCGAGGACGGCATCTACGCCCGGGAGAGCACCTGGCAGGACAACCCGGACCTGTGCCGGCGCTTCATCCAGGCCACCTTGGAAGGCTGGCGCCTGGCCTTCAAGGAGCCGGAGACGGCCCTGGCCGCCACCATGAAACGGGTGGACGATTCGCGCCTGGCCAGCAACCAGGCCCACCAGCGCTGGATGCTCAAAGTCATGTCCCAGATCATCACCGAGCGCGTGGGCCTGGAAAAAATGGGCGAGCTGGACCCCAGGGGCCTTGAGCTGGCGGGCCAGTTGTTGTTCAAGCACGGCTTTCTGCCCCGGGCCACCCCCACGGGCACCTTCTCCGTGCCCGCCTGGCAAAAGCCATGACCGCCATAGCCCGTCTGCGCCCCCATTGGCTGCGGCTGCGCACCCGCTTCACGGTCTTCGTGCTGGCCGGGGTGGGGCTCATCTCCCTGGCCATGGCCCTGTTGACCTACCACGGCAGCAGCCAGGCCCTGCTGGCCGCCCGCCAGGAACACCTCATGGCCTTTGCCAAGTCCCAGGCCTGGGAGCTGGCGCGCTCCCTGGGCCAGGTTTCGGGCACGGCCCGTAATCTCTCCACCACCCTGGAGGTCTGGCACCCGGCCGACAGCGACGAGGCCCTGGCCATGCTGCGCCACCAGTTGAAGGAGGCCCCCAAGGTCTACGGCATGGCCCTGGCCTACGCGCCCTTTGCCTTCGACTCCCGCAAGCGCTTCTACGCGCCCTATATCTACCGCTCGCCCCAGGGCTTCAAGGAACTCAACCTGGACAGCCCCACCTACGACTATCTGGCCCAGGACTGGTTCTTGATCCCCAACCAGTTGCAGATGCCCAACTGGGCCGAGCCCTATTTCGACGAGGGCGGCGGCGAGGTCCTGATGACCACCTATTCCGCGCCCATGGTCAAAAACGGCCAGGTCCTGGGCGTGGCCACCGCCGACGTGGACCTGGAGCGCCTGGGGCGCGAGGTGGCCGGCCTGGCCGTGGGCCAGCGGGGCTACGCCTTTCTGATCACCAAGCAGGGCACCTTCCTGGCCGCGCCCGAGGAATCCTGGGTGATGCGCGAGACCTTCTTCTCCCTGGCCGAGGGCCTTCAGCGGCCCGACATGCGCGCCTTGGGTCAGCGCATGGTGCGGGGAAGCTCGGGTCTGGTGCGGGTCGCCGACTGGCGCAGCGGCCGGCCGGCCTGGCTGGCCTTCGTGCCGGTGCCCGGCCCGGGCTGGAGCCTGGGGGTGATGGCGCCCGAGGACGAGGTGCTGGCGCCCGTGGTCTCCCTGGCCCGCCAGCAGACCCTGTGGGCCTTGGGCGGCCTGGCGGCCCTGGTGCTGGTGGTGTGGTGGATGGTGGTGCGCCTGACCGAGCCCCTGCACCACCTGGTGGCCGCCGCCCGGCGCCTGGCCGGCGGCGATTTGTCCACCCACGTGGAGGACGTGCGCCCCGGCGACGAGGTGGGCGACCTGGCCCAGTCCTTCAACGTCATGGTTGACGACCTGAAGCGCTACGTGCAGGAGCTGGTCAACGCCCAGATCATCCCCGACAACGAGATGTGCATGTTCGTGACCGTGTTCTACGGGGTATACGGCATCAAGACCGGCCAATTGCGCTACGTCAGCGCCGGCCACCCCTCGCCGCTCTTGCGCCGGGCCAGCGGCCCGGTGGAGCAACTGCCGCGTGCCCAGGGCCTGGCCTTGGGCATCATGGACGACCTCAGACTGGAGATGGGCCGGATCAACCTGGAGGTCGGAGACACCCTGCTGGTCTTCACCGACGGCCTGGACGAGGCCATCAACCAGGACAACCAGATGTACGGCCTGGGGCGGGTCGGCCAGTGGCTGGCCCAGGCCCTGCCCAACGATGCCCCCCAGATGCTGGACGACCTCATCGCCGACTGGCGCGGCTTCACCGGACCGGTGGAGCAGTTCGACGACCTGACGCTCTTGCTCTTCCGCCGGCGGGAGTAGACCGGGTATCAGAAATACGGGCGGGGGTAACCCCCGCCCGTGTATTTACCGCGTCAGCCTGGCGGCGGGAGCCTGCCAGGCCTGGCCGGGCTAGAGCGCCCCCCGACCCGCTATGGGAGCCGAGGCACTCGGCCCGCCACCTTCAGATACGTCAGCCCCTCCTCCATGAGCCTCCATGACCTCGCGGCTGGTGGCCACGTCCAGGTTGCCGGTGGGCTCGTCGGCCAAGAGTATGGGCGGGTTGTTGACCAGAGCGCGGGCCACCGCCGTGCGCTCCTGCTCGCCGCCCGAGACCTGGCTGGGCAGGCGGTCCTGCTTGCCGGCCAGGCCCACCCGCTCCAATGCCCCGATGGCCAGATCGCGCTTGCGGCGGGAGGGCATCTTCTGTATGGCCAGGGGCAGCATGACGTTCTCGCAAATGCTCAGGTAGGGCACCAGGTTGAAGCTCTGGAACACGAAGCCCAGGTACTGGCGCCGAAAGTCGGCCCGCTGGTCGGAGCCCAGGGCGTAGATGTCCTTGCCGTCCACCAGGTAGCGGCCGCGGCTGGGGGTGTTCAAGGCCCCCAGCACCGACAAGAGGGTGGACTTGCCCGAGCCCGAGGGACCCATCACGGCCACGAACTCGCCTTTTTCTATGCTGAAGCTCGCGCCGTCCAGGGCGGTCATGGCCGCCTCGCCGCTGCCGTAGGTCTTGGCCAGGTCCTGGCCTTGTATGAAGCTCATGATAGTGTCTCCAGGCTGGCAGGCTGCAATTTGGCAGCCTGCTCGCGGGCCATGGACGGCCCGCCAAAAAGTGCCGGTGCGAAGCACCAAGCTTTTTGGGAGAGTCAGCCGAATTCATTTCGGCTGACTCGAGTTGAAAAAGTCCATGGACGGACTTTTTCAACATCCTGCTATAGGGTGCGCAGGGCCTCGTGGGGGTCCATGCGCGCGGCCATGAGCGAGGGGTACAGGCTGGCCGCCAGGCCCACCACCAGGGCCAAGACCAGCGCGCCGCCCGCCAGCCAAGGGTCGAAGGCCACATGGGCGCCGTGGCCCTGGCTGAACAGGGGCAGGGCCAGCTCGCCGGCCCCCAGGCCCAAGAGATAGCCCAGCACCCCGGCAGCCAGGGACAACAGGGCCGCCTCCAAAAGCACCACGCGCATCACGTGGCTCTGGCGGAAGCCGATGGCCCTAAAGATACCGATCTCCTGGGTGCGCTCCTTGACGCTAGCCATCATGGTCACCAAGACCACCAGGCTGCCCACCAGGGCCACCAGGCCCGAGACCCCCATGCCGAAGCTCTTGAAGTGCTTCAGCGTCTCCATGCGGCCCTTGACCACCGACTGGATGGCCACCACCTTGGCCGTGGGCAGCACCTCGCTGATCTGCTCCACCATGTCCTCCACCGGGCAGTCCTTGCACAGGGCCGCCACCTCCACCATGGAGACCAGGCCCTGCTTGCCCAAGAGCTCCTGGGCCGTGGCCACCTGGCTGAAGATCAGGCCGTCGTCCTGGGAGCCGGTGGGGGTGAGCAGGCCGCTGACCGTCAGGCGGCGGTCCTGGATGACCAGCTCCTGGCCGGTCGCCAGGCCCAGCACCCGGGCCGCCTCGGAGCCCAGCACCACCTGGCCGGGGCCGGGCGCCGCGCCCTCCACCTTCCACCAGGGCTTGAGTATCTCCGAGGCCTCGAAGTCCACCCCCGAGAGCAGCACCTCTTGCTGGCCCACCCGCACCACGCCCAGGACCATGGGTCCCACGGCGGCCAGGTTGCCGGCGTTCTTGATGTGCCTGATCTTCTCCAGGTCGGTCTCCTTAAGCTCCTTGGTCTCGAAGGAAAACCCGCCCAGGCTCATGCCCTCGTAGGTCAGCGACAACTGGTCGGAGCGGGGGGTGACCAGGATATTTGCGCCGTATTTCTCCAGCTTGTGGTTGATCTCGTGGGTGAGCGCCTCGGCCAGGCCCACCAGGGCCACCATGGTGGCCACGCCGATAAGCAAGCCCGCCAGCACGAAGGCGGCCTTGGCCTTGCGGCGCCGCAAATTCAACAGCGCGATGTCCTTGAGGTTCATGGCCGGCCTCCCCTAGCGCTTGAGATCGAAGTAGTGCTGACCCTGGTAGATGTCGGCCTTCTTGATGCGCACCTGATCGCCCTGCACGCTTAAGGCCAGGGGACCGGGGTTGCAGCCGCCGCGCTTCTGACCCACCTGGGCCGAGGCGAAGCGCCGGCCGCAGTTACGGCAGATCATGTTGTCGCCTTCCTGGGCATAGCCCTTGCCCGAGCGCCAACACACGTCGCAGGCGTCGAAGGCGGCGCGTATGCCGCCGTCCGGGGCCTTGAGCAGGAAGTAGCGCACGGTGATGCCCTCGGGGGACTTGAGGGAGTAATGGCGGGCCTTGCCGTCCTTGAAGTCGCCCACCGGGTAGACCATCTCGTCGCCGGGGGTTTCAGCGCCCCGGGCCAGGGAGGCCCCCAGGAACAAGACCACAAGGGCCAGCATGAGGGTTAGGGAGAGCCAACCAGCGGCCAAGGACTGGCTGGGCGCGATTTTGGCGATGGCGCGAGGCACGGGCCTGGAGATGATCCGCGGGGACATGTGCATGCTCCTATGCGGGCGGCGGAAAGGGGCCGCTGCGGGCTTTATGAATTAACTATGCGTTATAAATAGCTTTATTTTACGGGGTCCCGGACGGCAATACCACCTCCGCCGGGACCAGGGGGGCCGGGACTAGATCAGCAGGGAGGATTTATGCAGATAAAGGGGTTCTGGCGGCGGGGCCGGGGGCGCCGGGCGGCTGGCCACCTGCTGGGCAGGGCACTGGGGACAGGACACCCAGCCCCCAAAGGCCAGGCCCGGGGCCTGGGGCCAATCCAGGGTACTGACCGCCATGGGCGCGGCGGGGGCCGGCAGGTCCTGGCTGACCTGGCAGGGGGAGTCAGTCGGGCACTGGCAGGCGTTGTCCGGCATGCAGGGGCAGGACCGGGGCGCCTCGGGGGGCGCGGGCAGGGGACCGGCCAGGGGCGCGCCGCCGCCCAGGACGGAGAACAGGAGCAGTAAGCTCAAGAGCAGGCTATTCAGGCTACGGCGCAACAGGCTATCCCTTGATGGCAATGGGTTGCAACAAAGTTAACACCCAGCAATGCCATCGTCAAGCTGGGGCGGGCGGGCGGCCAGCCTCCGGCCCCCTAGCCGTAAAAGCGGCCCAGGTACTCCCGCAGGCGGCGCAGGCCCTCCTCGATATTTTGCAGATTGTTGGCGTAGGTGAAGCGCAAAAAGCCATGGCCGCCGGGGCCGAAGTCGCGCCCCGGGGTGACGGCCACGCCGGCGTTCTCCAGGATGTGGAAGGCCAGGCGATAGTCGTCGGCGTCCAGGTGATCGCAGCGGGTGAAGACGTAGAAGGCCCCGGTGGGGGTCACGGGAATCTTGAAGCCCAGGTCCCGGAGCCCCCGCACCAGCCTGATCCGGCGGGCGTCGTAGCGCGCCTTCATGCGGGCCACGTCCTCATGGGCCTGCTCCAAGGCGGCGATGCCCGCCCACTGGGCCAGGGAGGGCGCGCAGATGGCGAAGTTCTGGTGCATCTTCTGCAAGGGGCGGATGTAGCGGGGCGGCACGATGCAAAAGCCCAGACGCCAGCCGGTCATGGCGTAGAGCTTGCTGAAGCCGCCCAGGACAAAGGCGTCGTCCGTGAACTCCAGGATGCTGTGCTCCCGCCCCTCGTAGACCAGGCCGTGGTAGATCTCGTCGCTGATGACATAGGGCGGCCCGCTATTGCCGGGGGCCAGCTTGGCCACGGCGGCCATGCGTTGGGCGCTCAGGAGCTGACCCGTGGGGTTGGCCGGCGAGTTGATGACGATGCCCTTGGTGCGCGGCGTGAGGCGCTTGGCGATCTCCTCGGGCCGGTACTGGAAGGCGTCCTCCTCGGCCACGGGCACGTACACCGGTTGGCCGCCCACGAAGCAGATGAAGTTGGGGTAGCAGGCGTAGCAGGGGTCGCTGACCACCACCTCGTCGCCGTCCTCCAACAGGGCCGCGAACATCAAGAGCATGGCCGGGCTGGTGCCCGCCGTGACCAGCACCCGCATGGGGTCCACCTCCACCCCGTAGCGGGCGCGGTAGTGCCGGGCGATGGCCTGGCGCAGCTCCTTGAGGCCCAGGGAGTGGGTGTAGTGGGTGCGGTTGTCGTTCAGGGCCTGGATGGCGGCGTCCTTGACGCAGCGGGGCGTGTCGAAGTCCGGCTCGCCCACCTCCAGGTGGATGACGCTTTTGCCGGCGGCCTCCAACTCCTGGGCCCGCTCCAGCACGTCCATGACGATGAAGGGCGGTATGTCGCAGGCGCGCTTGGTTATGCCCATGGACAGGCCCTCGCCGATCCGGTGATCGGCCCGCTCAAGAGTGTTCTGCTGAACGCCCACCAGATCCGCCCACTTGGCCGGGTCTGGCCAGGCACTTCTCGCTAATCTGGCAGATACATGGTCCTTAGCTGGCTAGGCAGGGCTGACAGATGCTCCAAGGCCTTCTCAGGAGAAACCGCCTGGCGGGCACCCTCCGGCCCTTCGATGACCACACCGCTGGTAGTAAGTATTTTCAGTCTCTTGGCGCGCACCTGCTTGTCCTGATGGCATATGAGCATGCAATGGCCGCAGGTGAATTCCAACTTGCCATGTTTCAGCAAGGGGCTGTAGAACCCTCCCGCGGGGGCTGGCCGCCGGTAATAGGCCTTGGCCGCGAGACGAAGGGCCTGCTGAAAACCAACCTCGCTGTCGGGGATCGGGTAACGCGAGGGGGACCAAGTGGACCACTGGCCGCCGGGGTGCAGCCCCGCGAAACCGCCACACACATAGTCGCAACGCACATGCCCCCGCCGCTGGGAGTAGCTGAACTCCCTCCCTCCCATGGTCACGCTGGTACGCTGGCTCTCGTGCATGAATCCCGAGAAGCAGGCTGCCAGGCACATGCCGCATTGATCGCAGTAGTTTTCCTCTGGCGCCAGCGGTGGGGTGGGCGCCAACTCGGCCTCGGTAACCACCGAGGCCAGCACCAGGGCGGCCCCGGTGTCGGGGCGGATGACGTTGCCCGATAGGCCAAACCAGCCCACGCCGGAACGCACGGCCAAGTAGCGATGAGAGATATCAGGCAATTCGTCGTGCAGGCCGCCAGGCGCCTCGGGGCGGTAGACATTGTTGGCGGCCACGGCCCGCGAGGGCCATCCCAACTGGTCCAAATACTTGGCCAACTGAAACGCGATGCCGCTGGCCAGATTTGTGGTGTCACGGTTGTCGCGGTTGTGGCTTTGATGATCCCTTTTACCCAAATAGGGCTCGATGTGGTCCTGCTTGAGCGGCAAGGCAAAGGTAACCGCCGAGCGAGCACCCGGGACCACATAGGACAGGTCGGTGGAAGGCGGTCCCCCTCTCAAGGTTTCCGGCGTGCACACGCCCGCCGCCACCGCACCGGCGGCGCGGACAAAGTCCAGGACCTTGGCTGTAATTTCGTCATTCATAGGCCGTTGAACCATCACACCGTCCCGGCTCCACGAAAGTTCGAGGCCGGGGTTCCAGGCGGACCCTGGGCCCCCTTGCCAGCCCTAAATAACCTTGTTCAGCGAGTACTCGATGATGCCCTCGGCCCCCCCGCGCAAGAGCTTGGGGATGAGGTCGCGCACGATGCTCTCGTCAACCACGGTCTCCACCGAGAACCAGTCGCTGTTGTACAGGTTGGCCACCGTGGGGGCGTTGAGGCTGGGCAGTACCTCCACGATCTCGGTGAGCTTGAGCTTGGGCACGTTCATCTTGAGCCCCATCATCTTCTGGGCCACCAGGGCGCCCTTCAAGAGCAGGGCGAGTTGCTCGATCTTCTGGCGCTTCTCGGGGTTGGCCCAGGCGGTCTTGTTGGCGATGAGCTGGGTGGTGGACTGCATCAGGTCCTTGATGATTTTGAGCCCATGGGCCTTGATGGTGCTGCCGGTCTCGGTGACCTCCACGATGGCGTCGGCCAGGCCGTTGACCACCTTGGCCTCGGTGGCGCCCCAGGAGAAATGCACCTGAACCGGCACGCCCTGCTCCTCGAAGTAGCGGCGGGTGAAGTTGACCATCTCGGTGGCGATGCGCTTGCCCGCCAGATCGCTGATGTCGTTGATGTTCGAGTCTTTGGCCACGGCCAGCACCCAGCGGGCCGGCCGGGCCGAGACCTTGGAGTAGACCAGCTCGTCCACGTAGTGCACGTCCGAGTCGTTCTCCAATATCCAGTCGCGGCCGGTGATGCCGGCGTCCAGGGTGCCGCTCTCCACGTAGCGGCTCATCTCCTGGGCGCGGCAGATGGAGCAGTCTATCTCGTCGTCGTCAATCTCCGGGAAATAGGACCGGCCGTTGACGTTGATCTTCCAGCCAGCCCGCGCGAACAGGCGCACGGTGGCTTCCTGCAGGCTGCCCTTGGGCACGCCCAGCTTCAGCGGCTCTTTCATTTGCCGTAGACCTTTCTGGGATCAAAGACCGGCGCGCCCTCGCTGACCAGTTCCTGGCCCTCCAGCCGCCGGTAAAAGCAGCTTTTCATGCCCGTGTGGCAGGCGGCGCCGCCCACCTGTTCCACCTTGAACAGCACGGTGTCGTTGTCGCAGTCAATGTAGACGGCCTTGATCTTCTGCACGTGCCCGCTGGTGCCGCCCTTGTGCCACAGTTCCTGGCGCGAGCGCGACCAATAGTGCACCTCGCCGGTGGCCAGCGATTTTTCCCAGGACTCGCGGTTGATGTAGGCCAGCATCAGCACCTCGCCGGTGGCCGCGTCCTGGGCTATGGCCGGCAATAGCCCGCCCGTCTTGCCAAAAGCCAAATCTATCATGTCGGTTACGCCCCTGGGCTTGCGGTGAACCTAGTTTTTTATCCTTGACCTGTTAAATTGTCAACCCGTGACACCGGTTGTGCCCCGCTCTCCGGCGGGCCGGGCGGCGCCATGGCTTTGGCAATCCAACTCGATTGCCAGGGAGCAGGGCCAGAGGCTATTATGGGGTGTGAATTGCTCACCCCTCCCCATGGTAACATGCGCCGCGGAGTTGCCCGTGGCCCTGGCCGACCACCTCACGCCGCGAGGGACACCTAGCTCATGATTATACGTCTGACAGCCTTGCTAACCTTGATCTGCTGCCTGGCGGTGGCCGTGGCGGTCTGGGCCTCCCAGGGAGCGCCCGCCGAGGCTGGCCAGCCCAGCGGCCATCTAGTGACCTACCAGGGCAACAAGGTAGAGGTGGTGCGCTTCAAGAACCTGCTGCCCAACTATGTCTTCCGCTACCAAGGCGTGATCCAGGCCATGCCCCTGGACCAGATCAAGAGCCTGGCCATCAAGGGCGGGTCGGTCATCCTGGAGCGGCGCGACGGCACCACGCTCAAGGTCACGGGCAACCTGGTGATCTCCAGCACGCCCGCCCTGGAGTTCGTCTTCAAGGACTCGCTGTCAGGCAAGGAAGCCGAGGGCCAACTGGACCCCATCCTGATAAACTTGGTGATGTTCAACTAGCCTGCCGCCGGCCAAAGCCAGCCAAAAATCAAAGGCCTTGCAAGGCCCTCAGGGCCGCCAACAACTGGGGGGCGGGTTCCGGCAGGTCGGCGGGAAGAAAGGACGCGGTCTGATCGGTGGCAAATTTGGGCAAACGGGGCGCCCATACGCGCAAGCCCGCCTGCCGGCCCAGTTGATGGCAGACCTCCTCGCCCGCGGCCTTGGCCGCGGCGTATTCCAGCAAGTCCCCAGGGGGCTCCTCCACGAACACGCTGGAGGGATAAAGCACCCGCAATATCGTTTGCTCATCCTTGGGTATAGCCGCCAAGGCGGCCAGGAACCCGCCCAGGTAGTAGGCGCAAAAATGCCGAAATAGGGCCAGGGAGAACTCTCCCCTCTGGCCGGCGGTTATGAAGGGGGTGGCGAAATAGGCCAGGCTATTGGGCCGCCAGCCGTCCAGCCCCGAGGCCTGGGCGCTGGTGGGATGCAAGACGTCCCAGGCCAGACAGCGGGCCTGGCCGCCGGCGCGGTTTATTTCCGCCGCCACGGCTTGGGCCTCCTCCGCCCCTTGGTGATAGGTCAGGGCCACCTCGCCGCCGCCGGCCGCCACCAGCTTGGCCACCACCTCGCCCAGGCCACGCGAACCGCCGATCACCAGGCACCTGAGCCCTTGGAACTCGCCAGGCTCCACCAACCGGCCGACCTGGTCCAGGCTGGCCTGCCGGCGGGGCTCGGGCCGCAGGAAGGCCTTGATGGTGCCTTGCAGACCGGCGGCCCGCACCTTGATCAGCAACAGGGAGAAAAGTGGCTCATGCCTGGTCACCTGGTAGGACAGCAGGGCTTGGGCGGCTGGGCCGGGCTGGCTGGCCAGTTCCAGGCCGCCATAAACCGAGTGCAGCCCCGGGCACTGCATGCCCACCAGGCGCGAGGTGGCCAACAGCGCCGCTATCTGGTCGGGCCGCAACCGGGCGGCCAGGGCGGGGAAAAGATCATGGCACAGCCCCGGGTCCAGGGCCAGGTCCAGCTCGCCTTGATCGCCGGCGGCCTGGCCGGCGCCTAGTTCCCGGCAGGGGCGCGCTTTAGGCCAGGAGGGCAGAGGTCCCGCGCCCTGGCCTTGCCGGGCGGCCAACTCGGCGCGCAGCCAGGCCAGCTTGACGCCCCTGGCCTCCAGCTCCATCTCCACGGCCTCCGGCCCCGCCAGCAACACCTGGATACCCACCTCCCGCCCCAGCAGCAAGGGACGGCGGAACTCCACGCTTAAGCCCCGCAACTCCAGCGGGCAATCCTCCGAGGCCAGGCCCTGGTCCAATGCCCACAGGACCAGGTGCATGCCATGCACCACCTGCTGGCCGAACATGAGGCGGCGCGCGCGCAGGGCGTCCATGTGCAGGGGATTGCGGTCGCCGGAAAGCCGGGCAAAGGCCTCCTGATCCGCCGGACCGAAGGTGCGCGCGCGACCGATGGCCCCTGGCTGGCCGCCGGCGTTCTCAGGCATGCCTGCCTCCCACGGCCTCGGCGGCCTGGGGCAGGGCTTTGAAGGGCGGAATGTCCTTGGTATCCAGGCGTGGCAGCTCCAAGGGCGGATGCTGACCCCAGCGCAACAGCGAGCGCTGGGTGTTGAAGGCCAGGGCGTAACCGCCTTGGTCCAGCAGGCGCAGGCTGTCTTGGTTATAAGTGGAGGTATGCCCAAAGGGATAGCTGAAGGGCACCGAGGCCTGTCCGGTCAGTTGCCTGACCATGGCCACTCCCGGGGCCAACTCGGCCCACTGGGCCTGGGCGTCCAGGCGCGACAGCACCACATGGCTTTGGGTGTGGGCGCCGAAGGTCTGCCCGGCCGCGGCCATCTCCCTGATCTGCCCGGCCGACAAATATAGCCCCCGGGCGAACTCCTCGGCGTCGCCCAGGTGCTCCGCAAACAGGTCGTCCAGCAGTTGCCCGGTCAGGGCCAGGTCAAGTTGGTAGTTGAGCAGGCGCTTGATCCGGCCGCTTTGTTCCTGATCGTAGCGGTACAGGCCTTCCTGGGTCCGTGCCTCTGGCCAGGGCACCCCCCGCCGCTCCAGGTAGGCGATAACCGCGTCCCCAAAGGCGGCGTCGCCCAGGCGGGCCAACAGGAAGTGGGTCTTGTGCACGTTCAGCAGGCCAGGGCGCGGCCCCAGGGTGGCGCCGGACAGGAAGAACACCCCCTTCAGCCCGCGCTGGCGCATCAAGGGCCAGGCCTGCTGATAGTGATCGGCAAAGCCGTCGTCAAAGGTCAGCAGGGCCGTGGGTCCCTCCAGGCCGCCGTCATGGAGGGCCGCCAAAAAGGCCGGGTAATCCAGCACCCTGAAGTTGGCCATGAGCCAGTCCAACTGCGCGGCGAAGTCCGCCGGGTCCAGGGCCTTGATCCCGGGAAAGGGCGTGGCGGCGCTGTGGCGCACGTAGTGGTACATCACCACCAGGCAGCTAGCGGATGGGGCCGGCGCTCCGGACTTCATGGTGCCACCTCGGTTGCGGACTGGTCCCGAAAAAACCTTAGTTTGGGCGGTCCTGGTCACCCTGGCCCCGGGTGAGGTAGAGCCCTGGCGAGTTAAGGACCCCCCTGGCCAGGCCTTGGTCCCTGGGCGCCCACAGCGCCGCCGGCAAGCGCGCCTGGCGAAAGTCCAAGGGCTGGAACAGGCTGGGCAACATGGCCGGCAGGCTCTCTTCCCGCAGGAAGCCGGCCCGCTCCAGCGCCGGGGCCAGGTCCTGGCTGGCGCAGTGGAAATCCACGAAGGCCGGCCCCAGTTCCTCGACCCTGGCCAGCAGGTCTTGCAGCAGCACGTCCCGGGCCTCCTCCCGGCAGGCCAGCTCCAACAGGCGCAGGATTTTCTCGGCGCGTCCGGCGAGCTCCTGCACGCGGTAGACCATCAGCCCCAGCACGCGGCCGTCGGCGGGCCGCAGGACCAGGCGCACGGTGTAGCGAAAAACCGGGTGCCGCACATAGCGCCAGGTGATGAAATCCTCGTCCAGCCAGGTGCCCAGTCCCCCGGGGGCCAGGTCCCGCTCCCAGGCCTCTCGCCAGGCCCGCGGCCCCAGGCTGGCCCAGTCCCTCACCTCCAGGCCCGGGGCCGGCCGCAAGGCCGCGAGCCCCGCCGCCTGGGCCAGGTCTTGGCCCACCTGGGGGGGGTAGGGCTGGGGCGAGCCGGCCAGCAGGCCATGCAGGGCGCTGGCCCGCCCCAGGCGCAGCCAGCGGGGCAGGGCCGGCAGCAGGTCAAAGCCCATGGCCCCGAAGACCCGCAGGGCCTCTTGATTGTAGCCCAGGCAGCCCAGCAGGCCGCCGCATTCCTCCTGGGCCTTGCGCAAAAGGGCCACCCCGGCGCCGGTGGCCTGGGTCTGCTTGGTCACGAACCACAGGCTGGTCCAACGGCAGGGCAGACGGCGGCCTTGCAGGTTGAAATCGCCGGGGATAAGGCCCAGGTGGCCCACCAATTCCCCGCCCCGGCGGGCCAGGAGGACCGACAGGCCCTGGGGCCGGCCCGGGTCATGGAACTGCCAGGCATAAAGCCGGGCGTCGCGGGCCATGACATGGCCTGGCCGCCAGTGCCGGCCGATCAGCTCCCGCACCTGGGGGATGTCCCCTGGGGCGCACCAGGACAGGCTGATGTGGTCCTCTGGGGCCATGGCGCTCGCCTCTTATCCGGCGGCCTCAGGCCGGGGGTGCCGCTGGCGCGGTTTGGGCCAGGAACTGCTCGATGGCCTCCAGGGACTGCAACTTGAGGATGTTCTCGGCGCTGATGCGCAGGCCGAAGCGGTCCTCCAGGGCCAGCATGAGTTGTATATGGCCCAGGGAATCCCAGTTGAGCAGGTTGTTGATCTTGGCGGTGTCTGGTATCTGGTCGACCGGCAGGCGAAAGACCTGGGCCATGACCTGCTTGATGTCATCGCGCATGTATTGCCAAACCATCACAGGGTGAATGATGAGCGCGGCGTCCGCGCCCGGCGGGCCTAGGGCGCCTGCTCGATGGCGATCCAGGCCGGCGGTTGCGGGCCCCCCGTGGCCAGGTCCAGGGTCCACCTGCCATCCTGGCCGGGCAGGGGGCTGAAGCCCAGGCGCGGGTACAGCTCCGCCACCTGCGCGTTCTTGGCGCTGGGCAGGTATTGGCCCACCAGGCTTGTGGCCCCCAGGCCGCGCAGATACTGGCCCACCAGGGCCAGGAAGAAGTCCTCGGCCCCGCGGCCGATCACCCGGCAGGAGAGCAAGAAGGTATCTATGAGCCAGGTGGCTGGCTGGCCCTGCTCCTGGGCGGCGATAATCACCCCCACCAAGCCGTGGCCCCCGAACTTGTCATCCAGCTCCAGGACAAAGACGCGATGCCGCTCCGCCTGGCCCATGTCCAGCACCTGGGCCTCGCTGTAGCGCCTGGTGGTCAGGTTGAACTGGTTGGTCTTCTGGGTGAGCTGGGCCACCCTGGCCAGGCTGGGGCCGTCCAGCAGCCTGACTCGGCCGCGCATCTCCAGGGAGGCCAGGAACTGGTCCAGGTCGGTGGCGCTGTCGCGCAGTTCCTCGGTCAGCCCCCGGATGCGGTACTGCTCGCCCTTGGTCAGGTCCTCGCTGGTCAGGCTCAGGCGATTGAAATGGTCCAGGGCCACCTCCCACAAAAAGGTCTTGAGCAGGGCGGGGTCGTCGGGGAACTCGGGCACCGCCACCATGGGCAGTTCCTGGCGGATCAGGGCCCGCTCGGCGGGGTTGTCGTCCAAGAAGACCAGGCTGTCCAGGCCGAGATTGAGGCGGCGGGCGATCTCGCGCATGTTGGCGGCCTTGTCGCTCCAGTTGATCATCTTCCCGGCAAAGTGGTCGGATTTCAAGGCCATCTGTTGGTTTTGCCTGAAGATCTCCTCCCCGTCCTGGGGGTTGTTCTTGGAGTTGACGGCCAGGATCACCCCGGCGCGGCCCAGGTGCGCGAGCCCCTGCTGGAACTCCTTGTAGGCCAGGCCCATCTCCTCCTCGCCAAGCTTGACCCCCAGGGGGCCTTCCTCGCCCAGCACCCCGCCCCAGAGGGTGTTGTCCAGGTCCAGCACCAATACCTTGCGGGTGCCGCCCCACAGGGGATAGATGCTGGCCGCGAGCCAGCGGGCCAGGGCCTGGTCGCCGGCCCGGGAGAAGCGTATGCGGCCTATGACCCACAGGCGCTCGTCAAACAGGCTGGCCGTGCCTTGCCAGCGCAGCAGGCCCTCCATGTCCACCAGGCGCAGGCGGGGGTCGGTCTGGGCCTGGGCGGCCAGGGCCGCGTTATAGGCGGCCACCAAGGGGGCCAAGCCGTGAGGGGTGTTGAACTCCAGCCCGGGCAGGGTCTCCTGGGGCGGCAGGAAAAAAGTGCTGAGCAGCAGGGTGGCCCGGGGTAGGCGCTGTTGGGCCGTGGCCGCCAGGGCCAGGGTCTCGGCGGCCAAGCGGCTGCCTACCTGGGTGGGGTCATCCCCGGCCAGGATGGCCTCCCTGGCTGGCCCCAGGAAGGGGTGCGGGTCCAGCAAAAGCAGCACCAGGCCGGGCGCCATGGCATACAGCGCGGACTGGGGGTCAAGAATCTCCTGGTGATATTGGTTGTAGCCGCCCAGATGCATCTGGGCCAAATAGCCGCGCCCTTCCAGTTGGCGGCCCAGTTCCCGGGCCAGAAAATCCAACGTGAAGTTGCCCAACAAGGCCAACTTGTGGTGATGGTCAGCCAAAGGCCCGCTCCCCAGACCGGCGTAAAATTACCTCAAATGCGAATACCTTAACTTGGCCATGGCTGATATTCAACAAGGTGAGGTCAAGACAATGGGCACAGCCAAGGACAAGTCATTGTAATCATTGGCGCGCCTGGAGGGACTCGAACCCGCGACCTACGGCTTAGAAGGCCAACCAGGGGCATTTTGCAACCCACAGCCATGGTTGCATTTATAGCTAATTAGCTATAATTACACATAATGTTTCAAGGCAAAGCAGGGCTAGAATACCACGGTACTCACCGGCTCTCCAACCATTTCCAACCAAGGTGGGGTCAAAATACCTTTAGAGCTTGACTACGGAGGCCACTGCCCCAATCCCAGTAATGCGCCACCGGGCATCGACGGCATATCTGTTCGCGATCACCAACCTGACTTTGGGGGTTTATTGCCATACTCACACGGTGAGACCAATGCACGGCAATCGCGACGAAATAATGCTTTAACATCTTGATATAATGGTATAAGATGCTCTCGACGGCTTAGCTGGAGGGCATCGATGAGCAATCGTTTCGAGAGTCGGCTGTGCGGATTCCTA
>JACQYR010000253.1 GCA_016208115.1 Desulfarculus sp.
GCTGGTCGCCGTGGCTCAGCTCGCTGGCCTTGAGAAGGGCGCGCGGGGCAAGGCCCACCCGCTCCAGCACCTCGTTCACCGCCTCGTGGACCTGGGCCTCCTTGGCGCGCGGCGCGAAGAAGCGCGTGGCCCTCTTGGCGGCCACCAGCACCGGTATCTCCACGTTCTCGAAGACGCTTAAGCCCGGAAATACGTTGACCACCTGAAAGCTGCGGCACAGCCCCAGGCCCACCCGCTGGTGGATGGGCAGCCTGGTCACATCGCGGCCCATGAAAAGGATGGCGCCGGCGTCCACCGCCAGCGAGCCGGACATCATGTTGATGAAGGTGGACTTGCCGGCACCATTGGGTCCGATGATGCTGGTCAGCTCCCCGGCCCGAAAGGTCAGGTCTATCTGGCGGGCGGTGACGACCTTGCCGAAGGCCTTGCTGAGCCCGCGTACTTCCATCAAGGGCGCGTTCATGGCCGCGCCTCCTTGGCCCGGCGCCCCAGGGCCTGGGCCAGGGTGCCCACCACCCCGCCCCTAAAGCCCAGGAGGATCACCAGCAGCACCACGCCGAACCAGAGCATCCAGTAGGGCGTGACCCGCATCACCACTTCCTTGAGCACGATGAACACGAAGCTGCCCACCAGCGGCCCGGCCAGGGTGTTGAGCCCGCCGATGAGGCTGACCAGCACCGGCTCGGAGGAATGGCTCCAGTGGGCGGAGAAGGGCGCGGCGTTGCTCTCCAGGAGCACCCCCAGGCCGCCGGCCAGGCCGGCCATGAACCCCGAGATCACGAAGGCCGCCAGGCGGTAGTTCTTGATGTTGGCCCCGGCGAACTCGGTGCGCAGGTGGTTCTCGCGGATGCCGGCCAGGATCAGGCCGAAGGGCGAGGAGCGGATGCGGTGCATGGCGTAGAGCACCAGGCCGAAGCAGGAGAGAACCAGGAAGTAGAACTGGCCCTCCTTGCGCAGGGGCAATTTGGCGAAGCCCAGGTTGATGGCCTGGCGGCTGATGCCCACCAGGCCATCATCGCCGCCGGTGATCTCGCGCAGGTTCCAGACCAGCGAGAAGATCATCATGCCGAAGGCCAGGGTGAGCATGGCGAAGTAGATCTCGGTGTGCCGCACGCAGAAGAAGCCCACGATCAGCGCCAGGGCCGTGGCCAAGAGTAGCCCAGCCAGCAGGCACAGCAGGGGGTCCTTGCTCAGGTGCAGGTAGCACAGGGCCGTGCCGTAGGCCCCGCCGGCGTAGAAGGCACCATGGCCAAAGGAAAGAAGCCCCGTGCGCCCGAACAAGAGATCAAAGCCCAGGGCGAAGATGGCCAGGATCATCACTCGCATGGCCAGGTAGAGCAGGAACCTCTCGCCCCACAGCCCCAATACTGCCAGGCCCACCAGGAGAGCGGCGGCGGCCAGGTATGATCGCCTGTTGTGCATCTAGCGTCTCTCCCCGAAAAAGCCCTGTGGCCGCCACAAGAGCACGCCGGCCATGAGGATGAAGGTGAGGAACATGTCGAAGGCCGGCAAAAAGCGCGTGCCAAAGGCCGACAAGAGGCCGATAAGAAGCGCGCCCAGGAAGGCGCCCTTGAGGCTGCCCAGGCCGCCGATCACCGCCACCACGAAGGCCTCGATGATGACCTGCTCGCCCATGCCCGGGGTCAGGAGCCCCAGGTAGGGCACGGCCAGGCCGCCGCCCAGGGCCCCCAGCCAGGAGCCGAAGACGAAGACCGCCGTGAACAGGGCCGGCACCTTCACCCCCAGGGCCGATGCCATCTCGCGGTCGGAGGAGGCGGCGCGGATGATGCGGCCGGCCCAGGTCTTCTCCAACAGCGCCCACAATCCAACAGCCACCAACGGCCCCACGGCGATGACGAAGAGGTTGTACACCGGGAACTGGCGGCCCAGGATGGGCACCGAGGCCGTGAGCCCCGGGGCGCCCGGCGCACCCAGGGAGCCGGCCCCCCAGAGTATCTTGACCAGGTCGTCGAAGAGCAGCACGAAAGCGAAGGTGAGGAGCAACTGGTAGGGCAGCTCCAGGCCGTAGACCCGACGCAAAAAGAAGCGCTCCACCAGGTAGCCCACGGCCGCCACCACCAAGGGACCCAGCAACAACCCCCACCAGAAGTTCTGGCCCAGAGCGCGCAGCACGCTGAAGGTCACGTAGGCGCCCAGCATGTAGAAGCTGCCGTGGGCAAAGTTGAGCACCCCCAGCACGCCGAAGATGAGCGTCAGGCCGCTGGCCACCAGCCAGATGAACATGCCGCCCGACAGGCCGGCCAGGCAGACGTGGACTATGGACTCCAGCATGGACAGGCTCCAGGATCGAGCCGGCCCCGGCCCAAACGGACCGGGGCCGAGCGTGGCATCAGGACTTGAAGGGCGGCTTGCTGGCGGGGCCATCGAAGGGCGGCCGCGCGAAACAATCCTTGGCTGGCACCACTACCTGCTTGCCCATGATCTTGAAGGGGTACTTGGGGTCGCTCTTGCTCAGGCCCCAGGGCACGTCGTACATGGCCTGGTGGTCCTCCTTGCGGAAGACGCGCTGGCCCGCCGGGGTGTCCAGGCTCATGCCCTCCAGGGCGCCGATCACGGCCTTGGTGTCCTTGCTGCCCGCCGCCTCCACGGCCTTCTTGAAGGCGAACATGGTGGAATAGGCCGCCTCGGAGACGTAGGCCGGGTAGTGCTGCCAGCGCTTCTGGAAGCGTCCCACCCAGTCGTTGTTGGCCTGGTTGTTGGGATAGAGGAAGTAGTAGCGACCCGACATCCAGATGTTGTCGGGCAGCTCCTGGCCCAGACCCTCCAGCACGTCCATGGCCGCGCCCACCGGCAGCATGACTTCCTTGACCTGTTTGAACAGCCCGGCCTGCTGGCCC
>JACQYR010000254.1 GCA_016208115.1 Desulfarculus sp.
AGCTCCAGGCGGGCGGTTTGGCTCACCGGCAGGCCCAGGCCCGCTGAGCCCGGCGCGGGCCGTGCCAGGCCCGAGTCCCAGAGCAGGAGCCCGCCGGGGGCCAAGAGGCCGGCGTGGGCCTCCAGGGCCTCCTGGCACATGGCCACCAGCAGATGGGGGTACTCCACGCGGGGGTAGTCAATGGGCTCTATGGCTATGATAAGTTCGGCGCGGCTTAAGGAACCCCGGGCCTGGGCACCGTAGGAACTGGCGCCGGCGGCATGGAGCCCGGCGGCCACGGCGGCCTGGCCCAGGAGCGCGCCGGCCAGGATCACCCCCTGGCCGCCCAGGCCGGCCAGCATGATCTCCTTGGGCTCAGTTATCATCGCCGCACCACGCGCCCAGCTCCCAGGAGCCGGGGGGAAGCTCGGCATCGCCGGCCAGCTCCCGGCGGGCCAGGCAGCGCCGGCCCAGGTCGTCGTAGAGGGCCGCCGGGGTGTCCAGGCCCTGGCGCCGGCCGGCCTGGGTGGGGCAGGGCGACAGGGCCTCGATGAAGCTGAAGCCCGGGCGCGTGAGCCCCTGGGCCATGTAGTCCATCAGCTCGTAGGGCCGGGTGACGCTGCCCCGGGCCACGTAGTCCGCGCCAGCGGCCTTGACCAGGCGGCAGAGGTCAAAGGGGCGATAGGGATTGCCCTCCGGGGTGGTGGCCGTGGGCGCGCCCAGTTGGGTGGTGGGGGCGGCCTGGCCGCCGGTCATGCCGTAGATCTGGTTGTTGGCGCAGATCACGGTGATCTCCAGGCCCCGCCGGGCGGCGTGGATCAGGTGGTTGCCACCGATGGACGCCAGGTCGCCGTCACCGCTGACCACCATGACCTTGAGCGCCGGGTTGGCGGCCTTGGCCCCGGTGGCGAAGGCCAGGGCCCGTCCGTGCAGGGTGTGCAGGGTGTCGGCCCTAAAGTTGGGGCTGGGTATCCAGGCCGCGCAGCCAATGCCCGAGACAAAGAGCATCTGGCGGGGATCCAGGCCGGCGGCCTCCACGGCCCGCAATATCAGCCCCAACAGCACCCCGTGGCCGCAGCCCGGACAGAAGGGCGTGGCCTTGACCTCGGGGCGCAGGTACTGGTCCAGGGCGCGGGTCACGGGGCCATCTCCAGGAGGGCGTTCAGGATGGTGGCGGGGGCGATGTGCCGGCCATCCACCTGAGTCAGGGAGCGCACCAGGCCGGGTCCGACAACCTGGCGGGCCAGGCCGGCCACCTGGCCCAGGTTCATCTCCGGCACCAAGAGGCGCGCGCCCGTGGCCAGGGCCTGGGCCACGGCCTCCTCTGGGAAGGGCCACAGGGTGACTAGGCGCAACAGGCCGGCCTTGAGGCCCCGCTGGCGCGCCAGCTTCACGGCCCGCAAGGCCGCCCGGGCCGTGAAGCCGTAGGCCAGCACCACCAGACTGGCGTCCTCCAGAAAATGGCCCTCGGTCTGGCACAGCTCGCCGGCGCGGGCCAGCACTTTGTGGCCCAGCCGGCGCACCAGGGCGTCATGGGCCGCCGGGTCCTCGGTGCGGCGAAAGCCACGGGCGTCGTGGGTGGAGCCGGTTATCATCAGGGACTCGCCCTGGCCGAAGCGGGGCATGGAGGGCACGCCGTCTGGCTCCGGGTGGCCGAAGGGCGGGGCGCCCGGGGTGTAGCCGCGCTGAAAGACCTCCACGGCCTCCGGGATGTCCACGCGCTCGCGCAGGTGCCCCACCGCCTCCTCGGCCAGCAGGATGGCCGGCAGGCGCAGGCGCTCGGACCAGTTGAAGGCCCGCACCGTGAGATCGAACATCTCCTGGGCCGACCAGGGGCTAAAGGCCACCACCTGGTAGTCGCCGTGGGAGCCCCACTTGGCGGCCATGATGTCGCCGGCCCCCACCTTGGTGGCCTGGCCGGTGCAGGGGCCGGCCCGCTGCACGTCAATCAGCACGCAGGGCGTCTCGGTGAAGGCGGCGTAGCCCAGGCACTCCTGCATGAGCGACAAGCCCGGCCCGCTGGTGGCGGTCAGGGCCTTCTTGCCGGCCCAGGCCGCGCCGATCACCGCCGAGAGGCTGGCGATCTCGTCCTCCATCTGCAAAAAGACCCCGCCATGCTGGGGCAGGCGGGCGGCCAGGCGCTCCATGATCTCCGATGACGGCGTGATGGGGTAGCCGGCGTAGAAGCCGCAGCCCGCGGCCAGGGCGCCCTCGGCGGCGGCCTCGTTACCCGACAGATAATGGGGGCCGGGCGGCAGGGCGGGTTGGCTTAAGGAGCGGGGCATGGCCTACCCCGGCGGCGGCAGCCTGCCGGGGTTCAAGAGCCCCCGAGGGTCGAAGATTTTTTTGAGCCCGCGCATCAATTCCAGGGCCACGGGGTCCATCTCGGCGGCCACGTAGCCCAGCTTGGCCGTGCCCACCCCGTGCTCGCCCGAGAGGCTGCCGCCCAGGGCCAGCACGTGGGCGAAGATGTCGCTCACCGCCTGGTGGGCGGCCTCCAGTTCCCGGGGGTCGCTGGCGTCGTGCATGATGTTGACGTGCAGGTTGCCGTCGCCAGCATGGCCGAAGGAGATGATCTTTATGCCCCGCTCCTGCCCCACGCGTTCCAGGCGGCGCAGCATCTCGGCCAACTGGCCCAGGGGCACCACGATGTCCTCGTTGAACTTGTTGGGGGCCAGTTGGTAGATGGCCGGCCCGGCGGCCCGGCGGGCGCTCCACAGATCCAGGGCCTCGCGCGGTGTCTGGGCCAGGCGCACGGGCTCACCACCGCTGGCGGCCAGCAGGCCGGCCAACTGGGCGCCCTGGCGGGGCACCACCTCGGGCGGGCCGTCCAGGTCAATCAGCAGCATGGCCCGGGCCTCCCGGGGCAGGCCCAGGTGGGCGAAATTCTCCACGGCCATGAGGGTGCCCTGGTCCATGAACTCGCAGGCCGTGGGCACGATGCCGCTAGCGAGCACCTCCCGCACTCCCTGGCAGGCCTGGTCCAGGTCGGCGTAGAGGGCGCTCAGGGTGACCTTGGCCTCGGGTTTGGGTATGAGCCGCAGGGTTATCTCGGTGATGACCGCCAGGGTGCCCTCGCTGCCCACCAACAAGCGGGTGAGGTCGTAGCCCACCACCGACTTGATGGTGCGGGTGCCCACCCGAAACACGCGGCCATCCATCAAGACCGCCTTGAGGCCCAGCACGTAGTCGCGGGTGACGCCGTATTTGACCGCCCGCAGGCCGCCGGCGTTCTCGGCCACGTTGCCGCCGATGGTGGAGAAGCCCACGCTGGCCGGGTCGGGTGGGTAGAAGAGCCCCACGGCCTCGGCGGCGGCCTGCAGGTCGCTGGTGACCACCCCTGGCTCCACCACGGCCACCTGGTCGGCCACGTTGACGGAAAGGATGCGCGTGAGCCCGGCCAGGTCCAGCACGATGCCGCCCCCCACCGCCCGCGCCCCGCCGGTCAGCCCCGAGCCGGCCCCCCGGGGCACCACCGGCACGCCGTGCCGGTGGCAGACGGCCAGCACCCGGCTGATCTGGGGGGTATCCACGGCGCGCGCCACCCCCCGGGGCAGCGGCGCCTCGCCGCCGATCTTGCCGGCGTCGCTGGCGTAGAGCAGGCGCTGGGGCAGGCCGGCGCTGAAGTTCTCCGCCCCGGCGGCCTGGGCGATGGCATCCAACACGGCTAGCTCCATGGGCACTCTCTAAAAAATTACTGACTGGCCTGCATTATAGCAGGCGCGCCACCCGCTTGCGCGCCCCGGCCCCCGGGGGGTATAGAGTTAGCCAGGAGGTGGCCATGAGCGAACGTCCCTTGGATTTGTCTTCCTTCATCCCCCCGGGCTGGCGGGGCAAGCTGCCGCCCTGCCTGATCCAGGTCAACGCCCAGGGCGAGCTCTCCCACCAAGGCGCGCCCCTGATCCACCCCGGCATCCTGGAGCTGATCTACCAGTCGGTGCACTTCGAGGACGGGGTGTACCTGCTACGGATCGGCCAGCAGTCTTGCCAGTTGGAGGTGGAGGACACCTTCTGGGTGGTGCGGGGGGCCAGCCGCCAGGGTCAAGGGGTGGTGCTCACTCTGAGCGACGGCAGTAGCGAGCCCCTGGACCCCACGAGCCTGTGGATCGGCGCCGGGGAGGTGCTCTACTGCCGGGTCAAGGCCGGGGCCATGCCCGCCCGCTTCCTGCGCCAGGCCTACTACCAGATCGCCGAACTGATCGAGGAAGAGGGCGAGGGCTTCGCCCTGGTGCTGGGCCAGGAGCGCTACCCCCTGGCCCGGCGCTAGGCGCCTGCTCTAAGACTCCCCGCCCTCCAGGGAGCGCTTGATCTCCTCCACCAGCAGGTCGTAGCTCTCGCCGTCGTCGCCGAAGTTGACGGCCTCGGCCAGGGTGCGGA
>JACQYR010000005.1 GCA_016208115.1 Desulfarculus sp.
GGCCAGGTCGGCCAGGCGCTGGGCGGTGTGGTGGGACTCCAGGCGGGCCGCGGTTTCCAGGGCGTCGCCGGCGCGGTACTGGGCCAGGAGGCCCACCAGCAACACGGGGATGACCACCAGGGCCATGCCGCCCACGGTCAGCTTCTTGCCGAGACTTACTCGTGCCACGCCGGTCTCCCTTCACAACGAATTTCGGATGACTGCATGTTAAGAATACCCAGGGGCATGGGCTTCTCGCCGGCCGCGCCCACCGGCCAAGGCTCGTCCCAGGGGGGTGGACGCGCGGCCTGGGACGAAACCACGGGAGAATAGGCAACCAGTCACACTCACGATATTAGTGTAAGTCATGTAGTCGTGAAAGCACAACCCCTTGGCGAGATGACGCCACCCTGCCCAGGGGCCAACCGGCCTGGGGATAAAGGCTGGCCCGGCGCCGCCTGCGCGCCGGCGGGGCGGGGGGTATAATGATTCCGCGAGGCTCGCGCCCCTGGGCGGGCCGCCAACCCCAGCCAGGAGGGCACCGTGATCGTGGACCGCACCGGCGAGGTCGTGCCCGGGTTTCACGTGCTGGGGGCCGCCGAGGCCCCGGTCTATCTCATGGAAGCCCCCCGGCCGGTGCTCTTCGATGCCGGCTTCTCCTGCCTGGGACCCCTCTACGCCGGCCACGCCCGCCAGGTGCTGGGCCAGGCCCCGCCGGCCTGGCTGTGCCTGACCCACGTACACTTCGATCACTGCGGCGCGGCGGCCCATCTGCTGGAGGCCTTTCCGGGGCTAACGGCCGCGGCCTCGGCCCAGGCGGCCCACATACTCTCGCGCCCCGGCGCCTTGGAGCTCATGGCCCGCCTCAACCGGCAGTCGGCCCAACTGGTGGCGGCCTGGCGCCCAGGCCTGGTCTCGCCGGTGGAGTTCAAACCCTTCGCGGTGGGGCGCATATTGGAGGACAGCCAGGAACTGGACCTGGGCGGCGGCCTGAGCCTGATGGTGCTGGCCACCCCAGGGCACACCCGCGACTTCCTGAGCTATTACATTCCCCAGCGGGGCATCCTGGTCTGCTCGGAGGCCTCGGGCTGCGCCGCCGCTGGCGGCCACGTCATCAGCGAGTTCCTGGTGGACTACGACGCCTACCTGGCCAATTTCGAGCGCTTCCTGGAGCTGGAGCCCCGGGTGCTCTGCCAGGGGCACCGCCTGGTCTACGTGGGCCAGAACGAGGCGCGGGGCTTTCTGGAGCGCTCCCGCCAGGCGGCGCGGGAGTTCCGCGCCTGGGTGGAGGACCTGCTGGACCAGGAGCACGGCCAGGTGGAGGCGGTGGTGGCCAGGGTCAAGGCCCAGGAATACGACCCCCGGCCCCACCCCAAGCAGCCCGAGCCGGCCTACCTGCTCAACCTGGGGGCCAGGGTGGCCCACCTGGCCGGACTGCGCCCCGTGACCGCCGGACAGCCAGCCAAGGAGGAGAGATCATGAACCCCGGAACGCGTCCCCTGGCCCGGCTGCTCCTGGCGGCGGCCCTAGCCCTGGCCCTGGCCCTGGCCTGGGCCGGGCAACCGGCTAGCGCCGCCTCCGGCCGGGCCACGGTGCCCGACGTCAAGGGCAAGCAGGTCAAGGTGGCCCTGCGCATGCTCAAGCAGGAAGGCTTCGACAACGTCAACGTCATCGGCGTGGACACCGACAAGCGGGGGCTCAATGGCGTGGTGCAGTCCCAGATACCGCCGGCCGGGGCCGAGGTCCACACCAACGCCACGGTCAAGCTGTCGGTGTACGAGTATTCGCCCTAGGCGGCGTGCCCGCCGCCGGGCATATACGGGTCGGTTTAGGCTGGCGCTTATGCCTGCGCCGCCGGCTCCCGCCGGTGGCTGTTGAAAAAAATACACCGGAGGGGATAAACCCCGCCCCCACGAAACTCGCCCTAAGCCTCGGGCTTGAGCGCCTGGCGCATCTTCTCGCGCAGCTCGCCCAGGCGGAAGGGCTTTTGCAGGAACCCGGCCAGCCCCTTGCCCGAAAAACGATTGGTGGCGTCCTGCTCGTTGTAGCCGCTTGCCAGGACCACCGGCACGCCGGGGTTGATGCGGCGCATCTCACCGAAGGCCTGCTCGCCGTTCATGTGGGGCATGGTCATGTCCAGGATCACGGCCTTGAGCTCGGCGTGACGCTGGCGAAAGGCCTCCACCCCCTCCAGGCCGTCGCTGGCGGTGATGGCCTTGAAGCCCGAGCGCTCCAGCATCATCTTGGTCATCACCCGCACCGACTCCTCGTCGTCCACCACCAGCACCAGGCCGCCCAGGGCCGCCTCCGGGGCCGGGGCCGCCGGCTCGGGGGCCTGCTCTCCGGGCTGCTCCTGGGCACAGGGCAAGAGCACCTTGAAGCTGGTGCCCCGGCCGGGCTCGCTGTAGACCTTGATGGCCCCCCGGTGGCCGCGCACGATGCCCAGCACCGCCGACAGCCCCAGGCCCCGGCCAGTGAACTTGGTGGTGAAGAAGGGATCGAAGATGCGCAGCTTGGTTTCCTGGGTCATGCCGCAGCCGGTGTCTGAAACCTCCAGGTAGACGTAGATGCCCTCGGGCAGGTCGTCGTGCACGAAGGTCTCGCGCAGGTAGCGGGTGTCCACCTGGGTGACCCCGGTGCTCAAGGTCACCACCCCGCTGCGCTGGCCGATGGCCTCGGAGGCGTTGATGATGAGGTTCATCACCACCTGTCTGAGCTGGGACGGGTCACCCTGCACCAGGGGCAGGTCGGGGTGGAAGTTGTATTTGAGCACCACGTTCTTGGCCAGGGAAACCCGGAGCAGGTGGGCCATCTCGTCCACCAGCCGGTTGAGGTTCAGTGACTTGACCAGGAAGTGGCCCTTGCCCGAGTAGGCCAGCATCTGGCTTGAGAGCTCCGAGGCCCGGATGGCCGTGTCGCGCAGGTCCACCAGGCGGGCGCGCACCGGCGACTCCGGCGGCAGGTCCAAGAGGGCCAGCTCGGCGTTGCCCAGCATGCTCACCAGAAGGTTGTTGAAGTCGTGGGCGATGCCCCCGGCCAGCACCCCCAGGCTCTCCAGCTTCTGGGCGTGCTGTATCTGGGCCTCCAGGCTTCGGCGCTCCTGTTCCTCGCGCCGGCGGTCGGTGACGTCCTCGCCCGAGCTGAGGGCGCCTTGCAGGCGGCCGTCGTCGTCCAGGAAGTAGGCGTTGCGCCAGGCGATGAGCCGCTCCTCCCCCGACTTGGTCAGCACGGGGTTCTCGTACTGCTCCACCAGTCCCAGGCCACCGTCCACCAGCTTGCGGAAAACCTCCTTGACCTGCCCGCGCACCGCCACGGGCAGGAAGGTATCGAACCAGTCTTGCCCCACGATCTCGTTCTCCGCGTAGCCCAGCACCTGGCAGCACTTTTTGTTGGCCAGGATCACGCGGCCCTGGGTGTCCAGGGCGATTATCATCACCCCGGCGATGTCCAGCAGGGTCTGCAGGCGGTCGCGCTGACTCTTGACCTCGGCCTGGGCGCGCACGGTGTCGCTGACGTCATGGAAGATCACCGCGAACTGGCCCCTCTGGGGGCTGTAGGCCTTCACCTCGAAGTACTTGCCCAGGTCCTGGTTGAAGCTGGTGAAGTGCTCCGGCGGGCCTCCCAGGGCCACCTGGCCGTAGCGCTCCACCCACTCCGCCTCCAGGCCCGGCAGCACCTGGCGGGCCGTCCTGCCCAGGATTTGCTGGCGGCTCAGGCCCGTCAGGCGCTCGAAGGCGGGGTTGGCGTCCAGGAAGCGGTAGTCCACGGGCCGGCCCCGCTCATCGCAGACCACCTCGTGCAGGGCCATGCCGCTGTTCATCTCGTTGAACATCTGGCGGTAGCGCTGGCCCGTCTCCCACAGGGCCTGCTCGGCCTGCCTGAGGTCGGTGACGTCGCGGGCCACGGCGAAGACCAGTCCCTCCTCCACCGAGGGGCTGGATACCCAGGAGAGCCAGCGCCAGCCGCCGTCCTTGGTCTGGTAGCGGTTGCTGAACTGGATCACGCTCTTGCCCTGGCTCAGGCGCTCCATCTGGGCCAGGGTGGCCGCGCGGTCCTCGGGATGCACGAAATCAATAAAAGGCCGGGCCAGGAGTTCCTGGGGGCTGTAGCTCAAAACGCGGGTGAAGGCCGGGTTGACCCGCCTGAAATAGCCGTCCAGGCCGGCCACGCACAAGAGGTCCTGGCTGAGGTCGAAGAAGCGGTCTAAAAGCGCCTGGGCCTGACCTGGCGGCAGGAGCTGGTCCTTGGTGGCCGTTGGGTCCTCTTGGCTGTCATGGCCGGGCATGGCTGACTCCCCTGGGCAGGCGAGGCTCAGGACAACTTAGCAGACCAACGCCGGGTATGAACAGAGATAAGACATGATCGGGCCAGCCGCCAAACCAGACCCGGTGGAGGCCGGGCACAAGGAGGCGCCGGCCCTGGCGGGGGGGAGTCCGCCAGGGCCGGGCCGGGGATGGGGAGTCCGGAGCGGTTGAGAGGGCTTGGGCGTCCGGGGCCTCCCGTGTTTGGGCTTTTCGTCTAGGCAACCAACGCCAGGGGCGGCTTTGCTTGCCTCTGATTTAGATGGCCAGCCCCGGCCGCCACGGCCGGTGGCCCCTGTCCAGCCGATGTTCAAGCAAGCTGTTCATCCCCTGGCTGGCGGGCGGGTGGGGTCTATTTGGCCCCTACCCTGGCGCCCTGGTCCCTGGCGGACCGGGGCTGGCCTAGTTTTGGCGTCCACCGGCGGGTCAGTCCGGCAGGGAGGGCGGTGTCTTCCGAGGTTGGACACCCTTGGGGCGCGGTACTGGGGCAGACAGACCGGACCCGGGGGGAGACTGTACCCTTTGCCTGGCGGACGCCTTTTTTCACCTCTGGCGGCCGGCCCTAGGGCCGGTAGAGCAGGCGGCCCAGCAACCAACCCACGGCGCCACCCACCGAACAACCTCCGTAAACCATAATCAGGTCAAACATGGTGTTCCTCCCTGGCTGCAAGGACTTCAGGCCGCCTTGTCCACGCGGGCCGCCGGTTGGCTGGCCAGGCGGCGCAGACGCCCCTGGCGCATGAGTTCCACCACCGCCGCCACCACCGCCTGGTCATTTTGAGTCCGTTCCTGCAGGCAGGTGATTATCTGTTCCAGGGACACCCTCACCCGCTGGCGGGGTTCGCCCATGGTCGCTGGGTTTGGCTGGGCCTGGGGCATGGTCGGTTCTCCTGGTGGCGGGGTAGCCCGCGGTCTACTTCTGGCCTCCAATAGAGCAAGCGCCGTGCCACCGGCGGCTGCCAAGGCCCACGGGGAGGGCCGCTTGCCGCTTGTGCAATAAACGCCTGGAGTTAGACCGGGGCTGCCCTCGGGGTGCCAGCCCTGGGCTGCCGGCGGCCCTCCCAGATGGCGGGCTTGCGGTCTTGTGCCATAGGACAAGGGTATTGCCCGGCATGACAGGCCGGCCACGGGGGCCTGATGCCCCCGGCGGGGCCAGGCAAAGGCGGCGGACCGCAAATTTTGTGACAAGCGGGGCGCGGCCGGGTTATAAAGGTAGCAATCCCCGCTCGCGGCGGGGGCCACTTCCAGCGGGAGTTCGCCGTGTCGGCCCGAATCGCCTTCTGCGGTCTGGACTGCGCCCTGTGCCCGGCCTTTCTGGCCACCAGCCGAAAGGACCAGGGGCTGCGGCGGAAAACCGCCCAGGAATGGTCGCAGATATACGACAGCACCATCGAGGCCAGCCAGATCAACTGCCTGGGCTGCCAGCAGTGCCAGGGTCCGCGCTTCTTCATCTGCCAGCACTGCACCATCCGCTCCTGCGGCCTGGGCCGCGGCCTGCCCACCTGCGCCGACTGCCCGGACTATCCCTGCCCTCAACTCAAGCGGCTGCTGGACCTGGCCCCCACGGCCCGCGACAATCTGGAGGCCTTAAGGCGGCGGGAAGGCCGGGGCTAGGCCGGGTGCCCCGGCTGGCGTCACGGGTCGGGTGAGGATGCCATCCAGGCCATACACCAAGGCTCCCGCCGGAGCAGGCTGGATCATGAAAGGGGCGCTCTTGATGTCCCTGTTCACCGCCGGCTGTCAAGGCTTCCTGGAGAGCCAGATATTCTTTCCCCAGCGGGAGCTGGAGGCCACCCCGGCCAGCGTGGGCCTGGGCTACGAGAATCTACGCATCAAGACCAGCGACGGCCTGGTGCTGCACGCCTGGCTGGTGCCCCACCTCTCGGCCCGCCACCTGGTGGTGCTCTGCCACGGCAACGCCGGCAACGTCTCCCACCGCGTGGACCTGTTGCGCCGCCTGCACGCCCTGGGCGTAAGCCTGCTCATCTTTGATTACCGGGGCTATGGCCAGAGCCAGGGCCAGCCCAGCGAGCAGGGCTTTTTCCTGGACGCCGAGGCGGTGATGGAGCGAGCACGGGAGCTGGCCGGGCGCGGCGACCTGCGCCTGGTCATCCACGGCCACTCCCTGGGGGGCATCGCCGCCGCGCACATGGCCTCCCTGCCCCCGCCCCCCCGCCGTAGCCAGCCCGCCGGGCTGGTGCTGGAGTCCACCTTCCCCCACCTGGGGGCCATCGGCAGCGCCCACTTCCCCCTGCCCCTGCTCAAGCTGGCGCTGAAGTCCCACTTTGACGCCCTGAGCCGCATCGAACGCGTGGGTTGCCCCATCCTTGGCCTGCACGGCGACCGTGACGACATCGTGCCCCTGGCCCTGGGGCGCGAGCTGTTCGCCGCCGCGCCGGGGCCCAAGCGCTTCATAACCCTGAAGGGCGCCGGGCACAACGACACCTACCTGGCGGCCGAGGAGGCCTATTTCCAGGCCTGGCGGGAGTTTTTGGCCGAGATTCAATGAAGACGGGCGGGGGTCGAGTGCCTCGACTCCCATTACGGGGTCGAGTGCCTCGACGCCCAGTGCGGGTCGGGTGGCGCTCTGCCCTGACGGGCCTCGTCGGCTCCCGTGCAGACCTTGTTGAACATACAAGGGGCGGGGTTTATCCCCGCCCGTCTTGCATGTTCGAGAGGGTTTATACGCAAGCCGCCAGCGCTGGCCAGAGCCACCACTCCACCCGACCCGTTATTGCCCAGCGGGGGGCACCCCGCGCGGCTCTAGGGTGCAGCAGCAGGCGCCGGTGGTGCGCCCCAGGGCCGAGTTTATCACCGCCTGGGCGCAGCCCACCCCGGCCTGCACGCTGATGGCGCCCGTGGGGCAGTTGTTGGCGCAGGCCCCGCACTCCATGCAGGCGTCGCGGTCGGCGATGGTGGCTTTGCCCTCCGCCATGGTCAGCACCGCCTGGGGACAGACCATGAGGCACAGGCCGCAGCCCACGCAGCGGCCAGCCTCCAGGCTCAAGGTGGTCACGTCCCTGAGATAGCGCAGGCCCATGCGTCCTCCTCCTAGGCCCACAGGCCGGAGGCCAGCCACGACACCAGCCCCAGCGCGGCGCAGGCCATCTGCACCGGCACCGCCCAGCGCATCTCCTGCTTGACCCCCGACAGCGAGGTGTAGGTGGAGGCGCCGGTAAAGTTCATCACCAAGAAAGAAACCACGCCCAGGCCCATGAGGGTCCAGGCCGCGCCCTCCAGGGGGGCCGGCCGGCCGATGAGCCAGGCCAGGCCGCCGGCCAGCAGGCCCAGCCACAGGCCCTTGGCCGCGAAGGCCCGCCCCGGCAGCCAGGGCAAGAGCGCCGGCCCCAGCACCGCGCCGGCCAGCACCGCCCAGAGCAGGTTCAGGGCCGTTGGCCAGCCCTTGCTCCAGACCCCGGCGGCCCAGCCGCCGGCATGGCCCAGCCCCCCCAGCAGGAACAAGAGCAGCATGGCCGGACACGCGTACTTGAGGGCGATGACCAGTTCCACCGGGGCCAGGGCCAGGCGCTCGGCCAGGGGGAAGTTCTTGTGGCGCATGGCCGGGGTGGCCTCCTGGCCGGCGGCCAGGAAGGCCGGCAGGTCGCGGGCCATCACCGGCCCGAAGACCACCTCGAAGCCCGAGAGCCGGCGCACCTGGGGGGCGCTCACCCCCGGGGCGGCCAGTTGGGGCAGAATCAACTGGCGATGGCTCACCACCTGCCTCAGGCCCCGGTCATTCAAGGCCCCCACCAGGTTGGCGGTGCCCATGGTGCCCTTGCCGGCGGCGCACCATACGTTCACGCCCGCCGTGTCCAGCACCAGTATCCAGGCCGCCAGGCCCGGGCAGGCCGCGCGCAGGCTATCGAAGGAGAGCTTGTAGTTGGCGCTGACCAACACCGGCGAGCCCGCGCCGGGCTGGCCCAGGGCATAAAGGCCGGGGTCCACGGTGTAGCGCATGCGCCCGATGCCCCAGCGGACCCCATATCCGCCCAGACGGTCGCGGGCGGTGAGCGGGCTCGCCACCCGGGGGACCGGCCCGGCGGGGGTCTCCAGCACCCCGTGAACAAAAGGTTGGTCAGGGCTGGGCGGCCGCGCCGGGGCCGCGCCGGCGGGCCCTCAGCCGCCGCCCGGAGCACAGGCCGGGGCGGGGGTCAGGCCGGGCAGGGTCTGAAGGGAGACGGGCTGGCCGGCAGTCGTGGGGCTCTGGCTCATGGGGTCCTTCACCGCCAGGGGCATTGGTCTGGTTTGATTATATCCCCGCGTGCCCAGGCCGGCACCCGTCAGACCAGGTCCTTGCTCAGCCACAGGGGCAGGTACCACTTGAGCCCGAAGTAGACCGACAGCCACAGCCAGGCCGCCTTGAGCAGGCGGCCCCGGGGCGAGCTGCCGATCAGCACGAACAGCGGCCAGGCCATGAGGTTCTGGCGGTAGCCCGACTCCATCTCGCCGGTGGCCGGGCCGGCGGCCACGGTGAGCAGGAACAGCACCCACAGGGCGGGGTGGAAGCGGTGGGCGAAGACCACCGTGGCGCCCAGGATCAGGGCCATGATTATGGCCTCGGGATAGTTGGCCAGGGCAGGGCCGCCCGGCGCCCCCACATCTCGTGGCCGGTGACGGGCAGCAGGAAGTTGCCGAACATCACCCAGTGATGGAAACAGAAGGTCAAGAGGCCCAGGACCGGGGCGGCGCTGACCACCAGCAGGTAGCGCAGCTCGGGCCAGGGGTCTGGGGCGCGGCGGATGGCCGGGGCCAGCATGAACAGGGGCATGGCCGCCGCCAGCACCGAGGTGATGTAGGTCATGCCCAGGAGGTAGCCCAGAACCACCGCCCAGACCAGGTGGCGGGAGCGCACGGCCAGGAAATAGCCCAGGCCCAGGGCCATGGCCAGGGAATAGGGGAAGCCGATGAGCATGAACCAGGAGGCGGGGTAGCAGGCCAGGGCCGCCAGGCTCCAGCGGGCGGCGTGTACGCCGTAAAGCTCGGCGGCCAGCCTGAATATCAGGTAGAAAGTGGCCAGGGCCGCCGGCCAGACCACCAGGAGCATGGCCCAGTTGATCTCCACCCCCAGCCAGAGCCACAGCCGGCCCAGCAGGGGCAGCAGCATGTGCCAGGGATAATTGCCGGTGACCCCGCCGGTGTCGGTGTAGGTCAGGTGGTACCAGTTGAGGGCGATGTCCTTGTACTGCAGGGCGTCCCAGGGGGCCTCCAGGTAGGCGTGGGGCACGTAGCCCCCCAGGCCGTGGATGGCCCAGGTGACGTAGGCGGCGTAGAACAAAAAGGCCGCCCCGGGCAAGATGAGGGCCTCGTGGGCCAGATAGACCGCCCGCCAGACCTCCAGCCGCCTCTGGCCCAGGACCCGGCGGGCCAGGGCCAGCAACAGGCCGCCGGCCAGACCGCAGGCCAGGGGCACCCCCAGCATGGGCAGCAAGTCGTCGCCCTGCTGGGTTGACAACAGCCGGCCCATCTGCGCCAGCATGGCCAGGCACAGGCCGGCCCAAAAGCCGGGGGCCAGGGGCTGGAGCCTGTCCCACAGGTCAGCCACCCACTGGGGGTCGCGGATCAGGCTCCAGACCAGGGGCAACAGGCCCAGCAGCAGGGCCAGGCCCAGGGCGTGCAGGGCGCGTTTCTGCCAGGCGTCGCGGCTGGCCCGCTTGGCCAGCCAGGCCGCCACGTCCACCTCGGGCTTGAGGGGAAACAGGTCCACCGGCCGGCCGGCCTCGTCGCGTATCTCCACCATGAGGCCGCTCTTGGGGTTGGCCTTGAGGTAATCCACCTCCAGGAGCAGGTAGCCGGCCGGCACCTCCTGGCTGAAGCGGGCGTCAATGGTCTGGGGGTAGGCCCGCCATTGATCGAAGAGCGGCTCGCCCTGGATAAAAATGGACACGCCGTCGTGCCCCCGCACCCGGAAATACAGCTTCTGGGCGGCCTCCAGATTCAGGCCGGCCAGGGCCTTGACCTTGAGGTCCTGGGCCTCGGGCAGGGGTCCCTGGGGCCAGTCCAGGGTGCTGGTCAAGAGGGGGGTGAGGGTATAGACGTGGGGGTGCCTGGGATCCAGGCGCATGCGAAAAACACTGGCCCCGCTGGACTCCTCGTCCAGGGCCTTGGCCCACACCGCCTCAAAGGCGTTCTCGGCCCGGCGCCCCTCCCACCAGCAGAACCCGGCCAGGCCCAGGCCCAGGAGCCAGCCGGCCAGGCCGATGACCAGGATCAGGCGCCACAGCCGCGCTCCGCGCTCGCCGCCGGCGGGTGCGTTTTGGCGATGATCTTCCCCCATGCTTCCTTCCGTCAGGCGAAATTAGCGGGCCGCAGGCAAAACTATCAGAAATCGGTCCTTAAATCGTCAAGAATCTTGTTGGGCCGGCCAGGGATGGAATGTAGGGGGCCTCGGGCGACTGGCCAAATGGCGCCAGGGAACGGGGCCGCCAGGCCGCCGGAGCGAGGTTGACAAGCGCGCGCCCAGGCTCTAGGGTTTTTAGCATCCAGCGCGGGCCAACACTAGCGGGGCAGGCTCTTATGTGGACGATCAAGCAGATTCTCTGGCCGGTGGACTTCAGCCCCGCCCTGGAGCGGGTGCTGCCCTACGTGATGGGCCTGGCGCAAAGCCACGGCGCCCGCCTGCACCTCTTGCACGTGACCATGGACCTGGAGCAGTGCGCCGGCCTCTACGACCTGGGGCCCTTGCAATCCGGCTTCCTGGAGGGGGCCCAGGCCAAGATGGACGCCCTGTGCCAGGGTCCCCTGGCGGGGGTTCCGGGGCTCACGGCCCTGGTGGCCTGCGGCGACCCGGTGGAAAAAATCCTGGCCTACGCCCAGGCCCAGGCCATTGACCTGATCGTGGTGGGCACCCACGGCCACAAAGGGCTCAAGCACGCCATCCTGGGCAGCGTGGCCGAGAACCTGCTCAGGCGCTCGCCAGTGCCGGTGCTGACCGTAAACCCTCATCGTTTGGGACAGCAGGGCTAGCGCATTGCCCAAAAAGAGCGGGCGGGGATAAACCCCGCTACATCAAGAAAATCCGTCAAATCGCTGCCTTGATGTAGGGGCGGGGTTTATCCCCGCCCGTGTATTTTTTGCCACAACCGCTCGCCGGCACCCGGCTCCCGCGAACCCCATAACAAGGCGCGCACCGGCGCGGCCTCGGCGCCGGCCAGCGAAAGCGGCGGGCAGATGAGCCGGTAGTCGCCGGCCGGCACGCCCGCCAGGTTGAGCCCCTCCAGGAGCAGCACCCCCGCCTCCAACAGGAGCCGGTGCACCGGGTAGCCGGCGTCGCCGGACGCGTCGGGCGAGGGCGCGTCCAGCCCCACCAGGCTGGCCCCCCAGTCCAGGCAGGCCCGGGCCAGGGCCGGCGAGAGGTGGACGTAGTCGTCGCGCCAGCGGCCGCCGGCGGCGTGGCCCCGTTGGGAGTTGGCGGTCTTGAACAGGATGGCCCAGCCCGGCCGGGGGGCCAGGCCCGCCAGCAACGAGGCCGGCAGGGCGCCCGCGCCGGGGGCCTCCAGCACCAGGGCCGGCGGCAAAAAGCGCTCCAGGGGAAAGTCCTCCAGCCTGGCCCCGCCGGGGATGAAATGGGCCGGGGCGTCCAGGTGGGTGCCGGCGTGAGCGCTCAGGCTTAGGCTCGCCAGCTCATAGGCGTCGCCCCGCTCCGGGTGGGCCAGCACCTGGCGGACAAAGGGCGGGTCGCCGGGATAGGCGGCCTCCTCGCGTCCCAGGCACAGGCTGATGTCCCACAGGCGCTGGGGGGGTGCTGAGGCGATCATGACGGGGCCTCCGGTGCCAACGCCGGGCGGGTACGGCTGGCTCCCGCCCCGCGCCCCAGGCTATACCAGGCCGGCCAGCTCGAAAAGCAGGAAGAACAGGCCGGCGATGGTGGCCGAGCAGGGGATGGTCAGCACCCAGGCGATGAGCAGGTTGCCGGCCACGCCCCAGCGCACGGCGGTGAGCCGCTTGGCCGCGCCCACGCCCATCACCGAGGCGCTGATGACGTGGGTGGTGCTGATGGGCGCGCCAAAATGGGAGGCCGTGGTGATGACAAAAGCCGCCGAGGTCTCGGCGGCAAACCCGTGCACGGGCTCCAGCTTAAAGATCTTGTGGCCCATGGTCTTGATGATCTTCCAGCCCCCCACCATGGTGCCCAGGCCCATGATCGAGGCGCAGGCGATCTTGACCCACAGGGGCACCGTGACCTCGGGTATCCAGTGCCCCAGGAACAGGGCCAGGGTAATGATGCCCATGGTCTTCTGGGCGTCGTTCATGCCGTGGCTGGTGGCCATGAAGGCCGAGGAGAGGATTTGCAGCTTGCGGAAGACAAAGCTGGCCTGCCCCGGATTCATCATGTGCACGCACCAGGCCAGCACCAGCATGAACAGCATGCCGGCCAGCATACCGGCCAGGGGCGATAGGAACAGGGGCAGCACCACCTTATAGGTGATGGAGTGGTAGCTGAGCGTGTCCCAGCCGCCAAAGGCCACCGCCGCGCCCATCAGGCCGCCCACCAGGGCATGGGAGGAGGATGAGGGGATGCCTAGGTACCAGGTGAGCACGTTCCAGATGATGGCCCCCACCAGGGCCGAGAGCACGATGAGTTGGCAGCCGGTTATCATCTCGGGCCGCACGATGCCCTTGCCCACGGTCTCGGCCACCTCGGTGCCCAAAAAGGCCCCGGCCAGGTTGAGGGTCGCGGCCATGATGACCGCCTTGCGGGGGCTCAGGACCTTGGTGGAGACCACGGTGGCGATGGCGTTGGCGCAGTCGTGGGCGCCGTTGGTGAAGTCGAAGGCCAGGGCCACCGCCACGATCACGATCAGGAGCAGGGAGACCTCATGCATTTTTGAGGAACACCCCCTGAATGACGCTGGCCAGGTGGTAGGTGCGGTAGATGGCCCGCTCCAGGCGGTCGTAGATGCGCGACCAGCGCATGATGTTCAAGAGCTCGCGGTTGTCCACGTCCCGGGGCTCGTACATATCGGTGATGGTCTCCAAGAGCACCTTGTCGGTCTTCTTCTTGTACTCGCGGATGACCGTGAGGTTGTCCTCCACGTTCTTTTCGTGGCCCAGCTTGTCCAGCATCTTGGCCACCTCCTCCACCATCACCCGCAGGTTGTGGGTCAGGAGCTTGGCCGACTCGGGTATGGGCGCGAAGTGGTACAGGCCGATACGGATGCCGATGGCCTTGATGAGGTCCAGGACGTTCTCCTGGGCCTTGTTGATCTCGTGGATGTCCTCGCGGTCAATGGGGGTGATGAAGGTCTGGTCCAACTGGGTGGATATCTCGCGGGAAACCTTGTCGCCCCGGCGCTCAAAGGCGTTGATCTTCTCGCAGCTCTCTTCAAAGTCCGAGGACTGCTGGCACATCTCGTCCAGCAGGTTGGCCGCCGCCAGGGCCATGGATATCTGCTCCAGGAACATCTCCTCGAACTTGACCGTCTTGGGAAACAGGCTGAAACCCATCTTGACACTCCAGGCCTGGGGCAAGGATGGCCGGCGGACGCCTGGGCGGCGCGCCCAGCCCTGATATTTGATCCTCAAAGGCCGCCCGAAAAACCACAGCCCCGCCGGGCGGCATGGCCGGCGGCCCACCGAAAGCCGGGCCTCCGGGCTTGTGCATGCCAGGGCTGGCGCATGATATAACAGGTCCGGCCCAAGTCAACAACTTCCTGTAACCTGATCGTAACGGGATCGTTACCAGGCGGCGGGACTTGACTGTATCGTAATACTAGGTAATACTAGGGACAAGGAGGCCGCGCCAGCCACCGCCAGCCATGGAGGTAAGGGGGCCATGTCCCACGCCAAGCCCGAGGTCATCAGCTTCAAGGCCGACCAGGCGCTGCTGGCGGCCATGGAGGGCATTCCCAACCGCTCGGAGTTCATACGCAACGCCATCCTGGCCGCTCTGGACGGCGTCTGCCCCCTGTGCCAGGGCACCGGCATATTGAGCCCTCAGCAGAAGAACCACTGGCAGAGCTTCGCCCGCCACCACCAGGTGCGGCGCTGCGATGCCTGTCAGGCCCTGCACCTGGTCTGCGCCGGCCACGGGGACGGCCACGGTGAGAGCGAGGTGCATGAATGAGCCAGGTTGCCATCACGCCAAAGGCCGGCGCCAGGCTTGCGCGCCTGTGCCTGCCGCTGCTGTTCTGCCTGGCCCTGGCCGCGCCGGCATGGGCCGCGCCCGCCTTGCAGGTGGCCACCGGTATACCCCCCCTGGGCTACCTGCTGGAGCGCCTGACCGGCGGCCAGGCCAGCGTGCGGGTGCTGGTGGGGCCGGGCCAAAACCCCCACACCTATGAGCCCACCCCCCGGCAGCGGGCCGCCCTGGCCCAGGCCGCGGTCTACTTCAAGCTGGGCCTGCCCTTTGAGAACACCCTGCTGGCCAAGGTGGCGGGCGGCCATCCCGGTCTGAGGGTGGTGGACCTCACCCAGGGCCTGGAACTGGCCCCGGCCCCCGAGGAGAAGCATCACCACGGCGAGGCGGACCACGACGAGGGCGAGATGGACCTGCACCTGTGGCTCAGCCCCCGCCTGACCCAGCACCTGGCGCGGGCCATGGCCCAGGCCCTCATGGAGCTGGACCCCGCCGGGACGCCGGGCTACCAGGAGCGGCTGCAAGGGCTCCTGGCCGACCTCCAGGCGGTGGACCAGCGCCTGACCCAGGTGCTGGCCCCCCACCGGGGCGCCTACTTTTTGGTCTACCACCCGGCCTTCGGCTACTTCGGCCGCGACTACGGCCTCAAGCAGATGGCCGTGGAGACCGGCGGCAAGGAGCCGGGGGCGCGCCACCTGGCCCGCCTCATCAAGAAGGCCAAGGCGCACCACATCAAGGTCATCTTCGTGCAGCCCCAGTTCCCCCAGAAGAGCGCCCAGCAGGTGGCCCGCGAGATCGGCGGGGCCGTGGTGGCCATGGACGACCTGGCCCCCGACTACCTGGCCAACCAGGAGCGCCTGGCCCGGGACCTGGACCAGGGGCTGAAGGGACAAAAGCGGCCATGAGCCAGGCCCCGGCCATAGAGGTCAGCGGGCTGGACTTCGCCTACAACGGCGCGCCGGTGCTGGAGGGCGTGGACCTGACCGTGGAGGAGCGCGACTTCGCGGCCATGGTGGGCCCCAACGGCGGGGGCAAGACCACCCTGCTCAAGCTGATCCTGGGCCTACTTACGCCCTCCGGCGGCCGGGTGCTGGTGCTGGGCCAGCCCCCGGCCCGCTCGCGCGCCCAGATCGGCTACATGCCCCAGCACACCCAGGTGGACTTCACCTTCCCGGTGACGGTGATGGAGCCGGCGAGCCCAAGCTCCTGCTATTGGACGAGCCCACGGCCAACGTGGACGTGCGCGGCGAGCGCGAGGTCTTCGAGTTGCTCAAGGAACTGAACCAGCGCATCGCCGTGGTGGTGGTCTCCCACGACCTGGGCTTTGTCTCGCCCTACGTGCGTAGCGTCATCTGCGTCAACCGCCGGGTGGTCAGCCACCCCACCAGCCAGGTCACCGGCCAGGTGATCGCCGACATCTACGGCGGCGAGATGCGCATGGTGCGCCACGACCACGCGCCAGGCTGCTTCCATGACTGAGTTCATCGCGGCCCTGCCCCACTACCCCTTCCTGCAATACGCCCTCTTGGCCGGGCTCCTGGCCAGCCTGGCCTGCGGGGTGGTGGGGGCCTACGTGGTCAGCCGGCGCATCAGCTACCTGGCCGGGGCCATGGCCCACAGCGTGCTGGGCGGCCTGGGCGCCGCCCGCTATTTGCAGGTCACCCAGGGCTGGGACTGGTGCCAGCCCCTGTACGGGGCCGTGGTGGCGGCGCTGATCTCGGCGGTGGTCATCGGCCTGGTCAGCCTCAAGGCCCGCCAGCGCGAGGACACCATCATCGGCGCCATCTGGGCCTTGGGCATGGCGCTGGGCGTGTTGTTCATCGCCGCCACCCCGGGCTACGGCGTGGACCTCATGGCCTACCTCTTCGGCAACATCCTCCTGGTCAGCCCCACCGACCTGTGGCTCATGGCCGGCCTGGACCTGGTGGTGGCCCTGGTGGGGCTGGGCTTCTACCGGCAACTGCTGGCCGTGTGTTTCGACGAGGAGTTCGCCCGCCTGCGCGGGCTGAACGTGGACCTGTACTACCTCCTGCTCCTGGCGCTTACGGCCCTGACCGTGGTGCTCTTGTCCACGGTGGTGGGCATCATCATGGTCATCGCCCTCCTGACCCTGCCGGCCGCCGTGGCCGGGCACTTCGCCACGCGCCTGTGGCAGATCATGGCCGGGGCCGTGGTCCTGAGCGCGCTGTTCACCAGCCTGGGCCTGGGGCTCTCCTACGGCCCCGACCTGCCGGCCGGGGCCTTCATCATCCTGCTCTCCGGGGCGGTGTACCTGGCGGTGACCATTGGCGTGTGGCTGTGGCGCCGCCGGCCCCGCGCCCAGGGCCTCTAGCGGCGATTCCACTTCCGGCACAACAATGTCACAACCTACCCGCCGGTAGGCGCCCCGGTGGCCAATCACCGGGCGATCCTACGCCATGGTGGGAAATCCCGCCGGCTTCCAGGGGAGCAGCAGATATTTATCAATTAATTCAGCCATAGTGCCTTCTGGCACCAGCCTTGCTCAGGCAAAGGCCAGGCATCACCTTGTGAGGCTGGCCCGCCCCTGGCCGGCCATGACTGGAGGCCGCCATGTTAAGCGAGTACATCAGCCCACGCCGGTTGCTTAATCCCCTGCGCGAGATGTCGCGGGGCAATTGGGACCTTTCCGCCAACCTGCCCCAGCCCAGTTGGGGACCCCACCGCATCATCGCCGGGGTGCTGAACGTCATGCTGGCCAAGCTGCAACGCACGGTGCTGGGCATCGCCGAGGCGGCGGTGGGCCTGGGACGCGTGGCCCCGGAGCTGGGCTCCATGGCCGGCAACCTGCAAGAGGGCGCCCGCCAGCAGGCCCGCCGGGCCGCCGAGATCGCCGGCGCCAGCCGCGACCTGGAGCAGAGCGTGCGCCACATCGCCCAGAGCACCGAGGAGGCCGCGGCCTTTGCCCGCCAGGTGGCGGCCACCACCCAGGGCCTGCACCAGGGCTCCCAGAACATCGGCGAGATCATGGGCATCATCGGCCGGGTGGCCAACCAGACCAAGCTACTTAGCCTCAACGCCGCCGTGGAGGCGGCCCGGGCCGGCGAGCACGGCCTGGGCTTCGCGGTGGTGGCCAGCGAGATTCAGAGGCTGGCCGACCAGACCATGCAGGCCGCCGGCCGGGTGGGCGAGATACTGGAAGGCATCCAGGGCCAGGTGGAGGAGTTGGTGCAGGCCGTGGGCAGCCAGGAGGACGGCCTCAAGGAGGACGGCGCCGCCAGCCTCTACGCCCTGATGAGCCGCATCTCCCAGGCCGGACGCCAGCAGGAGCAGCGGGTGAACCAGGTGAGCCAGGACATCCAGTCCGTGGCCCAGACCGCCCAGGAGCACAGCACCAGCGCCGAGTCCCTAAGCCGCCTGGGCCAGGAGGTGCGGGACCTGAGTGACCGCCTGCTCACCGGCCTGGGGAGCTTCCGCCTGCCGGCCCACGCCAAGGCCCGCCAGGTGGTGGAGGCCATTTGCGCCCACCCGGACCTGCTTTGCCTGGAGCGCCGGCGCATGGAGGCCTTCATGCGCCAGGTGACGGGCCGCTACCCCTTCCTGGAGCTGCTCTACGTCACCAACGCCCAGGGCCGGCAGATCACCGACAACATCGCCCAGGGCGGGTTCCAGGCCGTGTACGGCGGCGGCTTCGGCCAGAACTGGGGCCAGCGGCCCTGGTTCCTGGGGGCCAAGCAGAGCGGCGGCACCTACATCTCCGACCTGTACCGCTCGGTGGCCTCCGACAACTTCTGCTTCACCATCTCGGCGCCCCTCAAGGACCGCGAGGGACGGCTGTTGGGGGTGCTGGGCGCGGACGTGCATTTCGGCGATTTGCTGCGGATATAAGGTGGCGCGAGGTTAGCCTTATTGAGTCGAGGGAAAATACACGGGCGGGGATAAACCCCCGCCCCTACATTAATAACGCGTTACAATTGTCTTTTTTGATATACGGGCGGGGTTTACCTCCGCCCGTATTGTTACCGGGTCACCCTCCCGGCGGGAGCCGCCGGCCTTGGTCAAAGCGACGGCACCAACCGACTCGTCATCGCCAGCGGCGGCTCGCCGCCTAGGGGGCCAGGATGGCCCGGCTGACCCGGTGGAAGACGTCCTCCAGGCGCAGTATGCCCTTGAGCTGGCCGTTGTCGTACACCGGCAGGATGTCCACCCCGGCCTGGATCATCAGTTGGCTAGCCCGCAGGAGGTCCTCCTCCAGGCCGATCTCCGGGCCAGCCACGGACATGAAGGCGCTGACCGGCTGGTCCATCTGCCGGCGGGCCTCCGGGGTCTTAAGGTCCGGCCAGGAGGGTGACTCCTGCCAGGGGGTGGCGCTGAGCTTGGGGTCCAGGGCGCGCAGGATATTACTCATGGTCAGCATCCCGGCCAGGTGGTAGTCCTGGCCAAAGATGAGCACCCGGCGCCGGCGCTCATGGTGGGAGAGCGACTCCTGCTCCAGGGTGAGCTGCACCAGGGCCTCGCGCAGGGTGGCCCAGGTGGGCAGTTGAGGATAGGCGCTGGCCGGCAGCAGCAGGTCGCCGGCCTTGATTTCGCTCGACAACTTGGTCATGTTTATGTCCTTGGCTGCGGTGGTGTTCTGGGGTACCCCGGACACGCCGTCCGAGCAGGGGTGAAGGCCCAGGAGAGCCGCGCCCCGCGTCGGCCAGCCGCCATGCATCCAGGATAACACGAGCCAGATGGGCGGAGGCCAGATTGGGCTTGCCACCCTCGCCCGTCCCAAGAGGGCCGGGCTGGGTTACCTCCCGGCCGGCCCTGGCCCGCGGCGGGCCGGTCTCCCCCCGCAAGGAGGCCGGACCTTGACGGCCCAGGGCCGGGCCGGGAGGCAAGAACGTGCTTAAGCCTTGGGCTCCTGGCCGGTCAGCCTGCCCAGGGCCAATAGCTCCTTGGTGTGCTCGCGGGCGTCAATGATGTAGAGCAGCACCCCGACCCGCGACAATTCTTCCTTGATTTGCAAGAGCTTGCTGCGGTCAATGTTCTTCATGCGGATGTAGACCCGCCGCCGGCCCTCGGCCACCCGGTCGTAGGAACTGAGGATGCTGACCATGCGGCCGCCGTACTTGCGCACCACGTCGCCGGCCGTCTTGATGGAGCCGGCCTCGTCGGGCAGGTCAATGGCGAACTGCACGCCCCCGCGGGTGACACCGGTCAGCGAGATCAAGGCCCGGAAGATGTCGCTCTGGGTGAGCATGGCCTGCACCGCGCCCTGGTCGTCCACCACCGGCACGCCGGAGATCTTGTTCTCCAGCATCACCAGGGCCGCCTCCTCGATGGTGTCGTACATGTGCACGGTCTTGGGCCTGGGGGTCATGATGTCCTTGACCTTGACCCGGGAGAGCAGGTAGGCCAGCTCGTGTACCTCCAGGGCGGTGGCGTCGGAGGCGCCGGCCCGCTTGAGGTCCTTGTCGCTAACGATACCCACCAGCTTGCCGGTCTTGTCTATCACCGGCAGGCGGCCGATGTGGTTCTCCTTGATAAACCTGATGGCGTGCGACATGGAATCCTCGGGGTCCACGCTCACCAGACGGGTGCTCATCCAATTGATTACCAGCATCCTTGCCCTCCCTTGGCAGCCTGTTTTGGCGCGCCCGGAACACAGCCCGGAGCGTTAAAGCGATCATCGGTCCTTGCGTCAGACTCCCATAAAATACCCTTGGTTGTCCAGGGACGGGCCCAGAGCCTTCGGCCTCGATCCCTGGCTTTTAGGCTACGATAATCAGGGCAAGGTTGGAATAGAAGCCAGACCTCATAACGCACGGGCGAAGGCCCCAAAAGGGGCGGGGAAGATCATCCCAAGGACCTGGGGGCTGCACCCCAGAAAGGGATGGCTGAGGGATTTGGCTGGGATTGGCGGGAGGCGGCCAGGGCGGCGCCGGTCAGGGCAACAGCATCACCCGACCCGTATATGCCCGCCCGGGCACCGGGCCTAGCGGCTCCAGGAGTCCGGGTCCACCAGCCCCGTGGCGATGGCGTACTTGGCTATCCCTCCTAGTCCGGGGGCTCCTGGCTCGGCGGGCCGGGCTCCTGCCCGGCTGGCGTTGGCGTTGCTCCCTTAGCGGCTCCAGGAGTCCGGGTCCACCAGCCCCGTGGCGATGGCGTACTTGGCTATCCCTCCTAGTCCGGGGGCTCCTGCCCCCGGACACCAAGCGGCCAGCCGGAGTGAATCCGGCTGGCCTTACGCCTCGCTAACGCTCGGCGGGCCGGGCTCCTGCCCGGCTGGCGTTGGCGTTGCTCCCTTAGCGGCTCCAGGAGTCCGGGTCCACCAGCCCCGTGGCGATGGCGTACTTGACCAGGCCGATGACGTCGTGACGGCCCAGCTTGGCCATGATGCGCGCGCGGTGGTTGTCCACGGTCTTGGGGCTTAAGAACAGGCGGGTGGCGATCTCCTTGTTGGGCAGGCCCTCCACGATCAGGCGCAAAATCTGGCGCTCGCGGTCGGTGAGCCGCTCCTGGCTCTGGGGCTCCTCCTCGGCGGTGTCTTTCTCCGGCAGCTTGACGAACTCGTCCACAATGTGCCCGGCCACTGGCGAATCCAGGTAGCACTCCCCCCTGAGCACCGCGTTGACCGCGTCCAGGAGTTTGTCGCCGGCCGAGTCCTTGAGCACATAGCCCCGGGCCCCGGCCTTCAAGGCCTCCATGATGAAGGTCTTGCGCGAGTGCACGCTCAAGATGATGACCCGTATCTCGGGCAGCACCTGGGTGATCTCCCGGGTGGCCTCGATGCCGCTCTGGCCGGGCATGGCGATGTCCATCACCACCAGATCGGGCTTGAGCTTTTTGACCGTCTCCACGGCGGCCAGGCCGTCGGCGGCCTCGCCGATGACCTGCAAGGCCGGGTTGCGGGTCAACACGTTCTTGATGCCCTCGCGGAAGATGGAGTGGTCGTCGCAGATCACCACCCGGTGCCCGGGGTTGGTCATGGCTTTTCTCCCAGGGGCACCACCGCCGTCAGAGTGGTGCCCTCGCTGGATGATTGGATGCTCAGTTGCCCGCCGGTGAGCCGGATGCGCTCCTCCATGCCCAACAGGCCCAGGTGCTTGTCCTCCAGGCCGCTGCCCAGGGCCTGCTCCACGTTGAAGCCCCGCCCGAAGTCGCGCACCATGACCCGCAAGAAGCCTTCGCCGCCCTCCAGCCTGACCTCGGCCCGGGGGCTGTGGGCGTGCTTGACCACGTTGGTCAGCGACTCCTGCACGAAGCGGAACAGGGCCAGCTTACTCTCGGAGTTGAAGGCGTTCTCATCGAACTCCTGCACGTGGCGCTCCACCTCCACCAGCCCCGACTCGGCCAAGGAGTCGCACAGGTCCTCCAGGGCCGCCACCAGGCCGAAGCTGTCCAGGATGGCCGGCCGCAGATGATAGGCCAGGGCGCGGATGCGGTCCATGATCTTCTGCGACAGGCGGATGAGCCGCTCGAACTCGCCGCTCTCCTCGCCGCCATGCTGGCTGGCCAGGGATTGCAGACCGATCTTGAGCGCCGACAGCAGTTGCCCCAGCTCGTCGTGCAGGTCCAGGGCCACCCGCTTGCGCTCCTCCTCCTGGGCCTTGATGAGCAGGTGGCTTAGCTCGCGCACCCGGCGCTCGGCCAGCACCTGCTGGGACATGTCCCGGGCCACGCCCCGGCGGCCCACCACATTGCCCTGGCCATCGAAGATGCCCCGGGAGTGTATGGCCAACCAGCGCACCCCACCGTCCTTGGCCAGGTGGCGGATCACCAGGTTGGAGAGCTGCTCGCCCTGCTCGGCCCGGGTGCGCTCGTCATCGAACTTGTGCCGGTCCTCGGGCAGCACGTACTCGCGCCGGGGGTGCCCCACCATCTCCTCGGGGCGGTAGCCCAATACGGTCTGGGAGGCGTTGCTGACAAAGGTCAGCTTGCCCAGCGCGTCCATCTCATAGACCATGTCGGGCAAATCCTGCACCAGGCTGCGGTAGCGCTCGGTGGAGGAGCGCAGGTCGGCGGTGCGCTGCTGCACCACCGCCTCCAGGCGGCGGGCCTCCTCGTCCATGCGCCCCAGCATGAGCTGCTGCATGCGGTAGCGCGACAGCATCAAGAAACCCATGACGATAAGGGCGCCGAACAACAACAGGAGGAAGAAGACGATGTTCTTGAACATGGCCCGGGTGGGGGACATGGCCGCCTGGTAGTCGTAGACCACCACCAGCACCCAGCCCAGGTCTGGTACCGGGGCCGCCGAGGCGAAGGCGTAGTGGCGGCTTTCGGGATCACCGGCCAGGGCCGAGACGGCCCGGCCCCGGCGTTGCAGATCCTCGCGCACCTCCCGGGTCAGGCTGCCCAGGCTGGCCAGGTCCTCGGCGGCGTGCTGGACGCCCTGGGCCACCAGGCGCCCCCGCTGATCGAAGAGATGGAAGGTGCGTCCGGGGCGCGAGGACAGGCGCTGGAAGAACTGCTCCCAGTACTCCACCCGCTGGCAGACCCCCAAAAAGCCGCGCAGGCTGCCGTCATTGTCCAGGATGGGCACGCTCAAGGTGACCACCGGCTGGTGGGGAGGCTTGAGACCCGGGTGCACCGGCGAGACCCAGGGCCGGGCCGGGGTGCCGGAGGGGCGCTCCAGGGGCAGGCCGGGATGGGGCGTCTCCTGCTCGGGCAGGGGCGGCAGGCTTAAGAGCAGCCGGCCCTGGGCATCGGTCAGAAAAACTGACTCCACCTCCTGGCTGGCGGTGCCCAGGGGGCGCAGCAGGGCTTGCAGGTCTTGGAGGTCGGGTTGCCGCACCGCCTGCCGAAAGACATTGCGGGCGGTGACCCCCAACAACCGGTCCAAGAGCGACTCCTGGTGGTCGGAGATGAACTGGGTGCCAATCTCGGCCAGGGCCAGGTCGGCGGCCAGGTTCTCCTTCTCGCCCTGGTCGCGCAGGGCGCGGAAGACCATCAGGCTGTAGGCGGCCGCCAGGATCATCAAAAACACCAGGGCCGCGAAGCCCATGTAGGCCACCCGTCGCCAGGACAGGCTCTGTTCCAATTTGTGGCGGTCCAAAAACGCCTCACCGGGGCGGTCACACCCGCCCCACCGGATCATGCCACTAATTGGCCGGCAGGACAACCTCCAGCGCCGGCCCTGGCCGGACCGGGATGGCTTGTGAACAACAACCGAATGACTTTTTTATGGAAATATGCTACGGCCCCAAAGGGAAACTGCTGTCAGGGAGTTGGGGGCCAGGGGCATATTGAGGCGATTTTCCCGGCCAAATGAGGGATGTATCCTATTTTTCGCGCGGCCCATCTGGGCTAGACTGGCACCGAAACAATGGGTTACCAGCTTCAGGGGGTTTTATGCAGGCCGGGGTGTCCAGGGTGCGGGTGCTGGTCATGGACCAGGACGAAGACCTGCGCCATTGGCTGGGCCGCCTGCTGGACCGCACCGAGGGCTTCGAAAACGTTGGCTATTGCGCCGACAGCTCCGAGTTGGCCGCCATGAGCCAGCGCCTGGAGCCACACTTGATATTGCTGGACACCCACAGCGCCGCCCAGTTGGCCCCCGGCACCCTGGGGCGCCTGCGCAAGTCCCTGCCCGGCCTCTACGTGGTGCTCATGGACCTGGAGGAAGGCCCGGCCTACGACCGCCTGGCCAAGCGGGCGGGGGCCGACGGCTTCTTGTGCAAGGCCAGGGTGCCCGAGGCCCTGGAGAGGCTGCGCAGTCTGTTGCAAGATCGGCTGAAGCACAGCGAGGTGGCCTGACCCTCAGGCCCGTGGGCTTTTTTGTGAGAGAAATCACGACGTGATCGGCAAACTTCAGGCCCTGGCCCCCTACTACCGCCTGTTGGCGCGCAAGATCGCGCTGGCCATCGTGGTGGTGGCCTGCATCCCCTATGCCCTCACCTTCGGCCTTTTCTATTCGTCCTACAACGACTCCACCCAGGCCCAGGTGCTGGGCAGCCTGCGGGGCGTGGTGGAGACCCACAAGCGCGACATTGACGAGTTCTTGGCCGACCGCCTGAGCGACCTGGCGGCCATGGCCGGCCTGTTGGGCGTGGAGGAGCTGCAGCGGCCGGAGAGCCTGCGGCGGGCCTTCAACGCCCTGCAGGACGCCCACGGCGCCTTTGTGGACCTGGGTCTGATTGACGCCCGGGGCCGGCACCTGGCCTATGCCGGCCCCTACCGCCTCATGGAGGCCAACTACTCCCAAAGCCCCTGGTTCCAGGAGGTGCTGGCCAAGGGCACCTTCATCAGCGACGTGTTCCTGGGCTTTCGGGGGGTGCCCCACTTCGTGGTGGCCCTGAAGTTGCCCCACGAGGGTGGCCCCTACCTGCTCAGGGCCACCATAGACAGCGCCCGCTTCGCCTCCCTGGTGGAGAAGGTGCGCCTGGGGCAAAGCGGCGAGGCCTTCATCGTCAACCGCCAGGGGCTCTACCAGACCCAGGGCCGTGAGCGGCGGCATATCCTGGCCCCCTCGGGGCTGGCCCTGCCCGAGGCCTTCGAGGGCGTGCGGGTGTGGGAGACCACCGCCGGCGGCCGCGAGGTGGTGCTGGCCCAGGCCTGGCTCAAGGACGGCGACTGGCTCCTGGTCTGCCAGCAGGACACCTCCGACGCCTTCGAGCCCCTGTACCGGGCCAGGCGCCTGGTCCTGGCCTGGGGCCTGGCGGCCATGGCCCTGTTGGTGGGCACCACCGTGCTCTTGACCCGCGGCCTGGTGGGGCGCATAGCCGCCGCCGACCACGACAAGGAGCTCTTGAACGAACAGATAATCCAGGCCGGCAAGCTGGCCTCCCTGGGCGAGTTGGCCGCTGGCGTGGCCCACGAGATCAACAACCCCCTGGCCATCATGGTGGAAGAGGCCGGCTGGATGCAGGATTTGATGCAGAGCGATGCCGGCGTGCTGGCCCAGAGCAGCCACTTCCAGGAATACCAGAGAGCCATCGAACAGATACAAACCCATGGGCGGCGCTGCAAGGAGATCACGGTCAAGCTGTTGGGTTTCGCGCGCAGCACCTTCTCCCCCTTGCAGCCCACCCAGTTAAACGAGCTGGCCAGGGAGGTGGCCGGGCTGGTGGAGCGGCCAGCCCGCTACGCCAACGTAAACCTGACCCTGGACCTGGACCCCGAGCTGCCCCAGATCATGGCCTCGCCCACCGAGCTGCAGCAGGTGTTGATGAACCTGGTCAACAACGCCATGGACGCCATGGAGGAGCAAGGCGGCAGCCTGTTCATCCGCACCCGCCAGGAGGAAAAGGGCGGCGTGCTCCTGGAGGTGGCCGACACCGGACCGGGCATACCCGAGGCGGTGCTCTCGCGCATCTTCGACCCCTTCTTCACCACCAAGCCGGTGGGCAAGGGCACGGGCCTGGGGCTTTCCATCTGTTACGGGATCGTGCACAAGCTGGGCGGCCGCCTTCAGGTGCAAAGCGCCCCCCAACAGGGCGCTACCTTCCGGGTACACCTGCCGGCCCGGCCGCTGGCCCAAAGCAAACCTGAATCTCTCAAGGCGGCGGCCTGAGGGCGGGGGAGACAAGCCATGGATGCCGTTAGCGTGCTCCTGGTGGACGACGAGCAGGGTTTTTTGGAGGCCATGCACAAGCGCCTGGTCCGGCGGGGCCTATTGGTGCGCATGGCGGGCAGCGGGGCCATGGCCCTGGAGATGCTGGACGAACACGAAAGCGACGTGGTGAGCCTGGACCAAAAGATGCCAGAGATGGACGGCTTGCAGACCTTGATAGCCATCAAGGCCCGCCATCCCCGGGTAAAGGTGATCATGCTCACGGGCCATGCCACGGTGGATTCGGCGGTCTCCGGCATGGCCTTGGGCGCCTTTGAGTATCTGGTCAAGCCTTGCGATCTGGAGACCTTGCTGGCCCAGATCCATGCCTCAGTGGGGCGGCGTGAAGCCGGGGGCGGGCTGGCCTGATCCTTTGGTTCTAGAGGAGGAGAGGAGAGGGGCGGCCAGGGCTCCGTGCTGGTGCGTCCCCGGAGGCAGACCGAAAAAAGTGGAGGAAAACGGTCATGAGTTTCTTTAGACAATGGGGCCAGTTCATGATGGCCGGCGCCCGGGCCCACGCCAAGTGGGAACTGGACGTATCGCGCACCATCCTGGCGGACAAAAAAAGGCTTGTGTTGCTGGGGCTGATGTTGATCCCCATCCTGTTGGGCGGGGTGGCCTTCGCCGACCAGTTGGGCGAGGCCATGCCCCAATTCCTGGGAGGCAAGAAGGCCTACAGCCCCGCCTTCTACACCACCGGCATCTTCCTGGCTTCCATCGGCATCGGCATCGGGGCCGGGCTGATAACCGGCTGCATAGGCGCCGGCGGCGGCTTCATTATCGCCCCGGCGCTCATGAGCGCCGGCATCAAGGGCATCCTGGCGGTGGGCACCGACCTGTTCCACATCTTCGCCAAGGCCATCATGGGCAGCGTCATCCACCGCAAGCTGGGCAACATCAGCGTCTCCCTGGCCCTGATCTTCCTGGTGGGGGCCATCGGCGGGGCCACCACGGGCGGCGTCATCAACCGCGTGGTCTATGAGATCAACACCATCCTGAGCGACGCCTTCATCACCACCATCTACGTCTTAATGCTGGGCTTTTTGGGCGCCTACGCCCTTATGGACTTCCTCAAGGCCCACAAGAAGGGCGACACCGGCGGCGCCCACGGCGGCGGCAAGAGCGAGGGCGCGGAGTTGGGCGGACTGCCCCAGAAACTCCAGGCCATCAAGGTCCCTCCCATGATTACCTTCGACCAGGGCCTGGTGCCCGGCGGCCGCCAGATTTCCTGGCTGTTCCTGGTGCTCTCGGGCTTTTTGGTGGGCTTCGCCGCGGCCATCATGGGCGTGGGCGGCGGCTTCCTCACCTTCCCCATCTTCGTCTACGTCCTGGGCGTCAGCTCGCTGACCACCGTGGGCACCGACATCTTCCAGATCGTCTTCACCGCCGGCTACGCCGCGGTGAGCCAGTACGCCATCTACGGCTTCATCTTCTACACCCTGGCCATGGGCATGCTCCTGGGCTCCCTGTTGGGCATCCAGGTGGGCGCCATGGTCACCAAGGTGGTGCCGGGCATCTATATCCGCGGCTTCTACGCCCTGGCGGTGCTGGCCGGCTTCATCAACCGGGTCTTCGCCCTGCCGGGCAAGCTGGGCGAGATGGAGTACATCTCCATCACCCCGGGCACCGCCAAGGTGCTAGATGACATAGGCATTTACGCCTTCTTCATCGTCATCAGCGTTTTCGCCATCTGGGTCATCGGCACCTTCTTTATGAACATCAAGAAGCTGAAGGGGGAGGTGCACTGATGTCCACGCACCCCAAAAAGTTCATGGGCGGCCTGGTCCTGATGATCGCCTTCATCGTGGTCTTCATCGTCATCTTCATGCCCTGGTACGGCAAGGACAGCCACGGCAAGGAGCAGAACGGGCTCAACTACCTGGACAACCTCTACAACACCATCTCCAAGGGCTCGGCCTACTACATCCCCAAGGTCAAGAAGGACGGCGAGCAGTACCTGGCCCAGCAGGTGGACCTGCACCTGGCCATGAAGGACGCCCGCCAGGCCGAGCAGGCCGCGCAGTTGTTCAAGGCCAGCGGCGTCGAGGCCAAGGCCGAGGGCGCCAACGTCACCGCCAAGGGCAGCCTGGGCAAGATATTGCAGAACTGCCTGGCCGACGCGGACGACATGTTCCACAACCGCGGCGAGAAGGTGGCCCAGAAGTACGGCCTGCCCGAACGCCTGGTGCTGTTCACCTGGCACAAGGCCCTGGAGGCCATGGAAAAGGACCTGAACAAGCAGAAGAAGTTCCCCGAGGCCAAGTACGCCGCCACGGTCAAGACCAAGGCCGTGGAATGCTCCTACAACTACTACGGCGTCGCCCCCCAGAACATCGGCGACAAGTGGGGCATCGTGGTCTTCTCCCTGCTCTTCTACGTGGTCTACACCCTCTGGTACGGGTTCTCCATCATGTACATGTTCGAGGGTGCGGGCATGCAGTTGGAGCACTAGCCTCCACTCCAGGGTCCCGGCCGGTCCCGCCTTCCGCCGAGGGAGGGGCCGGCCGGGGGCCTGGTCTCTCAACCCGGGCCCGGCCGTCCCCACCGGCCGGGCCCCTTCCTTAAGGCCCTCGCAAAGCGAATTTTGTCAGCGTCGGCGGGTATTCCATGCCGTGGCCTTAAGCGGGCCAAGGATGGCCCGCCGGAGCACGAGCCATAAAATGGCGAGGGCTCCGGGAGGCTTGGCAAAACCCAAGCTTTTGCCAAGCCGATTATTGCACGGGGGGCAGGACGCCCCCGTGCAATGCGTTCTCCTTTCGTTCCTTGCTGGCCGCTGGCGAAAAGTCTAAAGTTAGACTCAAACGCTTCAACCACCGCCGCGGACACGCCCCGTGCCCCAGCAGGCGCCCGCCGCCCATCCCCGCCGCCCTGACGGCCGGGGCGGGGCCACCGGCGGCGGCCATCAAGTCAGGAGGAAACGGCCCTGGCCGAGATCAAGGTATTGTTGGTGGATGACGAACCCGACTTCATGGAGCCTTTGACCAACCGGCTCACCCTGCGCAAGCTCAAGGTCCATAACGCCACCAACGGCGCCGACGCCTTGAAACTCCTGGACCAGGAGCCCATGGACGTGGTGGTGCTGGACGTCAAGATGCCGGGCATGAGCGGCCTGGACGTCATCCGCCACATCAAGAAGGCCCACCCCCTGGTGGAGGTGATAATGCTCACCGGCCACGCCAACCTGGAGGTCTCCATCGAGGGCATGGAGCTGGGGGCCTTTGATTACCTGCTCAAGCCGGCGGTGATTGACGAGCTGGTCTACAAGATTCAGGACGCCTTCCAGAAAAAGACCCTGCAAGAGAAGAAGATCAGCGCCCTGAAGGAAACAGCCAGCAAGTAGGGCCGGTAGCCCAAGCATGCAATAACGGGTGGGATGACGCCCTGGCCCAGCCGGCTTGGCCTGCTCCCGTTGCGAACCACGAAACAGATTTAGATATGGAATCAGGCCCGGGCCGCCTCCAGCTCCCCGGAGGGGGCGGGGCAGGCGGCCTCGGGGTTGAGCGGGCAGATGCCGGCCAGGTCCTTGCGCAGCCGAGCCGCGAAATGGGCCACCGCCCGGGGGTCGGCCATGACCATGTCCAACTGGCGGGTGTGCATGGACAGGTAGCCCAGCACTATCAGGCGGTCCACCATGCTCTTCTGGTCCAGCCCCTCCAGGCGGGCAAAGGCCGCGTCCTCCTTGATCTGCACCCTAAAGCCGTACTCCTCCAACAAGGCCGCCACCAACTGGGTGCGGGCCAGGCGCCGCTGGAAGTCGGCCGCCCCGCCCTTGAAGGAAAAGGAGATGTAATTCTCGCTGGCCCGCTCGCTGACCATGGTCTCCACGGTGGAGAAATGAAAGCCGAAGCGGGAGTACAGGCTGCAAAAGTTTTTGGAGATCATGAAGTAGTTGCGGTTGGCGTAGGAGCTTTTGACCGAGGGCAAGAGCGCCTTGTTGGTGGTGGCCTGGAACAAGACCGAGGCGAAGCCCTTGGCGTCCATGGGCGGGGGGCCGGCCCAGGGCACGGCGATGATGCCCTCCCACAGGGCCAGCATGGGGATGCTGGCGATCTGTTCCAGGCGCACGTACTTGCCCGGTATGTCCTCGGTGTAGCCGTCGTCCAGGTTTATCACCCACCACTGCATGGGCACCTTGTAGTAGAGCTGCTTGCTGGAGCGCTCGGAGAAGTGGTGCTCCTTGCCAAAGGAGAACATCTCGTGCACGGCCTTCTCATGGCAGAAGCGGGTGACGTCGTGCAGGGTCTGACAGTTGCGGGCGCGGAACTCGGGGGCGTCGGGGTTGATGAGGGTCAGGGGGGCGATGAAGCTCATGGCCTTGACCAGGGTCTGGTGCACGGGGCTGCCTTCCATGAGATTGCGGCGCTGGGCCACCCGGCCCAGAAGCTCCTCCACCCGGCCCTGGTAGATGGTCAGGCCGTCGGCGTCCACAGTCACTTCCTGGCCGTTGACCAGGGCCTCGGCCGCCGCCCCCAGACCGAACAGGGCCGGCACCTCGAACTCGCGGGCCACGTTGGCCAGATGCCCGGCCACCCCGCCCTCGCTCGCCACCACCGCCGCCGCCCGCGACAAAAGCGCCGCCCAGCGCGGGGCCGACTGGGCGCAGACCAAGACCGCCCCCGGCGGAAACTCCAGGGCGTCGCGGTCCTTCTTCACCCAGTACACCGGCCCGGCGGCCACCCCCGGGCTGGCCGTGACCCCGCCGGCCAGCGCCACCTGGGCCCCGGCCACGGCCAGGGGCGCGGCCTGGCCCTCCTGGGCCTTGGCCTGCTGCAAGGGCCGGCATTGCAAAAACAGGGGCTGGCCGTCGGGGGCGATGGCCCACTCGATGTCCTGGGGCGAGCCGTAGTAGTCCTCCAGCTTCAGCGCCACCCGGGCTAGCTCTTGCACCTGGGCCTCGGTCAGGGAGGGGCTCCCGCCGGCCTCGCCGATAAGGTCCAGGCGGCAAACGCCCTCGTCGGGATAGCAGACGAACTTGCGCTCCTTACTGGCCACCCGGCTCTCGATGATCTGGGGCGGCTCCGCGCGGTCGGTGACGAAGACGTCGGCCGGGGTGGAGCCGTCCACCACCGACTTGGGCAGGCCCCACACCGAGGTGATGTAGATGCTCTGGTCGCGGATGTTCAGCGCGTTGCGGGTGTAGGTCACGCCGCCGGCTCTCGCGTCCACCATGGCCATGCAGCCCACGCACATGGCCACGTCCTCGTCGCGGATGCCCCGGCTGAGCCGGTAGTGGATGGCCTGTAGGCTGTACTTGCTGGCCACGATCTCGCGGTAGGAGTCCAGGAGATGCTCGCGGTTGACGTTGAGCTGGGAGCGGTACTGGCCGGCAAAGGACAGGCCGGCGTCGTCCTCGCCGAGCGCGCTGGAGCGCAGGGAGACCGTGGCACCGGGGTGGGCCTTGGCCTCCAGGCCGCGGTAGGCGCTTAAGATGGCCTCTTCCAGGTCGGGCGGCACCTGGGCCTTGACGATGAGCTGCTGTATGCCCGAGCTGAGGGCGAAGAGGTGGTCCATGCGCTCCAGGGTGGCCGACTGGATGCGGCGGTCAATCTCGGCTTGCAAGTCGTTGTGGGCGAAGAAGCGGTGGTAGGCCAGGGCGGTGATGACGAAGCCCGGCGGCACCCTAAGGCCCACGTGGTTCTTCAGCTCGCCCAGGTTGGCCATCTTGGCCCCCACCTGGTCGGCCTTTTCGCGGTCCACCTCCTCCAGGGCCAGCACCAGCCGGCCGCCCTCGGGCCGGCGCTCCTCGGCCAGTATCTTGTTGATCTGATCCTGCACGGCCCGGAAGCGCTCGGCCAGATGGGTGTACTTGCCCGGGGCCAGCACCTCCATGTTCTTGACGATCTGGTAGACGTTGACGCCCACGGCCGTGCAGTTGGCCCGGATGTAGTTCATGCCGTAGGGCTGGCCGCCGCGCAGGGCGCGCTCCATGTCCGACATGATCTCCAGGGCCTTGTTGTTGGCCGCCAAGAGGAGCTTGAAGGCTTGGTAGCGGGCCTTGAAATCGGCCCGCAATTGCTCCACCTCGGCCTGGTCGGCCTCCTGGGAGGGGCGCCGCAGGATAAGCTGCTTGAGGGTCGCGAGGAAATTGGCCATGCCCGAAGGTCCTCGTGCGCTTAATGGCCCAGTGGCGGCTGGGCCCAGGGACGGGGCGCGGGGGTTGCGTGGTCAATCATAGCATGAAAACGGCTGATTACCGCCAAACATCTCGAGGGCCGGCCCCCTGGCCCCGCCCCCGCCGGGCCGGCGGCGGGGCGGGGGGGATTGACGCTGGCCACCGTCAGGCCGCGTGCTGACCGCCCTGCCGGTCCTGGTGGAACTGGCCCACCTGGTGCATGAAGGCCTCCAGGCGGATGCGGCTGCCCGACTGCTCCTGGCCGTCCATGGCCATGGGCAAAAAGGGCAGGTTGCCGTGGTCCTCGCGGAAGCGTTTCATCAGGGCGTTGACGATGGTGCCGGGCATGCAGGTGAAGGGGATGACGTTGACCACTCCGCTGGCCCCGCGCCGGAACATGTCGCGGCTCTTGCCCACGCTTAAGATGGCCTCGCCCTCGTAGGTGGGGTGCAGGTAGGGGTGGGCCATGGCCAGCACCTGGGGTATGGGCGGCTCGTGCAGGGAGCGCAGGTAGCCCTGCCAGGGCAGGCCCAGGTCGTGCTCGTCCTTGTGCTGGAAATAGTTCTCCAGAATGGTGCCCAAGAGGTTCTTGTAGCGGCCCAGCACCTGGGCCCGCCGCGTGGAGCAAAAGTTAGTGTAGAGCACCCACTCGGCGATGGAGGGCATCCAGGCCTCGCCGCCCAACTCCTCGATGACCCGCACCACGTTCTCGTTGGCGAAGCGGTTGGCGCGGGTGTAAATCTCGCCCACCACCCCCACCAGGGGCCGCCGTCCGTTGGTGGCGATGGGCAGGGCCGCGAAGTCGCGGCGGGCCAGACGCATCACCTCGTGCAGGTCGCGGCGGCTGGCGATGGCTTGGCCCACGGCCTCCAGGTAGCGCTGGTACAGGGCGTCGGCCCCTCCGGGCTGGGTTTCGTAGGGGCGCGTCTCGTGCAGGGCCTTTTGCAACATGTCAATGGCCACCAGGCCCTGCCAGGCCAGGCGGGTGAAATTGCCGCCGCCCACCATGTTCAGCTCCTGGTAGAGCACCTCGCTCTGATCGGGGGCGTAAATGGGGGTATCGTGATAGCCCAGCTCGTCCAAGACCAGACGATGATAGCGGTGGTACTGGCCGAAGCGGCAGGGGCCGGTGCCGCCGGGCATGAAGAAGGCCACCTTGGCGGGGTCCTGGCCCGAGTCCATCAACAGCTTGAGCATGTCGCCGGTGGTCAGCGCGCAGGGGTAGCACTCCTTGCCCGAGGTGTGGCGCCGGCCCAGCTCCAGGGTGCGGGCGTCGCTCTCGGGCAGCACCTGGGCGTCCACCCCGCAGGCCTGGAAGGCCGCCGCCACGGCCAGGGAGTGGTCGGTCATGGGCGGGATGTAGATGGCGCGCCCCAGGGCCTGGGCGCTGCGCCGGCGCACCGGCCGAGCCGGCGGGGGCTTGGGCGCCACGTTCTTCAGGGAGTCCAGGAAGGCCTCCAGGCGGGTGATGGCCCCCACGTCGGCGGAGTGCTCGTCTATCTCGATCTGTAGATAGGGCTTGCCCTCCATGACCTGGTTGAAGAAGTGCTCAATGAAGCTGTCGGGGCCGCAGCCGAAGTTGCTGATGTACACGGCGTGCAGGCGGGGGTCGGAGCGCACGATGGCCGCGGCGGCCAGTATCTTCTGGCCGTAGCGCCAGTACATTTCGGCCAGGTCGGGCCGGGCGATCTGGCTGTCCAGGTCCAAGAAGTCCATGGGCAGGGCGTGGACCCCCAGTTGGCTCATCTTCTGGGGCAGGCCCAGATTGATGCCCGGGTCGGCGCCGTTGTAGGGCCGGCTGATGACCACCATGGCCAAGTCCTCGGGGGACATGGCCGCCAGGACCTCCCGGCCGCGTTTGAGGCAGCGGCGCTGGAAGTCGGCCTGGGCCTTTTGCCCCGCCTCGATGGCCGGCTTGAGGTCCCAGCCCCGGCCGCCCAGCATCTCGCACAAGAGGCGCAGGTCCTGGCGCATGATCTGGCCGCCGTAGCCCATGTGGATGGGCGGGCTTATTAGCTCCACGCCGGCGGCGGCCAGGTCCAGGGCCGCCGGGGCGGTGTAGCACAGGGTCTGGGCGTAGGGGCAGACCTGGCCGTAGCCCAGATCGTGGCCGGGGGCGGGCAGGTTGACCAGGGCCGGCATGAGGATGCGCTTGACCCCCTGGTCCATCAGCTCGGCCAGGTGGCCGTGGGCCACCTTGAGGGGGAAGCAGGGCTCGTTGACCACCGCCTCCACCCCCCGGTGGATCAGCCGTTTGGTGGAGGGGCCGCTGACGATCACCTCGAAGCCCAGGCGCTGGCAGAAGGCGCTGAAGAAAGGCAGCATCTCGCGGAAAAACATGGCCCGCGGAATGCCGACGACCCCGCGCTTGCGGCCGGCGGGCACCGGCCGCAGGTAGCTTAGGAGCATCTCCTCGCGCTCGGCGAAGAGGTCGGGCAGGGCCTGGCCCCGCTCCAGGGCCTCCTTGTCCACGTCGTACTTCTCGCAGCGGCTACCGTAGAACAGGGGCCGCTTCTCGCCCTCCACCTTGACCCGGCGGATGGCGCAGGAGTTGGGGCAGCCCTTGCACTCGAAGGTGGTGATCTTATAACCGGTCTCCGAGAGCGCGAAGCCCTTGAAGCGGCTTTTCTGCCAAGTGCGCTCGCGGGCGGCCAGGATGGCCGCGCCAATGGCCCCGGTGACGTCGTGATGGGGCGGCACGGTGATGGCACGCCCCAGCACCGCCTCGAAGGCGGCCACGATGCCCTGGTTGGCGGCGGTGGCCCCCTGGTAGAAGACCTTCTTGCCCACCGCGCGGTCTTCCACCACCTTGTTCAAGTAGTTGTAGACGATGGAGTAGCTAAGGCCCGCCACCAGGTCGTCCAGGCGCTCGCCGGCGGCCTGGTGGCTGACCAAGTCCGACTCCATGAAGACCGTGCAGCGCTCGCCCAGGCGCACCGGACGGGAGGCCTTGAGTGCCCGCGCCCCGAACTCGCCCTTGATCTGGATGGAGAGCTTTTCGGCCTGCTCCTCCAAGAACGACCCGGTGCCGGCGGCGCAGACCTTGTTCATCATGAAGTCCACGATGGCGCCGCTTTTTAGCGAGATGAACTTGGAGTCCTGGCCGCCGATCTCGAAGATCGTATCCACCTCGGGGTCTATGGCCGCCGCCGCGGTGGCCTGGGCGGTGATCTCGTTGCGCACGATGTCGGCGCCGATGAAGTCGGCGGTGAGGTAGCGGCCGCTGCCGGTGGTGCCGGCCCCCAGTATCTCCACCCGGCCGCCGATCTCCTGGCCCACCAGCCTGAGGCCCTCCTTGACCGCGTCCAGGGGGCGGCCGGCCGTGGGCAGGTACTGGCGCGAGAGCACCTGGAAGTCCTCGCCGATCACCACCACGTTGGTGGAGATGCTGCCCACGTCCACGCCCAGGTAGCCCTTGAGGGGGCCGTCGGGCACGCTGATGTTTTTGAGGTCGTCCCGGTGGTGGCTGCCCCAGGCCAGGGGGGCCAGGCGCTTGCTGTTGTCACGCCCCTTGTCCGCCGCCTGGCGCTCCAGGGTGGCCAGATCGCCCACGGGCGCGGTCAAGCCCTGGCCGAGGGCGAACAGCGCCGCGCCGAGCGCGCCCATGCAGCCGAAGTGCCCGGGCACGATCAGCTCCTTGGGCTTTAGCTTCATGATCTCGGTCAAGGCCCGCCGCACGCCCTGGTTGGCGGCCACGCCGCCGGTGAAGCACACCGGCGGGATGACGGTCTTGCCCTTGGCGATGTTGGATTTCAGGTTGCGGGCCATGGCGAAGCACAGGCCGGCCACGATGTCGTAGTCCGGGGTGGCCTCCTGTTGCAGGTGGATCATGTCGCTCTTGGCAAACACCGAGCAGCGCCCGGCCAGGCGGGGCGGATTCTTGCTCTTGAGCGCCACCTCGCTGAACTGCTCGATGGTCAATTGCAGGCGGTGGGATTGCTGGTCCAGGAAGGACCCCGTGCCGGCGGCGCACATGGTGTTCATGGCGAAGTCGTCTATCTTGAGCCCGCCCTGGCCGTCGGCGCTGACCAGGATCAGCTTGGCGTCCTCGCCGCCCATGTCAATGATGGAGCGCGTCTCTGGATGGCGGCTGGCCACCCCCCGGGTCAGCGCGATGATCTCGTTGACCACCACGCCGCCGATCAAGGCGGCCAGGGCCGGGGCCCCGGCGCCAGTGAGCGCCAGGGCCGCGAAGTCTTCCCTGGGAAATTGCGCGAAGACCTGGCCCAGCACCTGGGCCACCGTGGCCAGGGGCCGGCCCTTGCTGCGGGTATAGTCCACCCAGAGCTCTTTGCCCTGGGCGTCCAGCACCACGCTGTCCACGCTTACCGAGCCCACGTCCAAGCCCAGGTAGAGGCCGGCCCGGGGTGCTTGACTGGGGGAATGGAGGCTGTCGTTCATTGGGCAACCACCGATTAGGGTTAAAGGCTGGGCAAGGGCGGGGCCTGTCCCATCACAAGCCCCGGTAAAAAACCTCTTCGCCATAGGGCTCGGCGCGCAGGCGGCCCTGGGACAGCAGGTCCTCCAGCAGGCGCTGGGCTTCCTGGGGGTTCAGGCCCCCCATGGCCGCGATGTCGCCCCGGGTGCAGGGGCGTCGGCGGGTCATCTCCACCACCTGGTCGGCCAGGGCGCCCCGGCCGCCCAAGGCCTGGCCCCGGGGCGGGGCTATCACCTCGGCGGGCACCGGGAAGCCGGCGGCGATCTCCTTGAGCCGCCCGTGCTCCACCGGCCGGATGCCGGCCACGGCCGGCGGCCGCACCACGGTGTTGATCTGCACCTTATCCGGGGCGATGGCCCGGACCGCCGCCATCAGCCGGTCCAACTCCCGGGGGCTGTCGTTGATGCCGGCCACCAGCAGTATCTCCAGCCACATCTGGCCGCTGAATTGGCGGCGCAGGGCCTTGAGCCCCTCTATCATATCGTCAACCTTGAGCCCCGGCACCGGCCGGTTGAGCCGCCTAAAGACCTCCGGGCTCACGGCGTCCAGGCTGGGCACCAGCAGGTCGGCCAGGCACAGCTCGTCCCGCACTTGGGCATCGCCCACCAGGGTGGCGTTGGTCAGGACGGCCAGGCGGGCGGGGCTCAAATCCCGCAGGCGGCTTAGCACCAGGCCCAGGTCCAGGTGCAGGCTGGGCTCGCCCGAGCCGGCCAGGGTGATGAAGTCCGGGGGCGAGGCCAACTCGGCCAGGCGGCCCTCCACCTGGGCCAGCACCTGGCCGGCGTCGCGGAAGCGTCCGCGCTCCCTGGTCAGCCGGGTGGTAAGGCCCAGTTCGCAGTACAGGCAGTCCAGGGTGCAGGTCTTGGGCCACAACAAATCCACGCCCAGGCTAAGGCCCAGGCGCCGGCTGGGCACCGGGCCGAAGACGGCCTGCTCCGCGGACTGTGCTGGGCTCAAAGACCACTCCCGGGCTGGTAATTGATCGGTTAAGCAATCCTAACTAGAATCCTTCAGCCTCCAGGGCTTGTCAAGGGCCTGGCCACCGGGCTTGGTTTACAGTTCCGGGGGCCTGGGGTAGACTTTCCGCCATGCAACTGGCGGGCATCACCATAAAATCTCCCTTTGTGGCCGCTCCCCTGGCCGGGGTGTCCTCCCCGCCCTTCCGGCTGTTGGCCGCCCGCGCCGGGGCTGGGCTGGTCTACACCGAGATGGTTTCGGCCTTGGCGCTCCTGCGCCGCCAGCCCCAGACCGTGCGCATGGCCCGGGTCTTGCCCGAGGAGCGCCCCGTGGCCTTGCAGCTCTTCGGCCAGGACCCCGAGGACATGGCCCGGGCCGCCCGCCTGGTGGCGGCCATGCCCGTGGACCTGGTGGACGTGAACATGGGCTGCCCGGCCCGCAAGGTGCGCCGCCAGGGGGCCGGCTCGGCGCTCTTGGACGAACCGGCGCGGGCCGCCGAGATGCTGGCCGCCGTGGTGGAGAACTGCCCCCAGCCGGTGACCGTGAAGCTGCGCCTGGGCTATCAGCGTGACACCCTGGAGGAGGTGCTGCCGGGGCTCATCGCCGCCGGGGCCAAGGCCGTGTGCCTGCACGCCCGCACGGTGGTGCAGGGCTTCGGCGGCCAAGCCGACTGGAGCGCCATCGCCCGGCTCAAATCCTGGTGCCCCGTGCCGGTGATCGGCAACGGCGACGTGCGCTCGGCCCGGGACGCCCTGGCCATGTTGGAGACTACCGGCTGCGACGCGGTGATGATCGGCCGGGCGGCCATGGGCGATCCCTGGATATTCAGCCGCGCAAACGACCTGCTCGCCGGCCGCGCCCCGGCGGGCGTGAGCCTGGCCATGCGCCGGGCCGCCCTGTGGGAGCACGCCGAGCTGGCCAGGCAGCTCAACGGCGAGGGCGGGGCGGTGCATTTTTTACGGCAATTCATGATGTGGTACGCCAAGGGCCTGCCCGGGGCCACGGAGTTTCGTCGCTCGGCCGGGCCGGTCAGGGAGCTTGGGGAGCTGCTGCGCCTGGCCGGCGAGTTCTTCGACCGCCTGGAGCAGGCGGCATGAAGGTGCGCCTGGCTCGCACCGCCGGCTTTTGCATGGGCGTGCGCCGGGCCATGGAGCTGGCTCTGACCACCGCCCACGGCCGGCCCGGCGACATCCACACCTACGGTCCGCTGATCCACAACCCCCAGGTCCTGGACCTCCTGGCCGGCAAGGGCATCCGGGTGATGGACGAAATCCCGCCCCCGGGCTCGCGCCAGGGCGGCACGGCCATCATCCGCGCCCACGGGGTGCCCCCCGAGGACAAGCAGCGCCTCAAGCAGGCCGGCTTCAGCCGGGTGGTGGACGGCACCTGCCCCCGGGTGGTCAAGGTGCAGGCCATCATCCGCCGGGCGGCCCGGCGGGGGGCGGCGGTGGTGATCGTGGGCGACGCCGATCACCCCGAGGTGGTGGGGCTCAAGGCCCACGCCGAGGGGCGCGGCCTGGTGGTCAGCGGCCCGGCGGAGGTGGCCGATCTGCCGCCCTTGAGCCAGGTGGTGGCCGTCGCCCAGACCACCCAGAGCCAGGCCACCTTCACGCGCGTGATCGAGGAGCTGGAGCGGCGCTTCGGTCAGGTGGAGGTGCACGACACCATCTGCGAGGCCACCCACCGCCGCCAGGACGAGGTACTGCGCCTGGCCTCGGAGGTGGACGGCGTGGTGGTGGTGGGCGGCAAGCAGAGCGGCAACACCAAGCGCCTGGCCCAACTGGCCAGCCAAAGCGGCCGGCCCGCCTTTCTGGTGGAGACCGAGGCCGACCTGGACCGCGCCCAGTTGGCCCGCCTGGGCTCGGTGGGGGTGACCGCCGGGGCCAGCACCCCCAACTGGATGATAAAGAAGGTGGTGCGCGAGTTGGGAGCCATCCGCTCCCAGGGCCAGGCCCGCCTGCCCTTCTGGCTCAGCCGGGTGTTCCGCTTTTTGGTGCGCAGCCAGGTGCTGGTGGCCGGCGGCGCCGCGGGCATGACCGTGGCCAGTAGCCTCTTGCAGGAACACCAGCCCTCGCTGACCCTGGTGGGGGTGGCCTTCTTCTACATCTACGCCATGCACATCCTCAATCACTTCCTGGACAAGGAGGCCGGCCAGTACAACGAGCCCGACCGGGCGCAGTTTTTGGCCAAGCACCAAGGCTTCCTCATCGGCTCCGGAGTGCTCTCGGCGGTGGCGGCCCTGTTCCTGTGCGCCATGCTGGGCACGGTGCCCTTTGTGCTGGTGCTGGTGATGAGCGCCCTGGGGCTGTTGTACTCGGTGCCGGTGATCCCCCCCCGCCTGGAGCGGCGCATCGGCATCCACAGCCTCAAGGACATCCCCGGCTCCAAGACCATTAGCGCCGCTTTAGCCTGGGCGGTGATCGTGGCGGTGCTGCCGGCCCTGGCCGTGGGCGGCTTCCACCCCTTCAGCGCGGCCCTGGCCTTTGTCTACGCCCTGGTCATGGTCTTCGTGCGCTGCGCCTTCTTCGACATCCTGGACGTGCAGGGCGACCTCATCGTGGGCAAGGAGACCATCCCCATCGTGCTGGGCGAGGCCAAGACCCGGCGGCTGTTACTGGCCCTGATCGTGGGCCTGGCCCTGCTCTTGGCCCTGGCCCCGCTCTTGGGCCTGGCCCCGGCCCTGGCCTGGGCCTTGATATTGCCCGTGGCCGGCCTGGCGGCCATGCAGGTGGTGCTGATGCGCGGCCTGATGATGCCCGGGGCGGCCAGCGAGGGATTGGTGGACCTGAACTTCTGGCTGGCCGGCGCCTTGGCCCTGACCTGGGCCTTGGCCAACTGAGCCTGGCCTCACTTCTGGCTCAGGTTCCACACCCCGTCCCAGTCCAGATCAGGGTTGTCCAGCATCTCCTGGCAGCGGGCGGCGTAGACCGCCGCCGCGCTATCCGGGGCCAGGGCCGCGAAATGGGCCTGGGCCTCGGCCCAGCGGCGCTGGCGCAGCAGGGCCAGGGCCTCATGGAAAGCCGCCGCCCTGGCCGCCCGCTCCCGGTCGCCGGGATCAAAAGGCTCGTATACCCTGACCGGCGCGGCCCGTCCCACCACCCGCAGGTCTCCCAGTTCCCGGGCGGGCAAAACGCCGCCGGTCTGGCGCCAGGTGGCCTCGGAGACCATCAGGGCCGTGCCCAGAAGCTTGTTGGCCCCCTCCAGGCGCGAGGCCAGGTTGGCGGCGTCGCCCAGCACGGTGTAATCAAAGCGGGTGCGCGAACCCAGGTTGCCCACCACCACCGGCCCGCTGTTGAGGCCCGTGCGCATGAACAGGGGCCGTCCGGCCCGGGCCTGGTAATGGGCCTGGCGTTCCTCCAGACGCTTGAGGCAGCCCAGGGCCGCCCGGCAGGCCCTGAGCGCATGGTCGGGCTGGTCCAGGGGGGCGTTCCAGAAGGCCACGATGGCGTCGCCCTCGTACTTGTCCAGGGTGCCGCCTTCTTGCAGGATGATGTCGGTCATGTCCGAGAGGTAGTCGTTCAAGAGGCCGGCCAGCTCCTGGGGGTCCAGGCCCTCGGATAGGCTGGTGAAGCCTTGCAGGTCTGAGAAGAAGATGGTCAGCTCCCGGCGCTGGCCGCCCAGGCTGAGCTTGGAGGGGTCGGCCAGGATGGCCTCGATGACCTGGGGGCTCAGGTAATGGCGGAAGGCCCGCTTGATGAAGCGGCGCTGGCGCCCCTCGCTGGCGTAGTTGAGCACCATGGTGGCCACCAGGGCCAGGGCCGCCGTGAGCGCCGGCGCGGCCACCGGCCACCACCAGCCGGCCTGGTATAGCAAAAAACCCAGGCCCAGGGGCAGGGGCGTGAGCAAGAGCAGGCACAGGCTGCCCTGCCAGGGCTTCACGGCCAACACGCCCACCAGGCCGCTGAAGAGGCCCATGAGCAATAGGCTGGCCGCCAGGCCCCAGGCCGGGGCCGGCCTTATGAAGTCCTGGGCCAAGAGGTTGTCCAGGGCCGTGGCGTGCAGCTCGGTGCCGGGGTGCAGGGAGGCCAGGGGCGAGGCCCTCAGATCGTGCAGACCCGGCGCCGTGAGCCCCACCAGCACGTAGCAGTCCTTCAGCACCCCCGGCTCCAGGGTGGGGGTGCCGCCCTGCTGCAAGGCCAACTCCGACTGGATCACCGCCGCCGCCGAGAACTTCTGGTGGCTGCCCGGCCTTCCCCGGAAGCGCAGGATGGCCCGGCCCTCTTGGTCCAGGGGCACTGACTTGTCCCCCAGGCGCAGCCAGCCGGGTGCCCCGGTAGCCATAACGGGTCGGGTGGGGTCGTCATCTTGGCCAGTCCTGGCGGCTCTCGTTGGAGGGCGCTGGGCCACGCCGGGCGTGGGTGCCCCGGCGCAGTAGGCCATGAGCCCCAGGCTGGCCAGGCCCCGGCCATCGAAAAATCTCAATGGAGTGATGCGGCGTATCACCTGATGATGGTCCGGGTCCTCGCCCACGTTGCCCAGCCAGGCGAAGCCCTGGGCCAGCACCGGCGTGGGCAACAAGGCCCGGGGCATGCCTAGGGCGCGGCCCTCCCCCTGGGGCCAGGCCCCCAGGCCGGCGGGGTCCAAGGTCTTGGCCTTCAGTTCGGGCGGCCAGGCGCGGGCCGCGCCAGTGTGGCGGGCCAGCATGGCCGCGCCCACCACCCCGCCCCGCGCCAGGACGGCGGCCAACTCCTCGTCGTCGCCGGCCAGGGGCGAGGGCTCGCTGAACAGGATGTCCAGGGCCACGGCCTTGGCCCCGGCCCGGCGGCAGAACTCGATGATGGGGGCGTAGACCTGGCGGGGCCAGGGCCAGGTGAGGCCGTTGACCTTCTGCGCCCAGTCCAGGCTGTCCTGGTCCACGGCGATGAGCTTGACCTGGGCGGTGCTGGCCGCCGGCCGGGCCAGGGCGCGCACCCGCCAGTCCCAGGTCTGGTTCTCCAGGCCCTCAACGAGGCCCAGGGCGCCGAGCCCCCAAAGCAAAAGCCCCGCCGCCAGGCCCAGCAGGGGTCCCTGCCATTGCCTGGCGGCGGGTGTGCGCACCTCTTAGGCCCGCCTGGCCAAGGGCTAAATGCGGCCCAGGGCCTGCTGGTAGCGGGCCTGGCGAGCCGGGGCCGGGGCGGCCGCCGGAGACCCGCCACCTATCTTTTCCTGGACGGCGGCGATGCGGTCCTGGGGGGAGGGGTGGGTCTTGGCGAAGTCCAGGCCGCCGGGCTGGTAGCGTTGGCCCATCACCGCCAGCACCTGGGCCAGGGCCTGGGGGTCGTAGCCCACACGCTCAAGGATGGCCACCGCCTCGGCGTCGGCCTCGCCCTCCTGGCCCCGGGAGTAGCCGTTCACCATCAGGGTCTTGGTGATGTCGCCCACGCTGCCCGAGAAGGCGCCACTGAGCGCGGCCACGTTGCCGCCGGCGTGGTGGGCGCCCTCCTGGGCCAGCACCCCGGCCACGTCCAGGATGCGGCTCTGCTGGATGGAGGCCAGGCCGTGTTGCAGGCTGACGTGGCCGATCTCGTGGGCCAGCACCGCCGCCACTTGGTCCTCGTTCTGGCAGCACTGCAAGAGCCCCCGGGTGACCAGGATCAGGCCGCCCGGGCAGCCGAAGGCGTTGATGTCCGGCGAATCCAGCACCTGGAAGTGATAGCCGCCGAAGGTCTGGGGCCGGTCCGAGGCGGCGGCCAGGGTCTGGCCCAGCAGGTTGAGGTAGCGGTTGGCGTTCTCGTCGGTCCAGGGCCGGTAGCTGGTCAGCACGCTGGCGGCCACGGAGCGGCCGATGTAGTACTCGTGCTCGGGGGTTAGGTCCTCGGCGGCCTTGCCGATGGCCTTGCCGGCCCGCACCGCCGACTTGCCCACGTCCAACAGCTTGGTGGCGTCGCCGAAGCTGAAGGCCCCGGCCTGGCCCGAGGGCCACAGCAGACCCAGGGCCAGGGCGGTCATCCCCAGCCCGGCCAGGGCCAGGACGGCGCAGCCCGGTTTGGAGGCCTTGCGGCGGTTCTTTTTCATCGTCCACCTCCCGGGGCCGGGGTCAGGCCGCCCTCGCGCACAAAGGCCTCCACCTGGGGCGGCGAGAAGCGGTAGCTCTGCTCCATGCGGTTGACCGAGGCGAAGTCGGCCCCCCGGTTGCGGGCCGCGAAATCGGCCTCCACCTCCTTGTTGAAACCCTTGCCGGCCAGGGCCATCTCCTCGCCCGAGGCGCCGCCGCTCTTCAGCCCCTCGCCGGCCTGCAAGACCACCTGCTTGGGGGTCAGCGACGACAGGTGCATCCAACCCGTGGCGCCCTGGCTGGCCGATACCTGGCGCCAGGCCCCCTGCTCGCCGGAGACCTGCACGCGCTCGCCATAGCCCAGGGTGGCCACGATGGCCGCCAGGAAGCTGGGCTGGGCGCGCACTTGACCCTCGCGCACCTGCACGCTCATGGCCTCGCCGGCGGCCCAGGCCAGGCCGGCGGCCAAGAAGAGCAGCGCGGCGGCCATGGATAGTTTGCCGCGTTTCATATGCCTTTCCTCATGCTTGAAGTAGTGCCTGCAACATGCCTTGTCCTACCGGCCAGTCTGCCCCAGGCGGGCCGGGTTGTCCACCGTCAAGCTGCGCCGCCGGCCGGCCCAGGGAGGCCAAGTTGTTTGTCGCCAGGGCCTCGGGGCCCGGTCGACCTGCGCGTCCTCCGGCGACGCGGCATGGACGCAGATACCCCTTCTCGAGGAGATAGCGGGCCGTCTCGCCGGTGGCCTTCGGGTTCCGACCGTCGCACCACATCGCCCACATGAGGGGGTCGCCCGCCCGCCTACACTGTCGGCAGACCGCGCGCGGCCTTCGGTCGGCCGGGGTAGGGTAGGCGCGCAGGCGGTCCTCCCCGCCGCAGACCGGGCAGGGGCCATGCCACTCTCCGCCGTTGGTCGCGCAGGTGCGAACGAGGTTGCCCCCGAGGATCCTGAGGAGATCGGCCTGGGCCACGTAGTTGTCGATGGCGCTGCGCATCTCGGAGGTCACGCCCGCTGCACCCTCCACGAAC
>JACQYR010000046.1 GCA_016208115.1 Desulfarculus sp.
GCCCGCGCCCTGGCCCCTGGGGTGGCCAGCCGGGCCGGGGGAATCGAGCAATATGAAAAAAGTCAGCTTACAGACCAGGATAATCGTGCCGGTGGTGCTCTTGGTGCTCTTGGTGGTGGCGCTCAACACCGCCATCTCCTACGCCAACTTCCGGCAGGCCATGACCGAATCCCGCCAGGGCGAGCTGATGGGCCAGGCCCAGAACGCGGCCCAGGTCTTCGAGGTCTGGCTGGACGGGGCCATACGCCAGGTGGAGCAGTCCAGCCTGCGCCTGGTCTACCGGGAGGTCCTCAAGCAGAAGAGCGAGGCGGCGGTGCAGGTGGCCAACAACGAGCTGGCCCGCCAGATCAAGGAAGAGAAGGCCTTCGAGCGCATGTCCCTGGCCGGGGCCGACGGCCTCTTCGTGGCCTCCAGCGAGCCCGCCTCGGTAGGCAAGACCAAGGTGGACACCCGGGAATACTTCAAGAAATCCATGCAGGGCGCCGCCGCCGTCTCCGAGGTGCTCATCAGCCGCACCACCAACAAGCCCACCTTCATCATCTCCGCGCCCCTCAGGGACCAGGGCAAGGTGCTGGGAGTGATGGTCACCGCCGTGAACCTGGGCTTTTTGACCGAGCGCTTCGTGGACACGGTCAAGGTGGGCAAAACCGGCTACGTGGTCATCTTCGACGGCAAGGGCCAGCTCCTGGCCCACCCGGACAAGGCCAAGGTCCTGCAGGAAGACCTGACCAAGACCGCCTACGGCCAGGCGCTCCTGGCCCAGAAGAAGGGCCTGACCAGCTTCACCCAGGACGGCAAGGAGTGGATGGCCAGCCTGCAACCCTGCGGCGGCGGCCTGGACTGGACCATGGCCACGGTCATCCAGGCCGACGAGGTGCTGGCATCGGTCTACCACACCCGCAACCTCAACCTGATCGTGGCCGGCGGCGGTGTCCTGCTGCTGGTGGCGGTGCTGTTCTTCCTGGGACGCTCGGTGACTAGGCCGCTCAACCGCGCCAGCCTGGCGCTCAGCGCCGGGGCTGAGCAGGTGGCCGCGGCCGCCGCCGAGGTCTCCAGCGCCGCCCAGAGCCTGGCCGCCGGCGCCTCGCAGCAGGCCGCCTCCCTGGAGGAGACCAGCGCCTCCCTGGAAGAGATGAGCTCCATGATAAAGGGCACCGCCGACCACGCCGCCCAGGCCGACGGGATCACCAGCCAGGCCGGCCAGTCCATGCAGCAGGCCAGCGGCTCCATGGACGAGATGGCTTTAGCCATGACCCAGATCGCCGAGGCCGGCGCCCAGATTAACAAGGTAGTCAAGTCCATTGACGAGATCGCCTTCCAGACCAACCTGTTGGCCTTGAACGCCGCCGTGGAGGCCGCCCGCGCGGGAGAGGCCGGGGCCGGCTTTGCCGTGGTGGCCGACGAGGTGCGCAACCTGGCCCTGCGCGCCGCCCAGGCCGCCAAGAACACCCAGGACCTCATCGAGCAGACGGTGCAGCGCATCCACCAGGGCAACACCCTGGTCAAGGCCACCCAGGAGGGCTTCCAGGGCCTGAGCCGGTCCACGGGCGAGGTAACGGGGCTCATTGGCCAGATCGCCACCGCCAGCCGCGAGCAGGCCCAGGGCGTGGAGCAGGTCACCACGGCCATGAGCCAGATGGACCGCGTGGTGCAGCAGACCGCCGCCCACGCCGAGCAGTCCGCGGCGGCCTCCGAGGAGTTGAAGGCCCAAGCCGCCAGCCTGCACGACTCGGTGGAGCAGATCAAGGTGCTGATTCAGGGGGAGAGAGGGTAAAGGGCCAGTCTGAAAATCCCGGCAAGTAATACAGGCCTGTAGGGCGGATTATACTTCGCTAGCCAGCCCTGCGTATCCATGAATTACTACAACGTAATATTTAGCTCGTTCACGATGGTGTCAGATGGGTATGCACTCCGTACCTAAATGGTATTTGGACGCCTTCGCTGCTCCGGAAGAACCAGGCTTGGTGTGGCAATTTGACAAAAAAACATTAACATTTACCGAAAGTGCTATATCCACCGCTAAAATCCTCCAACAGCGGGAATTTTATGACCTAGATGCGGAACGCGAACTCTACGAAAAAGTTGAGAAGCCAGGCAATTCGGTAATTAATAAACTACGCTCCCATAAAGCTATTTCTGGCGAGGACCGTGCGGTCCTCGCACGTTATATTGCAACAATGTTAACGAGAGTAAACCGACATCGCACTCGAAAACACGAGTTGTACCCCCAAGTTCTAACCGAAGTGCTGTCCAATTTTCGCGCGGATGTAAGGAGCGCAGCCTTTGACAAGATAATTGACCAATCAATTATTGAAAGATGGCTAACCGAAGCCGATTTATTTGAAAAAAAGTACCAGGAAAACCCTCCGCCTGATATCCACGGCAAGATTCGCAACCCGTTCCCAAGTAATCAATTAATTAATCTCGTTTTCAGCATGAGGTGGCGGTTTTTACAAGCGGATGGTCCGTCATATTTTATTACGAGCGACAACCCAGTATTTTTTTTCGAGTGTTGGGGGCTAGGGAGCCCTGAGTCTGAATTCACTTTTCCTTTATCTCACGACTTAGCGATTTGTGGATATCGGTCAACCGTCCAACGATCAGAGGAATGGGTGAAAAGCCAAAAGCTAGTCCGCGAGGTAAACCGCCGTACTGCTCACGCAGCCTCACGATTTGTTTTCTACCGCAAAAGGGTTTGGTGGGTAGCAAAGATTGCCTCCAAATCTAATCCTGAGCTACAGCGGATATACTGGTAGGTACCGACCTCGCGGGTGGCCCGGACAACAACTCGTTGTTGTCCGGGTGCCTAAGTCTTGTAGATTGGGTTGAGCGCAGAGAAACCCAACATCTTCATTCCCGCTTCTCGCGGCGGATGTAAAATGAAGATGTTGGGTTACGGGGCTAAGGCCCCTAACCCAACCTACAAATGCCCTGCTGGCCCTCAATTCGCCGCCTGCCTGGTGGTCGTCCGTTCCTCCTCCCTTTCTCCAAACCTCTTGTCGCTGCGCGACCTGGACAACAAGCTGTCCAGGCCACCCAAGACGCCGTACCCATTCCCCCCTTTCCCTGATATCTCCCCTTCTTCCCCGGCCCCTCCTTGTCCCGCGCCCCCATATCTCCTGTGAACCGCCCCTCATCCATGCTACACTCTCCCCTGGCGCCCGCCCGCCAACGCCCCGGAGCCATGCCCATGGACGCCTATCAACAACTGGCCCAACACCTGGACAACCTGCCCGGCGGCTATCCGCCCACCCAGAGCGGCGTGGAGTTGCGCATCCTGCGGCGGCTGTTCAACCAGGACGAGGCCGAGCTGGCCGTCAAGCTGACGCTCATCCCCGAGCAGGCCAAGGTTGTCGCCCGGCGGGCGGGGCTCAAGACCGAGGAGGCCGCCCCGCGCCTGGAGGAGATGGCCAAGAAGGGCCTGATCTTCCGCTACGAGGATAAGGGCACGGCCTATTACATGGCCGCCCAGTACGTCATCGGCATCTGGGAGTACCACGTCAACGACCTGGACCCCGAGCTCATCGCCGACATGAACGAGTACATCCCCACGCTATTCGACATGGACGCCTGGCAAAAAGCCCCCCAACTGCGCACCATCCCCGTGGGCAAGAGCCTGAACGCCGAGCACCAGGTCATGGACTACGAGCGGGCCGAGGAGATCGTCAGGCGCCAGAAGAAGCTCCTGGTGGCGCCCTGCATCTGCCGCCGTGAGCACCAGATCAAGGGCCAGGGCTGCGATAAGCCCGAGGAGTCCTGCCTGGTCTTCGGCATGGGCGTGGACTACTACGAGAAGAACGGCCTGGGCCGGCGCATCGGCGTGGACGAGGCCCTGGCCATCCTCAAGCGGGCCGACAAGGCCGGGCTGGTGTTGCAGCCCAGCAACGCCCAGAAGGTCATCAACATCTGCTGCTGCTGCGGCTGCTGCTGCCACGTGCTCAAGAGCATGAAGCGCCATCCCCGGCCGGGCTAGCTGGCGGCCAGCCCCTTCGCGGTGGAGCTGGACGCCGCCAAGTGCACCGGCTGCGGGGTCTGCGTGAAGCGCTGCCAGATGGAGGCGCTCAGCATGGAGGGCGAGGTGGCGGCGCTGGCGGCTCACCGTTGCATCGGCTGCGGCCTGTGCGTCAGCACCTGCCCGGGCAAGGCCCTGACGCTCAGGCGCAAGCCCGCCGCGCCGTCGGTGCCCAAGAACGTGGTAGAGGGCTATCTGCGCCTGGGGCGGGTGCGGGGCAAGCTCAAGCCCCACACCCTGGCCTTGACGGCCTTGAAATCCAAGGTGGACCGCCTGCTGGCCTGGGCCAGGTAGGGGCCGATTCAATCATCAACGGCCCCCGGGGGCCGGAAGGGCAAGTCGCCATGGCCGGACGGGTGCTGGTCAACACCGGCAAGGGTAAGGGCAAGACCACCGCGGCCCCGCCTGGGCGTCACCCAGCACCGCCTGGGCACCGGCTTCTCCTGGACCAAGGAGTCATGGGAGGAGGACCGCGCCCTGGCCGCCAAGGGCTGGGCCCTGGCCCAGGAGGCCATCCTGCACGGCGGCTACGACCTCATCGTGCTGGACGAGATCAACTACGTCATTGGCTACGGCCTCATCAAGGCCGAGGATGTCGCCGAGGTAATCAAAAAGCGCCCGCCCAAGCTGCACCTGATCCTCACCGGACGCGGCCTGGCCCCGGCCATCGCCGAACTGGCCGACACCATCACCGAAATGGTGCCCCTCAAGCACGCCTTTGACAGCGGCGTCAAGGCCACCAAGGGCATCGAGTTCTAGCGGGGTGCCCCCCGCAGGGCATAAACGGGTCGGGTCGAGTGCCTCGACGGGCGTTAACGGGTCGGTTGAGGCCCTTCCTTGGGCCATCGCCGCCGGCTCCCGTTGAGGGCTCGCGGGTCCACAAAACCAAAGCGGGCGGGGAGAAACCTCGCCCCTACATAAAGAAAAGGCAACTACATCACTGTCTTAATGTAGGGGCGGGGTTTACCCCCGCCCGTGTATTTTTACGACAACCTCCCAACGGGAGCCGCCAGCGCGCGCCGGCGCGCCAGCGTCACCCGACCCGTTAATGCCCAGCCGGGGGCACCCGGCCCGACCCGTATATGCCCAGTGGCGGGCACGCCACCTAAAGCTCCAGCTTGCCCTTGAAATAGTTCTGACGCACGTTCAGGGCTTTTTGCTCGGCCCAGGCCGCCACGCCCAGCTTGCGTATCTGGCAGAGGTTGAAGACCTTGGTGTTGTGGGGGCGCTCGCCGGCCAGGTCGGCGTAGGGGTGCAGGTGGTCGCAGGGGAAGTCACCGCACTCGGCGCAGAGCAGATAACCGCGCGCCTCCGTGCAGCGCCACACCTTGCAGGGCTCCTTCATGTCCAAGAAGGCGATGGTGCCACCCTGGGCTCGGCAGCCGGGGCAGGCGCAGGCCTCCTCGGGCCGGCCAGTCTTCTTGGCGATGGCCTGGCGCAGGCCCGGGTCCTCCTGGGCCAGGTACAGGCGGCAGTTCCAGCAGTCCAGGCCGCAGGGCGCGGTAAGCTCCAGATAGTCCATTTCTCCTCCCAATCCCCATTTGCCGCCGCCATGGGCAACCATGGTGCGGTATCATTGACCGCACAACAGCCTATCATCTAGGGAGCCGGACATGCCAGCACAACCTGCGCCTGGACTCAACGGACTCTTGGAGGCCCTGGGCCTGGGCGAGATGCCCTTGGGCCTGTTCTACAGCGACACCCCGCCGGCCCAGGGACTGCGGCCCGAGCCCTTGGAGCGCCCCACCCGGGAGCGAGAGATGGCCGGGCAGATCAACTGGGACGCGGTCTTCGGCGGCTTCTCCTGCGCCATGGGGCACATCTGGCGGGCGCGCCGCAAGCACGCGGCCGCCTGGTTCAGCGCCGACCATTACGGCTGCGCCGGCGCCGCCTTCTGGCTGGGCTTCACCAAGCCCCAGACCGAGACCATCGCGCACTACGTCTCCAGCGGCATACCCGGCCACCTGGAGGGCGAGCATTACCTGGCCACCCCCGACCAGTGCCGGGGCCTGTTCGAGCTGGCCGACCCCCGGCCCGCCCCCCGGCCTTACCTGGTGGTCAAGCCCCTGGACCTGCTTCAGGCCGGCGAGGAACCGGAGCTGGTGGCCTTCTTCGCGCGGCCCGAGAGCCTTACCGGCCTATTCACCCTGGCCACCTACGTCACCGGCCGGGCCGAGGCGGTGCGCGTGCCCTTCAGCGCCGCCTGCGGGGCCTTGGCCGCCTGGCCCCTGCACTACCTGGCCCAAGGCCAGGACCGGGTGGCCGTGCTGGGGGGCCTGGACCCCTCGGCCCGCCAGTTCTACCAGAAGGACGAGCTGTCCTTCACAGTGTCCCGCGATCTCTACGACCAGATGCTTCAGGCCTGGCCCAGGTCCTTCCTGACCCGCAAGACCTGGCAGGTGGTGAAGAAGAAAGCCAGCGCCCGGGCCTAGCGCAAGGTGGCACGCCCCGACCCGGCAACTGCCCCGGCCACAATCGGCCAGCCGGGGCTTGCCCAAAGGGCCGGGGGATGTTAATCCTTTAGCATTAAACGTCTTGCCGGCTCCCGGGGTACGACCCCGCCGGGGCCGGTTCCAGCTAGCCTTGGGGGGAAGGGTTTAGCCATGGATCAAGGTCTGCGCGTGGGCTCGGGGGTGGGCCAGTTGGACCGTCTCTTGGGCGGGCTCTACATCGGTGACAACGTGGTCTGGCATGTTGACGCCGGCTCCTTGGCGGCGCCTTTTTGCCTTAATTTCGTGCGCGCCAGCCAGGAGCAGGGCCGGCCCATCATCTACGTCAGCTTCGACCGCTCGCCCACCAACCTGCTGGACAAATTGGGTCCCCTGGCCCAAAGCCCGCTCCTGACCATTCTGGACTGCTTCACCCACGGCAAGGGCCAGGGCAACGAGGTCTTCCGGCGCTTCTACAGCCGGCCCCCCAATGGCTTGGCCTGCCAGGTCACGCCCGTGGCCGAGCCGCGCAGTATGCAGGCGGTGATGGACGCCTTCTACGGCGTGCACGGCACCTTCAGCGGCGACGTGCGCTTTGTCTTCGAAAGCCTCACGGGCATGCAGGAGCTGTGGGGCGGCGAGGAAGCCATCATCAACTTCTACTCCCACTCCTGCCCGCGCCTCTACGAGCTCAAGACCATCGCCTACTGGATCATGGAGAAGCAGGCCCACTCCAGCCGGCTACGCGCCCAGATCGCCCAGATCGCCCAGGTGGTCATTGACCTGGCGGTCAAGCGCGGCACCACCTCCTTGACCATCATCAAGGCCGAGAAGCGCGACCTGGATTCCCCGCACCAGCCGCACAACTACTGGACCAAGGACCTGGACGTCACCTTCGATGACCAGCACCGGGCCGGCGGGGTGTTGGACCTGGGCTTTCGCCTCAAGGACCTGCGGGCGCGCAAGGGGCTTTCGCAGACCGAGCTAGCCCGCCTGGTGGGAGTGACCCCCAGCACCATCAGCCAGGTGGAGTCCAACCTGATATTTCCCTCCCTGCCGGCCCTGGTCAAAATGGCCGAGGTGCTATCGGTGGAGATCAGCTCCTTCTTCTCCGAGCGGGGCCAGGAGGAAAACCCAGTGGTCTTCCCCACCGCCCTGGCCACGCCGGCCCATTTGGCCGACCTGCCCGAGGAGGCCGTGACGGCCCTGCGGCTCATTCCCGAGATTTTCAAGACCAAGGCCCAGCCCTATATCATCGAGGTGCCGCCCAAGCGCAGCCTGCCGGCCCACTTCTTCGTACACAAGGGCGAGGAGTTGGGCTACGTGCTGGCCGGGCGCCTGCAACTCAAGGTGAACAAGGCCGTCTACACGGCCCGGGCCGGCGAGGTGATCTACCTGACCAGCGAGATGCCCACCCA
>JACQYR010000264.1 GCA_016208115.1 Desulfarculus sp.
CCAGGTCTGGCGCATGGCCCAGGGCAGAAAGGCCACCCAGGGCAGGAAGGCTGCGGGCAACAGCGGCAGATAGTACCAGAAAGGCTGATGGCGCTTGAACTCCTGGCCGGCCACCAGGCAGTAGGTGAGGATGGGCTTCTCGAAGTACTTGACGTAGTTCAGGCGGGGGGTGACCCAGTCGCCGCTCTGAACCATCTCGCGGGCGATCTCGCCGTAGCGTGCCTCGTCGGTCTCCCACAGGCTGCGCTGGCCCAGCAGGCCAAAGAACAACAGCCCGCACAGGGCCAGCAGTATCAGTGGATAGGCCAGGCCGCCCCAGGGGCGCGGCGGCTGGGCGGCGGGTCGGGGACTCATGGGCGGCCCCCTTGCTCCGCGCCCTCGCGGTTGATGCGCCGGCCCCAAAGCTCGTGCCCCCCGCCGTTGCCGCCCAGCAGATAGCCCTGGTAGCGCGCCACCTCCAGGAAGCCCGGTACCTCCTTGAGCCGGGGCAGCAGGCTGACCCGGGTCATCACCAAGAGCGGCTCGCGCTCGGCCAGGCGGCGGGCCAGTTCCTCCTGCTCCTTATGTCGCAGACGGGGTATCTCGCGGTCCAGGTAAAAGAGCAGCGAGGGCTTCCATAGGCCAAAGGTGATGACCGCGGCCTGTCCGGCCCCGCGCTCCCTTATCTCGTGGGCCATCTGGCGGGCCGGGTCCTGCACCAAGGCCGAACCCTGGGGCAACAGGCCCAGCATCATCACCCCGCATAACAGGGCACCCCCCAGGGCCAGCGCCGGCCCCAAGAGCTTGGCCCGGCCGCCACGCACCAGCAGGCGCGCCCCCATGAGGGTGCCGGCCAGCACCAGGGCGGCCACCAGCGGCCACAGCCACAGGGCGGGCACCGCCTCGGGCAGGGCGTACTCGCTGCTGTCGGGGCGGATGCTAGCCTGAATTTTGTCCCAAGCCAGAGGCAGGCCGGCGGGCAGGGCCAGGAAGACCGCCAGGAACAGCCCTCCCAGGCCATACAGGCCTCCCCAGAAGACCCCGCGCGCCAGGCGTCCACCGGGCTCGCCGGCGCCCAGGCGCCACAGGTGGTAGCCGGCCAGCACCGCCACAAAGGGCATGGCCGGCTGTACGTAGTTGATCTGCTTGGTGGCGGCCAGGGTAAAGACCACCAGCACCACCAGCACCGCGATGGCCGCGAACAGGCGCAGGCGGGCCAGGGGGTCGGCGGCGCGGGCGGCGCGGCTGTTCTTGGCCAAGGCGCTGCCCAGGGCCGGTAGGGCGGCCACCGAGAAGGCGTAGCCCCCCAGGAGCAGCACCGGCAGGTAATAGAAATAGCCGCCGCCGTGCCCCAGGAGCACCTCGCTGAAGCGGCGCAGGTTCTGGGAGACGAAGAAGGCCTGCCAGAACTTGTCGCCCAGGCGCCAGAAGGCCAGGCCGTACCAGGGCAGGTTGACGACCACCAAGATAAGAAGGCCCCAGTGAATCTGCGCCCGCTTGAGGATGGGCCACAGCCGGCCCTGGCACAGGGCGTAGGTTAGGCAGATGGGCAGCACCACCGCCGGGGCCACCGGCCCCTTGGTGAGAAAGGCCAAACCCAGGCCCAGCCAGGCGGCCAGGTACCAGGGTCGGTCCTTTGGCGGCGGGGTTTCGCTGGCCAGGAAGAAGCCCCCCAGGGCCAGAGTGGTGAACAGAGTCAGGGGCATGTCGGTGAGGCAGGCCCGCCCCACCAGGGCGTTAAGCGGCATGAAGGCGCACGCCGCGGCGGACAGGGTGGCCGCCGCCAGGCTGCCCGAGACGCGCCAAACCAGATAACCCACGGCCAGAACCACCAGGAAGGCGCTCAGCGCCGAGGGCAGGCGGGCGGCCCACTCGCCCGGCCCCGCCAGCCAATTGGTGGCGGTCATGGCCCAGAAGAGCAGGATGGGCTTCTCCAGGTAAGGTTGGCCATTGAGGTGGGGGATAACATAGTCGCCGCGCTGGGCCATGGCCGCCACGGCGGCGGCGTACTCGCCCTCGTCGCGGTCGGAGAGCGGCATGGCCCCCAGTTGGGCGAAGTACAGCGCCCCCGCCAAGGCCACCACGGCCAGGGCCAGGGCGGGCCAGGGTCCCTGGGCCTGGGCCTTCATGGCCGCCGCCAGGCTGTGGCCGCCACGGCCCGGCCCAGGGGCCAGCCCACCACCAGGCCCAGCGCGGCCCCGGCCAGCACGTCGCTGAGATGATGGGAATTGCCCACCACCCGTCCCAGGGCTATGAGCGCGGCCAGCAGGTAGAACAGCCAGGCCAGGCGAGGATAAAAGGCGCTCAGGGCCGCGGCCACCGCGAAGCTGGTGGTGGCGTGCCCCGAGGGAAAGGAGAGCAGGTCGCTGTGCAAGGTGGGGCCGAAATATTCGTCACTGGGCAGGGCCAGGCGGGGGCGCGGCCGGCCGAAGAGGTGCTTGCATATCTGCACCAAGATGCCCGAAAGGGCCACCGAGGCCAGGCCGGCCAAACCGCCGCGCCAATGGGTGGGCCGGCGCCCCCACCAGCCCCACAGGGCCAAGGCGGCCATCAGGCCGGCCTGCGTGCCCCCCAGGCCGGCCCAGTAGGCAAGCTGGGAATAGGCCTGGGATTGGGGCGACGACCGCCAGGCCTGGGACCATTGCTTGACCGGCTCGTCGGCGCCCAACGCCATCACCAGGACTACCCCGGCCAGCAAAAAGGCCAGGACACCCAGGCGTGGCCAGGAGAAGCTAGGCCCCACGGCCCACCTCCAGGCCCTGGTCCACGGCGAACTGCATACGGTGCAGGCGGCTGTACACGCCCCCCAGGGCCAGGAGATCCTCGTGCCGGCCCTCCTCCACGATGCCGCCCTCGCTCATCACCAGGATGCGGTCGGCCCGCTGGATGGTGGATAGCCTATGGGCGATGACCAGGGTGGTGCGGCCGCGCATGAGGTTCTCCAGGGCCTTTTGCACGTAGAGCTCACTCTCGGTGTCCAGGCTGCTGGTGGCCTCGTCCAGGATGAGTATGGGCCGGTCGGCCAGGATGGCCCGGGCGATGGACAGCCTCTGGCGTTCGCCGCCGGAGAGCAGCACCCCGCCCTCGCCTATCACGGTGTCGAAGCCTTGGGGCAGGCGCTCGATGAAGTCCAGGGCATAGGCCGCCCGCGCGGCCTCGATTATTTCCTCCTGGCTGGCCTCGGGCCGGCCGTAGGCGATGTTGTTCCTCACCGTGTCGTTAAAGAGAATGGTCTGCTGGGTGACCACGGCGATCTGGCTGCGCAGACTGTGGATAGTGCAGTCACGGATGTCCACGCCGTCAATGAGCACCGCGCCCTCATTCACCTCGTAGAAGCGGGGCAGCAGGTTGACCAGGGTGGTCTTGCCGCCGCCGCTGGTGCCCACCAGGGCCAATAGCTGGCCGGCGGGCACGTTCAGGTTGATGTGCTTGAGCACCATCTCGCCGGGGCGGTAGGCGAAGCTTACGTCCCTGAATTCGATGGCCCGGCCCAGGGGATCGAGTTCCACGGCCTGGGGCTTGTCCACGATCTGGGGCGGGGTGTCCAGGATTTCGTAGACCCGGCTGGCCGAGGCCAGGCCGTTCTGTATCTCGTTGTTGAGCCCGCTCAGGCGTTTGACCGGCTCATAGAGCATGATGAGCGCCGCCAGGAAGCTGAAGAAGGTGCCTGGCGTGGAAAGGCCGTTTATCACCTGCCAGCCGCCGTAGAAGATGATGCCCGCGATACCCAGCCCGCCCAGGAACTCCATCAGGGGGCTACTGATGGCCCGGGTGGAGACGTCCTTCATGCGCAGGCGGAACAGGCGCTCGGCCTCGGCGCTGAAGCGGGATATCTCGTGGTCCTCGCGGCAGAAGCCCTTGACGATGCGCGCGCCGCTGATGGTCTCGTGAAGAAGCACGCTGACGTCGGCCATGGTCTCCTGGGAGCGGTGGCTGATCTTGCGCAGCTTGCGGCCGAACTTGACCAGGGGGATCATGCAGATGGGGAAGACGCCCACCGCGAACATGCCCAGGAACCAGTCACGGTACAGGATGACGAAGATCAGGCCGAAGATGGTGAACAGGTCCTTGAGCACGCCCGTGACCACGCTGCTGACCGCGCCCTGGATGTTGTTGACGTCGTTGGTGATGCGGCTCATCAACTCGCCGGTGGGCACCCGGTCGTAGTAGCTCAGCGAGAGCTTTTGCAAGTGGGCGTAGAGGTCTATGCGGAACTGGGTGATGATGCGCTGGCCCACGAACTGCATCAGGTAGGTCTGGCCGTAGGAGCAGACGCCCTTGACCCCGTAGAGGCCGATCACCGCCAAGGGCACCATGAAGAGCATGGCCTGGTCCTTGGCCACGAAGATGTCGTCCATCACCGGCTTGACCATGTAGGCCATGGCCGAGGAGGCGGCGGCCACGATGACCATGAGTATCATGGCCCAGAACAGGCGCTGCCAATAGGGGCGCACCTTGGCCAGCAGGCGCCGGTACAGGGCCATGTCGCTCGTCATGTTGGGTTCTTGGCTCAAGTCAACGCCCCCGCCATCATGTCCCGGGCCAGCTCCGCCACCCGGCGGCTGGCCCCGGGCTGGCCCAGCTTGCCGCGCACTTCGCCTAGCCCCGCGATCATCTCCCGGCGCTGCCCTCCCTCGGCCATGAGCGCCAAGGCCGCGTCACCCACCGCCTGGGGCGTGGCCTTTTCCTGCAACACCTCGGGAATCACCTCGCGCCCGGCGATGAGGTTGGGCATGGCGATGTGATTCACCTTAATTAGCTTGCGGGCCACGAGTGCGTTCAACGCCCCGGTCTTGTATACCACCACCATGGGGGTGCCGGCCAGGGCCGCCTGCAAGGTGGCGGTGCCCGAGGCCACGATCAACACCCGCGACTGGGCCATGATGGCCGCGGCCCGGCCGTGCAGCACGGTGAGGCCGGGCATGGCGCCTTCACTTATGTGGGGCTCCAGGTCGTCCAGGGTCAACCCGGGAGCCAGGGGCAAGAGGAAATGCAGGCGCGGGTTTTGCGCGCGCATGTAGCGGGCCGTCTCGATCATCAGGGGCAAGAGCCGCGATATCTCCGAGTGGCGGCTGCCGGGTAAAAGCCCCACCAGTTCGGCGCCCTGGGGCACCGGCAGCACCTGGCCCGCCTTCTGGCGGTTGGCCTCGTCCTCGTCCATGATGGGGTGGCCCACGAAGGTCACCTTGAGATCGGGCGCCACGCCCTGGTAAAACTGCTCCTCAAAAGGGAAGACCACGGCCAGGTGGTCCATGAGCTTGGGCATCTTGAGGGCGCGTTTTGGGCGCCAGGCCCAGACCTGGGGGCTGATGTAGTAGAGCACCTTGAGCCCCAGGGCCTTGGCCCGCTTGGCCACCCGGAAGTTGAAATCCGGGAAGTCCACCAGGATCACCAGATCGGGCCGCTCGGCCTTGAGGTGCTGGCTTAAACCCCGCAGGGCCTCCCAGATCAGCTTGAGCTTGCCGAAGACCTCGCTGACCCCCACCAGGGCCAGGTCCTCGGCCCGGTAGAGCAGCCTGGCCCCGGCCGCCTCCAGGGCCGGCCCGCCCACGCCGCTGACTTCCAGCCCTGGCTCCAGTTGGCGCAAGGCCTGGATCAGGCGGGCGGCATGGGCGTCGCCGCTGGCCTCGCCGGCCACGATAACCACCTTGGGCGCGTGGGCCAATTATTCTTCCCCAGGCAGGCAGGCACCCACCAGGCGCCGCGACACGGCCAGGTACTGCTCCATGTCCCCCAGGCCCTGGCACACCCGCTCACGCACGGCCAAGGCGCAGGCCAGGGCGCGGCGGCCGTCGGCCCCATCCACCCGTGGCCGGCGCCGGGTTTTCACCGCCTCCAGGAAGTCCTTCAACTCCGACTCCAGGGGGTCGCTCTTGGGGAAACGCGGCCGCTCGGCTTCCACCTTGGGCAGCCGACCCGGGCGAAACTCCACCTTGCCCACCACCGTGAGCCGGCGCTTCTTGAAGTCCAGGGACAGATAGGCGTCGGGCTGGAAGACGCGCATCTTGCGCTCGTCCTTCAAGGCCAGGCGGCTGGCTGTGACGTTGGCCACGCAGCCGCCGGGGAACTCCAGGCGGGAGTTGACGATGTCGGCGTGCTCACCGATCACCGGCACCCCCACGGCCCTGATCTCCTTGGGGTCCTGGCCCACCAGGGCCAGGATGATGTCCAGGTCGTGGATCATCAAATCCAGCGCCACGTCCACGTCGGTGGCCCGGGCCTTGAAAGGCGCGATGCGGTTGACCTCGATGAACAAGGGCCGCCGCACCCGGCGCACCAATTCCTCCACCGCCGGGTTGAAGCGCTCCAAATGCCCCACTTGCAGGATGCAGCCCTTTTGGGCGGCCAGGGCCACCAACTCGTCGGCCTGCTCCAGGGTGGCGGTGATGGGCTTCTCGCAGAGCACGTCCTTGCCGGCCGCCAGGAAGTCCATGGCCACCTGGTGATGGCTCACCGTGGGCGTGACCACGGTGACCGCCTGCACCAGGTCCAGCACCTGGCGGTGGTCGTCAAAGGCCCGCACCCCCAGATCCATGGCCAGGGAGCGCGCCCGCCCGGGGTCGCTGTCCACCACGGCCACCAGCTCGGCGTTCTTGAGGCGCTTGAGCTTCTCGGCGTGGAAGCGTCCCAGATAGCCCACGCCGATCACCGCCACCTTGACTTGGTCCTGACCCACCATCATCCTCCCGTCCCGGACCAAGCCAGGATGCAAATGCCGGCCTCGTCGGCGCGCTTTACCATGGCCTGCCGGTCGAAGATCAGGGTGAGGCCGGCCTCGATGACCAGGCAGGAGGCCCCGGCCTTCTGCATCACCGCCACGGTGCCCTCGCCCACGCTGGGCAAATCGAAGCGCCGGTCCTGGCCCGGCTTGCAGCGCTTGACCACCACGGCCTTCTCGCCGCCGGCCAGGTGACCGCCACGGCGGATGCACTCGTCGGTGCCCTCCATGGCCTCCACCGCCACCACGGCCTTGCCCTTGACCACCACGGCCTGGCCGATGTCCAGCTTGCCCATTTCGCCGGCCATCTGCCAGCCCAGCTCGGCGTCGGCCCGCTCGGCGGCCTCCGGCCCCCGGCGGGTGTATTGCCCCGCTTGGGCCAACAGGTCGGGCACCAACTCGTGGCTGGCCACGATCTCGATGCCCTCCTCCATGAGCACCCGGGCCAGGGTGCGCAGGATGCCGTCGTCGGCCATGTGCCGAAGCTTGTTAATCAGCAACAGGGCCTTGAGGTCGGGCTTGATGTCGCTGAACATGCGGGGCTTGCTGACCCCCCCGCACATCACCGCCCGGCTCACCCCGGCCCGCTGGAAGGTCTTTATCAGCTTGCCCAACTGGCCCAGCTTGACCCAGGCGATCTCGTCCACCTCGGGCACCAGGTCCAGGCTGGTCTCGCCCTGGATGGCCACGGCCACCACCCTAAGCCCCGCCGCCCGGGCCGCCCGGGCAAAAAGGATGGGGAACTGGCCCTTGCCGGCGATGAGGCCGATGCTGTCCCGTGGCATGTCTAGCGGGCCACTCCCCGCTCGGATTTGCGAATGAACTCCACGAAATGACGCACCTCGGGCAGGTCGGGCACCTCGCCCTCCACCTGCTGCAAGGCCGTGGCCAAAGGCGTACGGGTGCGGAAGACGATCTTGTAGGCCTGCTTGAGGGCCTCCAGCGTCTCGTTGCCAAAACCGGCCCGCTTGAGCCCCACGATGTTCAGGCCGTGGGTCTTGGCCCGGTTGCCCTCGCACAGGCAATAGGGCGGCAGGTCCACGCTCACCCCGGAGAGGCCCCCCACGAAGCAGTAGCGGCCGATGCGCGTGAACTGGTGCACCGCCACCAGCCCGCCCAAGCCCACGTGGTCCTCGATGAACACATGGCCGGCCAGGGTGGCGGCGTTGGCCATGATGACGTGGTCGCCCAGTTGGCAGTCGTGGGCCACGTGGCTGTAGGCCATGAGCATGCAGTGGTCGCCCACCCGGGTGGTGCCGCCGCCGTGAAGGGTGCCCCGGTTGACCGTGACGAACTCGCGCACCTGCACCTGGCGGCCCAGCTCCAGAAAGGACTCCTCGCCCCCGAACTTGAGGTCCTGGGGGTCGCTGCCCAGGGAGGCGAAGGGCCAGATGTGGCTGCCCTCGCCCACGGTGGTGTTCTTCTCGATATTGACGTGGTGGTCAACGCGGCAGCCCGCGGCGATGGAAACGCCAGGACCGATGAAGGTGTAAGGCCCTATCACCGCGTCCGGCGCGATACGGGCGCTCTGGTCCACCACCGCGGTGGGATGGATGTTCATAAGCCGTGCTTTCCTTGCTGGGTTGCGGGGCGCTGGAGCGCGTCCCCGCCGGTCAGGGGGTTACCAGGCGGCGGTCACCTCGGCCTGGGCCGCCACCTTGCCGTCCACCAGGCCCTTGCCTTCCATCTTCCAGGCCCGGCTGGAGCGGTGCAGGTGGGAGACCTCCAGGATGAGCTGGTCGCCCGGCACCACCGGCCGGCGGAACTTGACCTTGTCAATGGCCATGAAGTAGATCAGCTTGCCCCGCAGGTTTTCATCGGTGTGGTAGGCCAGGAGCCCCCCCACCTGGGCCATGGCCTCGATGATGAGCACGCCGGGCATGACTGGCCGGCCGGGGAAGTGGCCCTGGAAGAAGGGCTCGTTGAAGGTGACGTTCTTTAGCGCCCGCATGAAGCGGCCCGTTTCCATCTCCAGCACCCGGTCCACCAGGAGCAAGGGATAGCGGTGGGGCAACACCTGCATGATCTCTTCCATGTTCATCACGGGCTGGGTCATGGCCGCTCCTTTAGGCTTGAGGCCCTTGCAACTTCTTGATCTGGGCCTCCAGGGCGCGGACCCTCTCCAGGTACTCGGGCAGCTTGGCCAGGGCGCCCCGGGTGCGCAGGAACTGGCGGTGCGGCAGGGGCGGCCGGCCGGTGACCACCTGGCCGTCGGCGATGCTGGAGTTGACGCCGCTCTGGGGCCCAATGATGACATTGTCGCCGATGCTTATATGCCCGGCCACCCCCACCTGACCGGCCAGGATCACGTGCTTACCCAGCTTGGTGGAGCCGCTGATGCCCACCTGGCACACCAGCAGGGTGTCCTCGCCGATGACGCAGTTGTGGGCCACGTGCACGTGGTCGTCCATCTTGACCCCGCGCTGGATCCAGGTGCGGCCGGTGGCGGCGCGGTCAATGGTACACAGGGCGCCCACTTCCACGTCGTCGTCAATCTGCACGATTCCCACCTGGGGGATCTTGAAGTAGGCCTGCCCGTCGGGCGCGAAGCCGTAGCCGTCGGCGCCGATGATGGTGCCCCCGTGGATGATGCAACGCTGGCCCACCAGGCAGCCGTGGTAGAGCACCACCCCCGGGTGCAGCACGCTGTCGTCGCCCACCTGGCAGCCCGGCCCCACGTAGACATGGGGGTGCAGCACCACGCGGTCGCCCAGCACGGCGCCCTCGCCCACGTAGGCCAGGGCGTGCACGCTGACATCCCTGCCCAGGCGGGCGCTGGCCTCCACCACCGCCTGGGGATGCACTCCCAGGGGCTTAAGAGGCTGGCGGGTGGCCTCGGTCAGCACCTTGGCGTAGGCCAGGTAGGGGTCGTCCACCCGAATCACGGCCAAGTCCTCGGGCACCTCCTGGCCGGGGCGCACCAGCACCACGCCCGCCCGGCAGGCGGGCAGGAGCTTGGCGTACTTGGGGTTGGCCAAAAAGGCCAGGTCCTCGGGTCCGGCGTCCTCGATGCCCTTTATGCCCTTGATGACGCGCTCGCCCGGTCCTTCCAGGCGGCCGCCCAAGAGGGCGGCCAGTTGGCTTAGGTTGATCTGCTGCATGCCGTCCCGGGCCTAGGGGTTGGCCTTGTCGTAGGCGGCGATCACCTGGCTGGTTACGTCCGCGCTCTTGGGGAAGTACAGGGGCATGCGGGCGTCCAGGATGACCGCGTAGCCGCCCTTGGTGCCCATGTCGTCTATTATTTTGATCATTTTGCCCTGAATCGGCGAAAGCGTGTCGCGGGTGGCCTCGTTCATCTCCTGCTCGGCGTCGCGCTTGCGGTCGTTCAAGAGGCGCTGCTTGCGCTCGAAGTCGCGCTCCTTGGCCAGCTTGGCCTCGGTCTTGAGCAAGGCGGCGGTGTTCTCCAGGTCCTTGCGCATGTTCTGAAGCTCGTCGTTCAGGTGCTTCAGCTCGGCCTTGAGCTTGTCGGCCTTGCGGTTGAGCTCGGCCTGGGCCTTCTTGCCGGCCGCGCACTCGAAGATGGCCCGCTCCAGGTTCACAACCGCCACGGGGCCTTGCGCCAGAGCCAGGGAGGGCAAGGCCAAGGCGCCCATGATCAGCAAGGTCAGGACGCCGCAGAAGAATTGTTTCTTGTTAACTTTACGCATGCTGTCTGCTCCCTAGCGGTCCCGGGGCCAAAGGGCCCCAGGGTGATTAGAATATGCTGCCGATGGTGAATTCCCAGTTGGACTGACTGTCGTCCGGTTTGGGGTCCAGCACGTAACCGTATTCCAGGCGCAAGGGGCCCATGGGCGAGTACCAGCGGATGCCGCCGCCCACGCTCTTGCGCAAATCGCCCAGCTTGTAGCCGTCTTCCTGGCTCCAGACGTTACCGGTGTCGTAGAAGACCACGCCCACCAGGCCGGCCTTGGGCAACAGCGGGAAGCGGTACTCCACGTTGACCAGGGCCATGCGCTCGCCGCCGATGCGGTCGTTGGTCAAGGGGTCCCGGGGGCTGACCGACTGGTAGTCGAAGCCGCGCAGGGTGTTGATGCCGCCCAGGAAGAACTTCTCGTAGATGGGCAGGTCGCCGCCGCCGTGGCCGGTCAGCCAGCCCGCGCTGCCGTGCAGCACGAAGACGTGGTCCCACCATAGAGGGAAATACCAGCCTGTATCGCCTATAACCTTGATGAAGGCGTTGGTGCCACCCAAGGGATCACCGGCGTACTCGGCGCTTATGCTGTTGTCCGAGCCCTTGGTGGCGTTGAAGGCGTGGTCGCGGGTGTCGCGGCGCAGGATGGTGCGCACCGCGCTGGTGGTGTGCTCGCCCTTCTGGTCCCTGATGACGCGGGCGGCGTTGCTCTGGATATCGTAGATGTCCGCTATTTCGTAGGTGTAGTAGGTGTAGAGCCGGGTGGCCCGGAAGGGGGTGGGCCAGCCCAGGCGCAGACGGCCGCCGATGGCGTCCTTGGTGTAGGTGAAGTACTCCCGGGACCAGTCGTAGAGATCCACGCCGGCGCTGACCGGGCGGTCGAAGAGCCAGGGCTCGGTGAAGCTGATGGTGTAGCGGGTGGAGGTGCCGCCCACCTGGCCCCTGAGCTCCAACTGCTGGCCGCGGCCGAAGAGGTTGTTCTCGCCGATGCGGCCCATTATCATGAACTTGTCCACCGTGGAGTAACCGGCGCCCACGCTGAACTGGCCGGTGCGCTTCTCCTTGACGTCAATCTTGAGGTCCATGCGGTCGGGGGCGCTGCCCTTGGCGGTGGTGATGTGGATGTCCTCGAAGAAGTTGAGGCGCCTGAGGCGCATATTGCCGTCGCGCAGGGCCGTGCCCGAGAACAGATCACCCTCGGCCACGCCCAGCTCGCGCCGGATGACGTTGTCGCGGGTGTTGCTATTGCCGGTGATGAGGATGCGCTCGAAGTAGACCTTGTCACCCTTTTTGATGTTGAAGGCGATGCTGACCGTGTGCTTGTCCATGTTCTGCTGGATCTGGGGGCGCACGTCCACATAGGCGAAGCCGCGGTCGGCGTAGAGGTTGTTGAGGTTGGCCATGTCCTGGCGCAACAGGTCGCGGTTGAACCACTGGCCGGGCTTGATCTTGAGGGAGTCCGCCACTTCCTTCTGGGGCACGATCATCTCGCCACTGACCGCCA
>JACQYR010000056.1 GCA_016208115.1 Desulfarculus sp.
CGTGAGAAGTCGGGGAGACAATCGCGTCTCTTCCCACCTTTGGCGGGAGGTACGAGGAAAGTCCGAGCTCCACAGGGCAGGGTGCTGGCTAACGGCCAGGGGGGGCGACCCCATGGAAAGCGCCACAGAAAGCAGACCGCCGCCGGTATCCGGCGGTAAGGGTGAAACGGCGAGGTAAGAGCTCACCAGTCCGGGCGGCGACGCCCGGGGCTAGGCAAACCCCACCCGGTGCAAGACCAAATAGGGGGGCGTTCGAGGGCGGCCCGTCCGAGGCCCCCGGGTAGGTTGCTGGAGGCGCCGGGCAACCGGCGTCCTAGAGGAATGACCATCGCCCGTCTCTCGGGGCGGGCACAGAACTCGGCTTACAGGCCGGCTTTGTTCCAACTACCTGCCAACCCCTCGGGAGATGCTTGCATGCCATCCCCAGTCAGCATCCGCCCGGCCACCCCCGCCGATGCCGCCGACATCGCCGCCATTCTGCAAGACCTGGGCTGGTTTACGCATCTCAACCCCATGGAACCGGCCCAGGCCCGGGAGCAGGTGGCCCGGCAGTTGGCCCTGGACCTGGCCAGCGGCAGCCATCTGGTGCTGGTGGCCCAAGAACCGGGCGGCCAGGTGGTGGCCTATGGCGCCGTGCACTGGCTGCCCTATCTCATCAAGCCCGGCCCCGAGGCCTACGTCTCCGAACTCTTTGTGGCGGCGGCCTGGCGGGGCCAGGGGGTGGGCGGCGCCCTGCTGGCGGCCATGGAGGGCGAGGCCCGGGCGCGGGGGTGCAGCCAGCTCATGCTCATCAACAACCAGGAGCGCGACAGCTACCGCCGCGCCTTCTACGCCAAGCAGGGCTGGCAGGAGCGGCGGGCCATGGCCAACTTCTGCCGGCCCTTGTAGGGGCCACCGCCCGTGCCCCAGCCCCTGGTCGCCATAGGCCGCCGCCTGGCCCGCTTCCCCTGGATCACCACCCTGGGCCTGCGCCCCAACCTGGACGACTACCCGCCCGAGCATTTTTGGCTCATCCGCCAGGCCCAGACCATCTACTACCCCACCAACGCCTTTGCCGAGATGTTCCACAGCCAGGGCAAGCGCATCTTCCCCTCGTTGGAATCACACCTTTACGACGGCGACAAGATCAAGCAGACCACCCTGTTCAAGCTCCTGGGCCTGCCCCACCCGCGCACGCGGGTCTTCTACGGCCGCCAGCGCCAGGAGATACTTGAGCACTTCAGCTATCCCTTCGTGGCCAAGAAGGCCCGGGGCTCGGCCCGGGGCCAGGGGGTGTATCTGATTAAGGGGCCGGAGGACCTGGCGGCCTACCTGGAGCGCCACCAGCCGGCCTACATCCAGGAGTACCTGCCCATCAAGGGCGACGTGCGCGTGGTGGTGATCGGCTTTGAGCCGGTCTGCGCCTACTGGCGCCTACCCATGCCCGGCGATTTTCGCAGCAACGTGGCCCGGGGGGCGCGGGTGGAGTTTGACGGCGTGCCCCGGGCGGCGGTGGAGCTGGCCGTGGAGACGGCCCGCCTGGCCAACCTGGACGAGGTGGGGCTGGACGTGGCCATGCTTGAGGGCCGGCCCTATCTATTGGAGTTCAACGTCAAGTACGGCCACCAGGGGCCGCGCCAGGCCGGCCTGGACGTGGCCGAACTGGTGGCCAGGAAAATCCTGGCCGGCGAGCTGTGACCGCAATCAGGGGGAAATAGTCGTGAGCCAATACCAGCAGATCAGGGTGCGCGTGGAGCCGGTGTACAAGGACGGCCTGGGCAAGGCCTTTCCCCGCTTGCACGCCCTGCTCAGCCAGGAGGACAACCGCCTCATCAAGGAGAGCCCACCCCTCTACGACCTGGTGCCGCTCTTGGTGGCCCTGTCCCAGCGCCAGGACCTGCCCGATCATCTGGGCGAAACCATCTACCGCCTGGGCCAGCCTATCGTGCAGATTCGCCTAAAGGCCGAGGAGGCCTTGAGCGGCTGGCGGCTGTCGGCGGCGGAGAAGCTCTTGAACGATCTGGAGGACGCCTTCGCGGCCCTGGAGCAGGCCCTGCCCCCGGTCTAATTGCCCGATTCCCCCGCGTACTGCCACAAGAGCAAGTCGCCCTGGCCGGCGTGGGGCAGCACCAGGCTGGGCGTGAATCCCAGTTCCAAGAGGGACGGGGCACAAGCAGCCTGCCAGGCGTGGGCCAGGTCCATCTCGCAGAAGATGTTGGCCAGGCCTTCGCCCAGGAAGGCGCGCAGGTGGCGCTCCAGGTTGGCCGCAAAGTCCTGGCCGTCCCAGACTGGGTGCATCACGGCTTGTCCCTGGGAGCGGTTGAAGCGGCTGGCCAGCACCGAGTGCTCGGGCCGCGCCTGGCCCTGACGGCTGGCCGGACGCAGGTGGCGGGCAAAGGCCAGGCGCCGGTACTGCCCTTCCAGGAAGGGCAGCACCTCGGGGCTGGCCCAGAGCGAGGACCCGGGGTCCTCCCTGAGTTCGCGGTAATACATGGCCAACTCACGGTCCTGGCCCTGGCCGTCGCGGTAGTTCAGGGTGACCAGTTTTTCGAAATACTCCCGGGGCAGGCTGGAGGTGGGCATGGTGCACAAGAGGCCCAGGGCGTCGCTCTTGGCCAGGCGGCCCAGGCAGGCCTCCACCAGATCGGCGGCCAGGGTGGAGCCGGGCGGCTGTCCAAACAGATAGGGGCCAAAGCAGGTCACCGTGGAGCCGCCACTGGTGCTCCAGAAGCTGGACTCGGCCAGGTAGCGCCAGAGTATGGCCCCCCCCAGGTTGCCCTGGCGGTCGCGGGCCACCAGTACCCCGTACTCGCCGCTGGCCCCCATGTCCATGAGCTTGCCGGGGATGGTGAAGTCGTGCGGGCAGGGCTCGGCCTGACCCCTTAGCATCTGCGCCAGCAACAGCAAATCCCCGTTCTGGGCCGGACCCACCGCGAGCGGCCCCGCGAATGGTGGCAGGGGCGGGGGGGGCGCCTCGTCGGCGGGGTAGGCCTTATCTTTGATAAGCAAGAGGCGCAGGCCCTGCTCGTCCTGATCTTGCAGGGAAAAGCGCTCCACGCTGCGCGAGGCCAACAGGAGCCCCAGTTCGTCCAGGTCGGCCTGGTCCTCCAGGGAAGGGCTGGCCGTTAGGTTCAACAAGCGCAGGTCCAGGTGGCGGGTCTGGAAGACGAAGGACAGGTGCACGCAGTAGAGCCGGCCCTGGGCCTTGAGCAGCACGCCTTGTCCGGGCTGGGAGACCCGGCACAGGTAGCTGAAGACCTCCTCGCTGGCCAGGGTCAGCTTCATGGCCTCGGTCCGGCCCAGGCCCAGACCCAGGGCGGCCTGCTCGGCAAAGGCCACGGCCACCGGCAGAAAGGCCATGTCCAGGGGCGCGCTCAAGGACAGATCGGCGGGGGCATGCTCCATGGGCGCTCCTTGCTTGCGAGGGTGAGGCGGGCGGGGTCAGTTTACCTCCGCCCCGCCCGGCCAGGCAAGCTTTCTGGCGCTAATGCTTGATGTCCTGCGAGGTTGGTACGGGAGCCGGCAAGGCTGGCCAGGGGCAACGCGCCGCCCGACCCGTCCATGCCCGCCCGGGCATCCGGTCCTGGTGGCCATGTTGCCCGACGAGCCTTCAGCGGGAGTCGTTAACATTCGCCAGGGGTGCGCCGCCGCCCGACCCGTCCATGCCCGCCCGGGCACCGGGCCAGCCCTGGCGCTTGGCCTGAAACGGCCTCACTCTTTCATGAGCCTTGGGCGGGAGCCGCCGGTGCTGGCCAAGGCGAGAGCCCCAACCGACCCGTTACTGCCCGGCCGGGGGCACCCGGCGGCGCTGGCGGATGACCTCGATCACGCCGGGCAGGATGGACAGCATGATGATGGCCACGATCACCAGGCTGAAGTTCTTTTTGACCAGGGGCATCTGGCCGAAGAAGTAGCCCGCCGCCGTGAGGGAGGATATCCACAAGAGGCCGCCACCGACGTTGTAGAACAGAAAGCGGCCATAGGTCATGGAGCCCAGGCCGGCCACGAAGGGGGCCAGGGTGCGCACGATGGGCACGAAACGGGCGATGACGATGGTCTTGCCGCCGTATTTTTC
>JACQYR010000265.1 GCA_016208115.1 Desulfarculus sp.
GCCCCGCCCGGCGAGGCCGTAGGCCCTCGCCGTGGCCGAGCCTGGACTTGCTCCAGGCGCGGCCGTGGGGCACCGAGGCAGGAGCCGAGGCGCCAGGAGAAACGCGGGCCAGGATGGCCCGCCCGGCGAGGCCGTAGGCCCTCGCCGTGGCCGAGGCCGGACTTGCTCCGGCCAAGGCCGTGGGGCGGCGAGGCAGGAGCCGAGCCACCAGGAGAAATAGCCGGTCGGCGGTTCAAATCCGCCCGCCCCGACCAGCATAGAAGCGAGGGGCCTGGCGATGAGCCTGGCCCTTCGTGTTTTGCGGGGCAGGAGCCCCGCCCGGCGAGGCCGTAGGCCCTCGCCGTGGCCGAGGCCGGACTTGCTCCGGCCGAGGCCGTGGGGCACCGAGGCAGGAGCCGAGGGGCCAGGAGTAATAGCCGGTCGGCGGTTCAAATCCGCCCGCCCCGACCGCATAGTAGAGCGAGGGGCCGGGCGATGAGCCTGGCCCCTCGCTTTTGCGGGGCAGGAGCCGAGGCGCCAGGAGAAGAAGATAAAATCCAAGCGGTTCTTTTTTGTGCCCAGCCCAGCCGCCCGGCCATACCGCGCCTTGCCGGTGCGGGGGCTTTATCGAGGCGGCGCGCTATTGGGGGCAGCTTCCACGGTGGCTGTCTCTCTTGGTGGTCTCTCTTGGTGCCGGCCAAGCGTAATGGCGTAAGCCCCTGCCGGCGATTAAGAATGGCCGGGCTTTAGCCAGGGCACGGGGGCTGCTTGAAGCCAGGAAGGCAGGAAAGTGGGCCGGCGGGGGCTGGGGGAAAAGCGAAAACCATTATTGCCGCGAGCCCTCGGCGGGAGCCAGCGGCCCTGGCCAGGCCGAGGGCGGTACCCGACCCGTTATTGCCCAGCCCGGGGCACCGGGCCGGTTCTTTTTTGTGCCCTGCCCAGCCGCCCGGCCATACCGCGCCTTGCCGGTGCGGGGGCTTTATCGAGGCGGCGCGCTATTGGGGGCAGCTTCCACGGTGGCTGTCTCTCTTGGTGCCGGCCAAGCGTAATGGCGTAAGCCCCTGCCGGCGATTAAGAATGGCCGGGCTTTAGCCAGGCCACGGGGCTTGGTTGAAGACAGGAAGGCAGGAAAGCCGCCCCGCGAGGGCCTATGATCCAAACCAACCAGCAAGGCCACCGGTTTTTATCTGGGCTGCCCATCGCGGGCCAAGGGCCTTTACTTTTTGCCTTTAACAAGCCACCGTGTCCCGCTCCTTAGCCCGGCCATTCTTGATCGCCCGGATGGCGGCGGCGCTAGTATGCGTTGCCTTGCCGCCGAGATGCCGTGCCACGCGCAGATGCCCCCAAGACTATGCCGCCGCGATAGGGCCTGGGCGGCGCGAGGGCGCGGTATGGCCGGGCGTGGGAACGGGACACAAAAGAAACCGCTTAAGGTTTGCTTCTTCTTTAAAGCGCAAAGGACCTCCATGGCCCCGCCTGGCACGGCTGGTGCTACAATATAAATATTTAGGCGAAGACCGTGCCTGTGGGATGCAACCTGAACAGGAAGGAGAGGGGTTAATGAAAAAAGTGCTGACCATCCTGGTGGCCCTGGCCCTGGCGGTCTGCTTCAGCCTGCCGGCCCTAGCGGCGGATGCCGCCAAGGCCCCCGGCCCGGAGGCCGGCAAGGGCTACCGCCACAAGCTGACGCCGGAGCAGCGGGCGGAGTACAAGAAGGCCAAGGCCGATTTCCTGAACGATACCATGGCTCTGCGCCAGCAGTTGGCCGCCAAGCGCGTGGAGCTGAAGACCCTGTTGGCCCAGCCCACCCCCGACCCGGCCAAGATCAAGGCCGTGGCCGACGAGAAGGTGGACCTCCTGGCCCAGGTCATGAAGAAGCACAACGAGTACCTGGCCAAGTACCCCCAATACTTCAAGCGCTACAAGTACCACCATGACGGCTGGGATCGCAAGGCGGGCAAGGACCGGCCCAGGCGGGGCCAGCCCCCGGCGGGCTCGGCCAGCTAGCCTACCGTGGCTGTTGATGATTCAGGGCCGGATCCGCCAGGGTCCGGCCCTGGTTTTTTGGCGGTGGGTGGCGGTCAGGAGATGTGGCGTCCCCAGGAGTCGGAGAGGTACTCGCCGTCGCGGCCGCTGGCCTGGGGGGTGAGCGCCAGCCAGCGCCCGGGGCGCCAGACCACCCACAGGGCCGGCAACAGGAAGAGGAAGTCGCGCAGGGCGCCCTCGTAGCCGGCCTCGTGGGCGGCGGCCCCTCCGCCGCCGGGGAAGCAGCCGCAGTCGAAGCCGGCGCCGGTATAGCCGGCGTAGAGCATCAGTCCGGTGAAGAAGATAAGCAGCCCCGAGGCCCAGACCGCCGCCGCGCGGTGGTACAGGCCCAGCAGCAGTTGGGCGCCCACCAGTATCTCCAGCCAGGCCAGCACCACGCTCACCGAGTTGACCGCCCACAGGGGCAGCAGGTCGTAGGTGGCCACCGACTGGGCGAAGGCCCCGGGGTCCCAGACCTTGTCGTAGGCGGCGAAGATGAACACCCCGGCCACGAACCAGCGCGCGGCCAGGGAAACAAGCTCCATGAGGCGCGCCTTCATGACGAGGCCCCCTGGCGCTTGATCTGCTGGATGTCGAAGCCTTGGCTGCTTAGGGTGTCCAGGCAGCCCTCCAGCACGTAGACCTTTTCATAGCCCAGGCGCTTGAGGTGCTGGGCCAGAAAGGCCGCCGGGAAGCGCGAGGTGCTCTGACCGTAGACCACCAAGGCCGGGGCCTGCTTGAGGGTGGGCTCCAGGAAGCGGTAGAGCTTGTCTATCTCGTTGGCGGGCAGCTTCAAGGCCCCGCGCAGGCGGGCCTTGCCGTAGTCGCCGGCCTCGCGGGCGTCCAAAAAGACCGCGCCCTGCTCCTTGAGTTCCTTGGCCTGGGCCGGGGCGATGGGCTTCCACAGGGGCCTCTGCACCTCGGGGGGGATGAAGCCGACGCCCTGGGGCATGAGCCAGTTGAACAAGAAGCCTCCCACGACCGCCAAGAGCAGCATGGCCAGGCAGGCGCGCCACAGGGAGGATTTTCGCCGGGAGATGCTCAACCGTTCAGCCTCACCGCCAGGGGTTACAGGGGCTTAGTCTAATCCTCTCGGAGCGGGAGCGCAAGCCGCGACCCGCGGCTGGTATATACGGGTCGGTTGAAGCTGTTCCTCTGACCAGGGCCGGTGGCTCCCTTTGTAAGCTTGCGGTCCATGGGCCAGCGGGTACCGCCAACCGCGCGCCCCAAGGCGGGCTGGATGGATCCGCCGCCCTCAGGCCAATTCCAACGGCCTGGCGGCCTCATGCTCTACCGCCAGGTCTTGCAGCCGCCCGAACAGCTCCCGCAACGCGGCCTCGTCCTGGCCCAGGCGCCTTAGCACCTCCCGCCAGGAGCGGGCGCCCTGCTGGGCCAGGCAGGCCGGGCTGTGCAGCACCATAAGGCGACCGTGGGGGTTGACGAAAAAAGGATAGAGCCGGCAGTAGAGGGGGCGGGCCTGGCGGGGCAGGCGGCAGCCCTCGGGCCCCAGGAAGCAGCAGTCGCCGCCCTCCTCCAGGCGCAGGCGCAGCCGCCGGCCCCGGGGCATGGTCTGCCGGAACAAGGGGTGCAGGGAATCCAGGAACTCCAGGAAGCGCGGACTGGCCTGGTCGGCCACCACGAACTGCCAGGGCTCCAGGGCGCTGGCCCGGGCCATGGCCTCGATCTCGCCCCGGGTGAGCCCGAACATGTACTCCACGCCGTCGGCGTCGGCGCGGCAGCAGCCGCCGCCGGCCTGGTGGCACTGGGCGCAGAAATGGGCTTCGCCTGGGGCTGGCAAGAGGCTACCTCCTGGGCGTGTATTGTAACGGCCCCCCGGCGGAGGCTCAAGGGCTAATTGCCTTTAATGCCATGAAAAAGCAGTCACAGCCTCGCCGGAAGGCAAGTGACTAAAGTTACATTTTAGCTAAAAAGTAGCTTGCTTCGCGGCCGGGGCTTGTGCTACAAATCTGGCAGTCTTCAGGTCAGCTTTGGAGTGGCGCACAGGCCCCTGCCGGTAACGGGCCGGCCAGGGCCACGACCGTCGGGCAAAGTGAACAAGTTCTTGCGGAACCTGCACAATCTCGTTTTACCCTTGGCGCGGTTACGACGGGCGGTTGGGGCTGGTAAAGGTAATTAGCGGGCCGGGCGGTGCCTGGTCCGGGCGAATCCAGTACCGGAACTTCGTTTACGCGACATTTAGGAGGGCGGCGTCATGTGGGATGAGAAATTCGAGACCATGTCCACCGACGAAATGCAGGCGCACCAGTTGGACAGCCTGCAGAAAACCGTGGCCTGGGTATACGAGCGCATTCCGTTTTACAAAAAGAAATTCGACGAGATAGGCATCAAGCCCGGCGACGTCAAGGCCCTGGAGGACCTGGGCAGGCTGCCGTTTACGGTCAAGACCGACCTGCGCGACAACTACCCCTTCGGCCTGTGCGCCGTGCCGCTCAACCAGGTTGTGCGCGTGCACGCCTCCTCGGGCACCACCGGCAAACCCATCACCGGCCCCTACACCAAGGAAGACCTGGCCCAGTGGTGCCAGTGCATGGCCCGCACCATGACATCCGCCGGCGTCACCAAGGACGACATCTACCAGAACGCCTACGGCATGGGCCTGTTCACCGGCGGCCTGGGCTTCCACCAGGGGGCCGAGACCATCGGCTGCACGGTCATCCCGGCCAGTAGCGGCATGACCGAGCGCCAGATTACCCTGATGCGCGACTTCGGCACCACCTCCATCGGCTGCACGCCCTCCTACGCGCTGACCATCGCCGAAAAGGCCAGCGACCTGGGCGTGGACCTGCGCAAGCTGCCGGTGCGCGTGGGCTGCTTCGGGGCCGAGCCCTGGACCGTGGAGATGCGCAAGGAGATCGAGGAGCGCATGGGCATCAAGGCCCGCGAGGCCTACGGGCTCACCGAGCTGATGGGCCCGGGCGTGGCCTTTGACTGCGACATGCAGGACGGCTGGCTGCACGTCAACGAGGACCACGTCATGGCCGAGATCATTGACCCGGTCACCGAGGAGGTCCTGCCGCTGGGCGAGAAGGGCGAGCTGGTCTTCACGGCCATCCAGCGCCGGGCCATGCCGGTCTTGCGCTACCGCACCCGCGACATCACCCAGCTCAAGCGCGAGAAGTGCGGCTGCGGGCGCACCCTGCTCAAGATGAAGAAGGTCTACGGCCGCTCCGACGACATGCTCATCATCAGCGGCGTCAACGTCTTCCCCAGCCAGATCGAGTCCATCCTGCTGGAAATGCCCGAGGTGGAGCCCCAGTACGTGCTCATCATCCGCAAGAAGGGCTACCTGGACGCGCTCAGCGTGGACGTGGAGGCCAAGCCCGAGGTCTACGACCTGGGCGAGGACAAGCTGCGCGAGGTGGAGGGCAAGATCGAGACCCGCATCCGGGGCATCATCGGCATCGGCGTGAAGGTGCGCTGCGTGCCACCCAAGAGCATCGAGCGCTCCGAGGGCAAGGCCAAGCGCGTCTTCGACGCCCGCAAGCTGTAAGAGTTAGCGCCTGGTAGGGCGTAAGGCGCCCCGCTCCCGAGAAGGGGGCGGGGCGCTTGTTTGCACGCGTGGCCCCCTGGGCCGCCTGCCCCGCGCAAATCCACCCCCGGGGCAGCGCATTTCAGGCTGGAACCGGGCGAAGAACTATGCCAGTCTGTCTCATGGCGCGCTTGGCAGCCGCACCCGCGGCCCCGGATGAGGCCCCCGCGGCAGACTTGGTCCCCATCATATCCAGGCAGGAGGTCGTCATGAAAAAAATGCTGGCGCTGCTTTTCACCTTGGGCTTGGTCCTCTCCCTGGCCGGGGGCGCCCAGGCCGCCCCCCACCCGGACATCGCCTTCTGCACCGGAGAGCCCAACGGGGTCTTCAACTCCCTGGGCGAGGCCATGATAAAGGTCATGAAAGAGGACTTCGCCCAACGAAAGCTGGTCATCGTGACCACCTCCGGGGCCAGCGTCAACTGCCAACTGGTGGGCGTGGGCAACCGGGAGCTGGGCTTCGCCCACGGCGATACCCTCTACTTCGCGGCCAAGGGCGGCGACCGCAAGGCCGGTTTCGAAAGACCCTTGCCCAACCTGCGGGTCGTGGCCTCCTTGTACTCCAACTACGTACACATGATGGCGGGTAAGAACAGCGGCATCAAGAGCCTGGCCGAAATGAAAGGCAGGAAGATCGCCATGGGCCCGGCCGGTTCGGGGACCTCCATCACCGCCGGCTTCCTGCTGCAGTCCCTGGGCTTCCAGTCCAGGGATCTGACCAACACCAGCTATACGCCCATCGCGGGCAACCCTGGCAAGATCAGATCAAAAAGCATTGACGCCGCCATCGTGGTGCAAGGCCTGCCCTCGCAGGCCTCCGCCAGCACCCTGGCCGCCGGCGCTGTCCTGCTCCCCGTTCCACCCGAGGCCTACCAAGCCATGTCCGACATCAACAAACAATACCTCTACCAGCCCATCCCCAAGGGCACCTACCCCGGCCAGGACCAGGACGTGCCCACCATCGTCATCAACACCTATCTCATAACCCATGCCGGCGTGGACAACGAGACCATCTACAAGATAACCAAGGCCCTCTTTGACCATTCCGCGGACTTGGCCGCCGGCCATCCCGTGGGCAAGGAGATATCCCTGCAAAAGGCCACCCAAAACCTGCCCGTGCCCCTGCACCCCGGCGCGGAGCGCTTTTACAAGGACAAGGGGATACTTAAGTAAAGCATATCCGGTAGATGGCCAGGCGGGCGGGCAAAAAGCCGGGGGCGCCATTTAATCTGGGTAAGCATTGTGGCCAGCCGGCCAGCCGGCCAGCCGGCTGGCCGTCCGCTCCCTACCTCACGAACACCACGCTGATGGCCCCGAAGACCATGGATATCACCACCGTAAGCACGATCACCAGGGCGGTGTAGCCCGCGGCCTTGGGCTGGGGCGGGCGCATCAGGGCCAGGATGCCCAGGTAGAGCAGGTAGATGCCGTACAGGGAGATCAAGAAGACCAGGATGCTCAAGAACCCCGGGAAGACGTTCAGCGCCCCGGCCAGCCAGCCGGGGGTCATGGAGTAGGCCGCCACCTTGAAGGCCTGGGCCTTGTCCTTCTGGGCGCCGAAGGTGGGGGCCAGGGCGGCGATCAACAGGCCCACCACATAGACCAACACCAGGGCCAGGGCGAAGCCGGCGATGGCCGAGGCCAGGCCCCCGAACAACCCGATGCGGATGGTGCCGCCCATGGGCACGCCGATGCCCACCACCGAAATGCCGATGAAGTTGGCCACCGGCCCGAGGGCCGCCAGGGGGATGATATAGCTGGGATAAAGGTCCTGGGGCCGGCCGGGCTCGCCAGCGATGACCTCCCACTCGGCCTTGGGGTTGAGCAGGATGCCCTTGACGCGCGCTATCAGGTACATGCACACCTCCCGCAAGCATGAGCCCACAGTGTCTGGACCAGCCCCGGGGGGCGGGCGCCAGGCCGCGATATTCTAATTATTACCCGCCGGCCCCCCCGGCGGCACCAAATACTTTGGCCGCCGCCCAGACCAAGGCCGCCCGCGCCAAGGCCCTTCCCGCCCCCGGCCATACCTGCTATAACTGGGTGCACAATCCCCGCGCCCCTTGCCCATGCTGATCTGCACGGATGGTCCATGACCGAAGCCGCCTTCCCCCGCGTGTTGGAGTTCGTGCGCAAGGTCGTGCCCTTCGACACCCTGCCCGCCGAGGAACTCGAGGCCGCGGTGGAGCGGATGGAGATCGCCTATTTCCCCCGGGGGCAGGTGGTCATCGAGGCCGGCGGTGAGCCGGCCCAGTTCCTCTACGTCATCCAGACCGGCTCGGCCAAGATATCCCTGCCCCAGAAGGAAGGCCAGGAACTCCTGGTGGACCAGCGCGGCGAGGGTGAGTACTTCGGCGCCGTGAGCCTTCTTCAGGGCAGCCGCGCCCTGTTTAGGGTCACGGCCCGCGAGGACCTGATCTGCTACCTCCTGCCCGGCGACGCCTTCCGCGACCTGGTGGCCCGCTATCCCAGTCTAGAGCGCCACTTTGGCTTTGGCCTGGCCCGCAACCTTCAGGCCATGCGGACGGCCGGCCAGGCCCCGGCCGGCGGCCTCTTGGACGGCGCCAGCCTGGACGCCTCCCTGGTGCAAGGCCGGGTGGCCGAGGTGATGACCAGGGAAGTGCTCACCTGCCTGCCGGCCACCCCGGTCAAGGCCGCCGCCCACCTGATGATGGTGCGCCGGGTGGGCTCGGTGGTGGTGGTGGAAGAGTCGGGGCACCCCATCGGCATCCTCACCGACAGCGACCTGCGCTCAAGGGTGCTGGCTTATGGCCGCTCCGCCGACCGCCCGGTGCTGGAGTTCATGAGCCAGCCGGTGCACACCCTGAGCCCTGAGAGCCACATCTTCGAGGCGCTCTTGGCCATGAGCACCCACGGCGTCAATCACCTGGTGGTCACGGAGCAGGACCGCGTGGTGGGGCTCATCAGCGACCACGACCTGCGCGGGTTAACCGGCTCCTCGCCGGTGACCGTGGTGCGCGACATCGAGAAGGTGGCCAGCCTGGACGACCTGGTGCTGGTGCACAAAAAGGTGGACCGGGTGCTGGAGATGCTCCTGCGCCAGGGCGGCTCGGCCCCCACCATGCTGGCCTTGGTCACCGAGTTCAACGACCGCCTGACCATCAAGCTCCTGGAACTGGTGGAGAGCCAGATGGAGCACGGCGGACTGGGCCGGCCGCCGGTGCCCTACGTGTGGATGGCGCTGGGCAGCGAGGGCCGCCGCGAGCAGACCCTGCGCACCGACCAGGACAACGCGCTGATCTTCGCCAACCTGCCCCCCGAGCGCCTGGAGGCGGTCAAGACCTGGTTCCTGGGCTTTGCCGAACGCGTGGTGGCCGGCCTGGAGGCCTGTGGCTTCCCCCGCTGCCCCGGCGAGGTCATGGCCAGCAACCCCCGCTGGTGCCAGGGCGAGCGCCAGTGGCAGGAGACCTTTCTGCGCTGGATACAGGACCCCGAACCCTTAAGCCTGCGCCTGGCCACCATCTTCTTCGACTTCCGCGGCATCTACGCCGAGGCCGACTTCATCGAGAACCTGCAACTAAAGCTCAAGGAGGGCCTGGAGGGCAACCGGCTGTTCTTGCGCTACATGGCCAAGAACGCCCTGTACAACCGCCCGCCCTTGGGCTTTTTGCGCCAGTTCGTGGTGGAAAAGAGCGGCGAGCACAAGAACAAGCTCAACCTCAAGCTCAGCGGGCTGACCCCCATGGTGGACGCCCTGCGAGTCATGTCCCTGGACCTGGGGCTCACCCTCACCAACACCCTGGAGCGCCTGGAGGCCGTGGCCCAAGCCGGCCTCATCAAGCCAGCCCTGGCCGCCGATCTGCGCGAGGCCTTCAGCTTCATGACCATCCTGCGCATCGGCCGCCATCTGGAGGCCCGCGCCCGGGGCGAGCTGCCCGACAATTTCCTGGACCCCGCCGCCTTGAGCGGCCTGCAACGCAAGATGCTCAAGGAGAGCTTCGGGGTGATAAGCCAATTGCAGGACCTGATGGAATACCGCTACCAGGCCCGCATGGTGCAGCACTAGCACCACCAAACCGAGGAGTGACGACCCGTCCCATGGCCAACAGCCAACATCTGGCCCTGCTCGCCCAGGGCGCCCAGGCCTTCAACCAATGGCGCCAGGAGAACCCGGGCCTGACGCCCGATTTGAGCGGCGCCGACTTGAATAGCGCCATCCTCAATCAGGTCAACCTGCGGGGGGCGGTGCTCTCCGGCGCCGATCTGGAATGGGCCCATCTGCAAGGGGCCGACCTCAGGGAGGCCATCCTGGTGGGGGCCAGCCTGCAAGGGGCCTTTCTGGGCGGGGCCGACCTCAGGGAAGCCAAGGGCTCCTGGCTGGCCTTCAACCAGGAGGGCGGCACCTGGGTGGACCGGCACGGCAGCGCCTCTAGCCACGGCGCCAATTTCCAGGGCGCCCACCTGGAGGAGGCCGACCTGCGGGCGGCCGACCTGCGCGAGGCCGATTTCCGCGGGGCCTTCCTGGTGGGGTCCGACCTCAGGGGCACGGACCTGCGCTCGGCCAACCTGGAGCAGGCCAACGTCACCGGCGTCAAGTTCAGCCAAGACTGCCGCCAGCGGGCCTTTTTCGGCACGCGCCTGTCCACCTGCCACGGCAGCCAGATGTTCAAGTCCTACGCCGAGGGACAGATATTCCTGGAGGAATACCGCCAGGCCCACCCCCGCTGGTTCTGGCTGTGGTGGGTCACCAGCGACTGCGGCCACTCCCTGCCCCGCTGGGCCGGCTGGTCGCTCTTCATCGCCCTGGTCTTCGGCTTTTTGTTCTTCCTGCTGGGGGCCGGCCATTTCGATGTCAGCCGCCTGCCGTTCTCGCTCATCACCATGATCTATTACAGCGGGGTAACCTTCACCACCCTGGGCTTCGGCGACATCACCCCCAAGAGCGAGGTGGCGGCCATATTGGTGCTGGCCGAGGTGATCCTGGGCTACATCATGCTGGGCGGCCTGATCTCCATCCTGGCCATCAAACTGGCCAGGCGCGGTTGAGGGGCAAGGGCATGGAATTCATCCCACGCGATGGCGTGCGCCTGGCCTTTCGCCAGGCGGGGCGGGGCGGCCCGCCGATCTTGTTCATCCACGGCTATACCTGCGACCACGGCTTTTTCGACGCCCAGATGGAGCACTTCGGCCCCAGCCGGCGGGTGCTGGCCGTGGACCTGCGCGGCCACGGCCAGAGCGACAAGCCCCGGCAGTCCTACACCATGGCCGGCCTGGCCGATGACTGCGCCTGGCTGTGCGGCCAACTGGGCCTGGAGCGGGTGGTGGCCGTGGGGCACAGCATGGGCGGCGCCGTGGCCCTGGAACTGGCCGCCCGCCACCCCGGCCTGGTGGCGGGCCTGGCTGCCCTGGACACCTCGATCCTCTCCGACCAGCGCCGCCGCCAGGAGACCCTGCCCCGCCTGGTGGCGGGCCTGGCCGGTCCGGACTACCCGCGGGTCCACCGGGAGTACATGTCCGCCCTCTTCGCGCCCTGGGACGACCCGGAGATATGCGCGGCCATCCTGGAGCGCATGGCCCGCACCCCCCAGTGGGTGATGCTATCCTTGGCCGAGGAGTTTCAGCGCTGGGACGGAGGCGCGGCCTTGGCCCGGGCCACCTGTCCGGTGCTGGTGGTCTCGGCCAGCCAGCACCGCAGCCAGATGGAGGAGCTCAGGGCCTTGTGCCCCTGGATGATAAGCGGACAGACGGTCTGCGCGGGGCATTTCATCACCTTGGAGGTGCCCGCGCAGATCAACGCCATGTTGGAGCGATTCCTGGCCCGAGGCCTTGGGGGGCTGGCCGGGGAGCGATGAACCAAAAACAACCGCCGCCACCACCGGGCCCGCCCGCCAGGCGCGGCGGCATGAGGAAAGGAGCGAATCCCCAATGACCGTGACCCTTAAGGATCAGATCCTGGCTATCATCGGCCAGCCGGTGCTGGGCGCCCTGGCCACCGTCACTCCCGACGGCAAGCCCTGGACCCGCTATGTGGTGCCCCAGGCCGACCCCGACCTGACCATCCACTTCTGCACCTTCCTGGGCTCGCGCAAGATCGCCCACCTGCGCGCCAACCCCGAGGTGCACCTGACCGTGGGGAACAACACCCTGGAGAACATGGGCCAGCCCTACCTGCAGATCGCCGGCAAGGCCGAGGTTTCCACCGACCCGGCCATCAAGAAGAAGTACTGGCACGACGGCCTCAAGGCCTACTTCAGCGGCGCGGGCGACCCCAACTACTGCGTGGTGCTCATCAGGCCCTACCGCATCGAGTACCAGACCTTCGAGTCCCAGTCGCCCCAGGTCTGGGAGGCCTAGGCAAGGGGCAGGAGCGGCGGGACCCATGGGGCTGACCAAGGCCAGACTCAAGAACCGCCTCTTGCGGGCGCGGCTGGGGGGGCGCAACCTGCCCCCCCTGGCCGCGGCCAACCTGCTGGCCCTGGAGGGCCTGGACCCCGAGGCCCCGGCCTCGTCCCTTTCCTACGTGGTGCTGGACCTGGAGACCACCGGCCTGGACCCTGCAAGCGACCGCGTGGTCAGCGTGGGCGCCGTGCGGCTCAAGCAGGGCCGCGTGCGCCTGGGCGAGCGCTTCGCCGAGTTGGTCAACCCCAGCCGGGCGATACCGCCCGAGGCCATCAAGGTCCACGGCATCACCCCGGACATGCTCACCCACGCCCGCCACGCCGGCGACGTCTTCCAGGACTTCCTGGCCTATCTGGGCCGCGACATCCTGGTGGCCCACTACGCGCCCTTTGACCTGCACTTCATCAACCTCACCATGAAGAGCCTCTACGGCTTCCCCCTGCAAAACCTGGTGCTGGACACCGTGCTGATGTGCCAGCAGGCCCTTTTGCCCTCCGACCCCTACGGTATAGCGGGTCACGCCAAGCGCTGCGGCCTGGACACCCTGGCCAAGCGCTTCGGCCTGCCCCGCGAGGAGCGCCACACCGCCCTGGGTGACGCCCTCCTGACCGCCATGGTCCTGCAACGCCTGCTGGCCGAGCTGGAACACAAGGGCGTGGTCAAACTGCGCCAGGTGCTCAGTTTGGCGGGGCGCTGGTAGAACCAAGGCCGCGTGTCTCGGCACCCCATGCGGACCGGGCCGAGCGCCTCGGCTCCCACAAACGGGTCGGGACAAGCCCTCCCCGGGCAAGCCTTGCCGGCTCCCGTGGCGACCTTGCCGCCACGCACACCAGAGGTCTGGACGCGGCGGCCCGCATGGGTTAGCCTGTAGGCAATCAACAGGGTATCGGCAGGGCCGCCGGGAAACCGGCGCCCATGGCGGGGGTGGCTTATTCGCGAAGGGCATGAAATGATCGCCCTAAGGGTGGGCGAGCGGCTCAAGGAGCTGAGGGGCGGCCAGACCCAGGCCGACTTCGCCCAGCGCCTGGGCCTGAGCCAGGCCCAGTACAACCGCTACGAGACCGGCAAACGCCTGGCCCCCGACCGGATCATCGAGGCCGTGGCCCAGCGCTGCGGATTGACCCCCCAGGAAGTCGTCTGGGGCTCCCGCCCCGCCCCCACCCCGCCCGCCCCCCAGCCCGCCGGCGAGGTGGGCCAGGCCGTGGCCAGCCTGCTGGCCCTGCTGGACCAAGAAAGCCTGGAAGACCTCTACTACTTCC
>JACQYR010000255.1 GCA_016208115.1 Desulfarculus sp.
CACGGCCAACGGCTGGTACGTGCAGGGGCATGACGAGTACCCCACCGGCGCCGGCGACTTTGCCCCGGTCTTGATGAAGGCCAAGACCGGCGGCGCCCAGGTGCTCTTCACCTGCTTCGACATGCCCGAGAGCGGCATCCTGGTCAAGCAGTGGAAGTCCCAGCGGGTGCCCGCCCTGATGGTGGGCTTCATCTCGCCCATGACCGGCCAGGGGGCTTGGAAGGCCTTTGACGGCAAGATCGGCGGCGTCCTGAACGCCATCTTCGAGCTGGGCAACATGCCCTCCCAAAAGCACGCGCCGGCCACCGCCTTCTACCAGGCCTACGAGAAGAAATACGGCAAGGGCCTGGAGGCCGGCCACGGCCCGGCCCCCAGCTACGAGTCGGTGTATCTGCTCAAGGAGGCCATGGAAAAGGCCGGCAGCACCGAGGCCGACGCCGTGGTGGCCGCCCTGGAGAAGACCGACCGCCAGGGCGTCATGGGCCGCGTCAAGTTCGACGCCGGCCACCAGGTGATCTACGGCACCGACCCCAAGGAGACGGCCACGGCCTGCTTCTTCCAGTGGACCGAGGACGGCAAGCGCGTGATCGTATACCCGCCGGCCCTGGCCGAGGGCGAGATCAAGCTGCCCTCCTGGATGAAGCCGGCCAAGTAGTAGCCCCCCGGCCCGCCGCGCTCCCGGGGGCGGCGGGCCGTCTGACCACCCCCGCCGGGACGCAAGGCAGCCGCGACCAGTGCTACAGGGCACGCTCATCTACGGGTTCATCAACAGCGTCATGCTGCTATTGGTGGCGCTGGGCTTCAACCTCACCTTCGGCATCAGCGGGGTGGCCAACTTCGCCTTTGGCGCCCTGTACATCACCGCCGGCTTTTTGGCCTGGATCGGGCTCAACACCCTGGGCCTGCCCTACTGGCTGGCCGGGTGCGCGGCGGTGCTCATCACCGCCGTGCTGGCCGGCCTGCTCTACCGCTTCGTGGTCCTTAGGGTGCGCGGCCTGGTGGTCAGCGAGGTGATCGCCACCTTCGGCGTGGGCCTGGCCATCCTGGAGCTGTTCCGCTTCCTGGGCTTCATCGGCTTCGAGTACACCCTGCCCGAGATGCTGGACCTGGAGGTGAGCCTGGGTGGGGTGATCGTGGACGGCCAGCGCCTGACCATCCTGCTGGTGGGCGCCGGGTTGACCCTGTTCCTGTGGCTCTTCACCCGCCACACGCGCACGGGCCGGGCCTTTAGGGCCATCGCCCAGGACGAGCACACCGCCCTCACGCTGGGCATCAACACCGAGCGCGTGGCCACCGTCTCCGTGGCCTTCGGCGCGGCCTACGCCGCCGTGGCCGCCCTGGTGATCCTGCCCTTGGGCACCATCGCGGTCAACGAGGGCTACCATGTGCTGGTCAACGCCCTGGCGGTGTGCATCGTGGGCGGCCTGGGCTCCACCCTGGGGGTGATCGTGGCCAGCTTCATGATCGGCTTCGCCCAGACCTTCACCGCCACCTATCTGGATACCAGTTGGATGATGGTGGTCAGCCTGCTGGCCATCCTGGTCATCCTCCTGGTGCGCCCCTCGGGGCTCTTTGGCAGCCAGAAGCAACTGGAAGAACGCATCTGATGGCCGCGCAGGATACAAGCAAGCAAGTCACCCGCCGGCGCGAGCGCCTGGACCGGGGCATCAAGGTCCGCAGCGAGGACATCTACGCCCTCAACTCCTGGCGCGAGGCCCTCTATCTGCTGGCCCCCCGCGCCCTGCCCGTGGTGGCGCTGGTGCTGTTGCAGCTACTGGCGCCCGAGTACTGGCAGCGGGTGCTGATCTCCACCACGGTCTTCGCCCTGCTGGCCATCAGTTGGGACCTGGCGGCCAGTAGCGGCATGGTCTGCCTGGGCCAGGCGCTTTTCTTCGGGGTGGGCGCCTACCTGGCCGGCATCATGAACCACTACCTGGGCCTGCCCCCGGGTCTGACCCTGCCCCTGGCCACCCTGGGCGGCGGGGTGATCTGCACGGTGCTGTTGTTGCCGGTCCTGCGCCTGCGCGGCATCTACTTCGCCATGTTCACGCTCATATTGCCGCTGATGATCGAGCGCATCATCGAGGCCACCAAGGTCTTCGGCGGCACCGAGGGCCTCAGCGGGCTGACCCCCTTCGCCCATCCCCTGTGGGAGTCCTTCCTCACCATGGCCGCCCTGTGGGTGGCGCTCTTTGGCCTCAGGCGCATCATGGCCTCGGACTACGGCCTGGTGCTCAAGGGCATCAACGACAACGACCGGGCCGTGATGAGCGCCGCGCTGAACATCTACCGCTACAAGGCCCAGGCCCTGTTTTTGGCCGCCGCCACCGGGGCCTTCGCCGGGGCCTTCATGACCCACTCCTACCGCTTCGTGGGCATGCCGGTCTTCGCCCTGGACTACTCCATCCTGCCCATCGCCTCCGCGGCCGTGGGCGGCCTGGGCACCCTGGCCGGCCCGGCCCTGGGGGCCTTCATCCTGGTGCCGCTCTCGGAGATGCTCAGGGGCCTGGGGGGGCTGCGCATCGTGATCTACGCCGTGCTCCTGGTGGTCTTCACCGTGGGGCTGCCCGAGGGCGTGTTCCACTACCTGCGGCGCAAGTACACCCAGTTCGAGCGCTGGACCGAGGTGGGCAAATGACCGAGCCAGCCCCCCAGCCCCCCCGCGACGAGATCATCCTCGCGGTTGAGGGCCTGAGCAAGCGCTTCGGCGGCGTCACCGCCGTGGACGATGTCAGCTTCAATGTCAAGCAGGGCGAGCTCTTGGGGGTCATCGGCCCCAACGGCTCGGGCAAGACCACCCTGGTCAACCTCATCACCGGCTTCTTGCAGCCCAGCACTGGCCGAGTGAGCCTCAAGGGCCAGGACATCACCGGCGGTCCGCCCTACCGCACCGCCGAGCTGGGCCTGGCGCGCACCTTCCAGATGGTCAAGCCCTTCTACCAGCTCCCGGCCTTCAAGAACGTGGTAGTGGCCCTGTTCTCGCCCCGGGTGAAGCGGCTGGCCGGCGGGGCCTACGGCGACCGCGACGCCGTGGCCAAGGACCTGCTGGAGGAGGTGGGCTTCGAGCGCGACTCCTGGGTCATCAACAAGCAGGCCAGCGTTTTACCCCACGGCTACCTGAAGCGCCTGGAGCTGGCCCGCTGCCTGGCCCTGCGCCCCGAGGTGCTGGTGCTGGACGAGCTTTTCTCGGGGCTGTCCCTGGCCGAGGTGGCCAGCCTGGTGCCGGTGATCGAGAAACTCATGGTCCAAGGCATGACCATCATCATGGTGGAGCACCGCCTCAAGGAGTTGTTCCGCATCGCCGACCGGGTGCTGGTGCTCAACTTTGGCCAGAAGATCGCCGAGGGCGTCCCCGCCGAGGTCATGGCCCAACCCAAGGTGCGCGGGGCCTACCTGGGCAGCGAGTCGGAGGACTAGGCCGTGCTGGAAGTCAAGGGCCTGATGGTTTTCTACGAGAACGCGCTGGCGGTCAACGACCTGTCGCTCAAGGTGCAGGCCGGCCAGGTGATGGGGGTGATCGGCTCCAACAGCGCCGGCAAGACCACCCTTATGAACACCCTCTCCGGACTGATCCTGGACCAGCGTCCCGACAGCACCGTGCTGGAGAACCTGGCCATCGCCGGCCACCTGCGCTCCCGGGTGGAGGTGGCCCAGACCACCGAGCTTTGCTTCGACCTGTTCCCCAACCTGACCCGCTGGCGCAGCCGCAAGGCCCGGTTCCTCTCCGGCGGCGAGCAGCAGATGCTGGCCATCGGCATGGCCCTGGTGGTGCGGCCGCGCCTGCTGCTCTTGGACGAGCCCCTGCTGGGGCTCTCGCCGGCCATGCAGGAGAAGGTGGTGGAGGCGATCAGGAGCGTGCGCGAGAAAACCGGCGTGACCATCGTCATCGCCGAGCAGTTCGCGCGGCCCATCCTGCCCATGCTGGACTTCGGCTATGTCATCGAAAACGGCATGCTCACGCTGACCGGCTCCGGCCGCGACCTGATGGAAAACCCCGAGGTGAAAAGCGCCTACTTCGGGCTGTGATACCGAGTTGCTCTCAGACGTATAGTCTGAGAGCAACTCGGTATGCGGGCCATGGATGGCCCGCCGGGCGCGAAAGCGCCCGGGAGGACGGGCAAAACCACGCTTTTGCCCGTCCGATTGTCAATCAAAGCCATGGACGGCTTTGATTGCATATTAGGGAGAAAAGCCTTGTCAACGCCAAGCGCCGCCAACATACCAGCCGCCTTCGCGCGCCTCGCCGCGGAGCACCCCGGCAAGCCCGCCGTGGTCTACCTGGGCACCACCTACACCTACGCCCAGATTGACGATCTCTCCAGCCGCTTCGCCGCCGGGCTGTTGGCCCGGGGGGTGCAACCCGGGCATAAGGTGGTGCTCTACCTGCCCAACTCGGCGCAGTGGGTGGTGGCCTGGCTGGGGGTGCAGAAGGCCGGTTGCGTGGCCGTGCCCATCACCCCCATCTACACCGCCCACGACCTGGCCTACGTGGCCGGCGACACCGGGGCCACGGCCGTGGTCTGCCAAGACCGCAACTACGGCTACGTCACCCAGGCCCTCACCACCACCGACCTTAAGCAAGTGGTGGTCAGCGGCATGACCGACCTGCTGCCGGCCTGGAAGCGCTTTTTCGGCTGGGCCATGGACATTGTGCCCCGGGGCAAGGTGGCCAAGGCCCCGCACACCATCGGCCTGCGCCGCCTGCTGAATCTGGCCAGCGCGCCGCCACCGGCCAGCCCCGCCGGCCCCGAGGACGTGGCCGAGATCCTCTACACCGGCGGCACCACCCGTCACCCCAAGGGCGTGCCCATAACCCACGGCCTCTTGTTGGGCTGCGCGGCTGAGCAGTTGGCGGTGAGCGCCCATCTCTTCGCCCCGGCCGACAACGTCATCCTGGGCTCGGCCCCGGTCTTCCACATCCTGGGGCAGACCTGCGGTCTGGGCACCATCTTCACCTACGGCGGCTGCCTGATCCTGCAACCCCGGGTCAACCTGGACGCCATGTTCGAGGCCATCGAGCACCACCGGGTGCGCACCTTCATCGGCGTGCCGGCCCTGTACCGCATGATCCTGGAGCACCACCGCCTGGACCAGTACGACCTCTCCTCCCTGGCCTTTTGCTTCAGCGGCGGCGACGTGATGCCCCAGGAGGTGGCCCGGCGCTGGCAGGAGCGCTTCGGGCTCAAGATTTACATCGGCTACGGCGCCACCGAGACCGTGGGCGGGGTGTGCATGTCCTATCCCCAGGACAACATCCCCCTGGGCTCCATGGGACGCGTCCTGGCCAGCAAGGACGTCAGGGTGGTGGACCCGGCCAGCATGGAGGAGGTGCCCCGGGGCAAGCCCGGCGAGCTGTTGGTGCACTCCAAGCCCATGGTCAGCGCCTACTGGAACAAGCCCGAGGAGACGAAGAGCTCCTTCGTGAGCCTGGAGGGCAAGACCTACTACCGCACGGCCGACGTGGTGGCCCGCGACGCCGAGGACTTCCTCTACTTCGTGGACCGCACCGTGGACACCATCAAGCACAAGGGCTACCGGGTCAGCGCCTCGGAGATCGAGGCGGTCTTGCAGGAGCACCCGGCGGTGATCGAGTCCTGCGTGGTGGGCGTGCCCGACGCCAAGGTGGGTGAGCGCATCAAGGCCTTCGTGGTGCTCAAGAAGGACGTCAAGGGCATCACCGGCTACGACCTGCTCCACTGGTGCAAGGAACGCCTCATAGACTACAAGATCCCCAACTACATTGAGTTCCGCGACATGCTGCCCAAGTCCAAGGTGGGCAAGCTCTTAAGGCGTGACATACGCGCCGAGGAGATGTCGCGCCTGGAGCAGAAGAGCAAGACCTAGGGGCGACAGGCCACCATCAGTCAGCAGGCAAGGGGGCGGGGATTTACCCCGCCCCTTGCATATTGGATAAGGCTACCGCGGGAGTCTTGCAGGTTGGGCAGAGCCAAGCGAAACCCAACATCTTTATTCTCGCGGCCTTCACCAATGAAGATGTTGGGTTGCGGGGCCAATGGCCCCCAACCCAACCTACAAGAACTTTGCGGCGTAACTGCACCGCTCCCCCAAAACAGTGGCCGCTCGCCCTCTACAGGGCGAGCGGCCATCACAAAGCGAAAGGCAGTTGGCTACTTGGCCTGCGAGGCTGCCGTGGCGGCGTCAATGCCGTAGGCCCCGCAACCGAACCACACCTTCTTGTCGGCGGAGATCATGATGTAGGAGGCCTTGGGCGAGGCCTCCTTGGAGCCGGGCTTGGGCCACCAGTACTCGGTCCAGCCGGCGCCCTTGTCGCGGGCGATGTTGCGGAACTCCACGAAGAAGAGCTTGCCCTTGACGTCCTTGATGGTGGTCAGGTCCTTGCCCACCAACTGGGGCGACACGGGATGGGCGAAGAGCTCCATCTTGTCCATGGTCCCCATGAAGACGTACAGCTCGCCCTTGACAAAGGGGCCGTTCTTGTCGGCCACGGCGGCCACCGTGGCCTCCTGGCCCTTGTCCTGATAGTACTTGGCCGCCGATTTCACCAGGTCCACCACCTCCTGGGGGGTGGCGGCCGGGGCCAGGGAGGCCCCGCACAAGGCCAGGGCCAGGGACAGGGTTGACAACAGGGCTTTCTTCATGGGCTTCTCCTATGCGCTGACACGTTGATGAACCATGGCCCTCCAGACCTCCACGCAGCTCTCCCCCCAAGGCGGGCGGACAGGCGGACGGGCAGGCGGCTCGCCGGCCAATGACCAGCGATTAGCTATATAATAGCCGCTATGGGTGCAAGGGCGCAAGGAAATAGGCGGGCGGACCCGGCCTGGGGGCCAGGTCCGCCCGCGACGAATCGGCGCTGGGAGAAACGGAGACGGCGGGAGGCTCTACACCAAT
>JACQYR010000256.1 GCA_016208115.1 Desulfarculus sp.
CATGTCTAGGAATCCGCACAGCCGACTCTCGAAACGATTGCTCATCGATGCCCTCCAGCTAAGCCGTCGAGAGCATCTTATACCATTATATCAAGATGTTAAAGCATTATTTCGTCGCGATTGCCGTGCATTGGTCTCTATATGACAAACTTATTAGCCATTAAAAGGGACCCGAAATAAGTTAAGCAAGCACCATGAGCAACTCTGCACTTACTGCCGACATATATACCAGCTTCTCATGTTCCCTCATCGCCCAGTTCCCCGACGTGCCCGAGGCCCTGACCGAGGCCGACACCCTCCCTGATGTTCTCTACTGGGCACAGGACGCCCTTATCGTGGCGCTCACCGGCTACCTGGACGACCGCCGCGACATCCCCCAGCCCTCCAAGCCCAAGCGCGGCCAGCACTTGGTGGCCTTGAAGCTGGCCATCTACCAGGCCATGCGCGACCAGGGGCTGAGTCAGTCCGAGTGTCACTTTGAGGCTTGACAGGCCGGGGATGTTCGAGTAGTTGTATACAGAATACATTGACCGCCAAGGAAGACCGCTGATGTCCGCATTGCTAGCCACTCGATTTAGCTATTATTTTAGCGGGAGGGGCATGCCCGCGGACTAGTTGACTGACCATCAAGCTAGACAGGCCGTGGGCGAAACCGCCCGCGGCCTTTTCTTTCGCCCTTGCAACACCGGGATGCAGATAGCGTCCCCATTCCAGGAGAAAAGGCATGGACCCCCAGAACCACCCCGCCATCCCGCTCGGCCGCGACCTCTACCAGTTGGGCACGCGCAAGTTTCCCGTCTATCTCTCCCTGGGCGAGGTGGGCATGCTGATCGAGGGTGGCACCTCCCCCACCGCCGGCCTCATCGCCGCCCAGGTGGAAAGCCTGGGCATTGATCCCCAGCGCATCCGCTACATCGCCCTGACCCATACCCACGCCGACCACATTGGCGCGGTACCCCGGCTGCGCCAGCGCTGGCCCCACCTCCAAGTGGCGGCGGGGGTCAAGGCGGCCGCCCACCTTAACTCGCCCCGGGGGCTGGAGCAGTTTTTGCCCGCCGACCGCATGATCCAGAAGATCTTCGTGGGCAACGGCCAGATCCAGGCCCTGCTGCCAGAGATGGAGGACTACGGTCTGCGGGTGGACCGGGTGCTGGCCCAGGGCGACGGCATTGACCTGGGGCGCGGGGTGGTCTGGAGCGCCCACGAGACCCCGGGGCACTCGGCCTGCCACCTGTCTTACCACGCCGCCGGCCAAGACGTGGCCGCCCTGGGCGACATGACCGGGTATTTCGATCCCGACCTGGACCTGGTCTGGCCCAATTACTTCGCCAGCCTGGGCGACTATGTGGCCAGCCTGCTGGGCATGGCCCAGTTGCCGGCGGGGATGGCCCTGCTCAGCCACAACGGGGCGGTGCGCGGTGATTTGCGCGAATTCCTGGCCCGGGCCCTGCGCGAGACCCTGATCTACCACCACCAGCTTTGCCAGCGGCTGGCCGAGGGCGAGGACCAGGACCAGCTCTGCCAGCATGAGGCCCGGCGCATCCATGGTTTCGCGCCCATCGCCTCACCCAAGGCCATTGATTTCCTCTGTCAGTGCCTCTGCCGGCAGTCTCGCAAGACCGCCGGCCTGGAGCATGCCCTGGAACTGCTGGGCGCCAGCGCGGGCCTGGCGGGGCCGGGGGAGGCGGGGGCCACGGCCTGGCAGGGAGGATCGCGCCTGGCGGCTGGAGGACGCTAGGGCCGGGTCTCCATATATTCGGGTTGAGGTCATGCGGCGCTAGGGGGCTGCGGTTTGGCGGTGCTAGGGGTTATAATGACCCCCAGTGCCCCCCTCCCCAGCCCGGAGGCCAAGACTTTAAGCCATGCTGATCTATTTAGCCAAACGCCTGGGCCTGATGGCGCCGCTGTTGATCGGCATCACCTTCATCAGCTTTCTCATCATGCACCTGGCCCCTGGCTCGCCCACCGACGTGATGACCGACCTGAACCCCAAGGTCAGCGCCTTGGCCAAGGAGCGCCTGACCAAGCTCTACGGCCTGGACCAGCCCCTGCACGTGCAGTACTGGCGCTGGCTGAAAAGGCTGGCCGTGCTGGACTTCGGCCAGTCGTTTGCCCCCGACGGCCGGCCGGTCATCAACAAGATCGCCGAACGCATGCCCATCACCGTGACCATCAACCTGCTCAGCCTGTTTTTGGTGATAATCATCTCGGTACCCATAGGGGTGTACTCGGCCACCCACCGGGGCTCGCTGTTTGACCAGGCCACCACGGTCTTCGTTTTCCTGGGCTTCGCCTCGCCCACCTTCTGGGTGGCTCTCTTGGCCATGATCCTCTTCGGGGTCAACCTGGGCTGGCTGCCCATCAGCGGGCTCAAGAGCCTTAACCACGACCAGCTCACCCCCCTGGGCCAACTGCTGGACTACGCCTGGCACCTATTGCTGCCGGTGACTCTCTCGGCCCTGGTGAGCCTGGCGGGCATGAGCCGCTACATGCGCGGCAACATGCTGGAGGTGATCCGCCAGGACTACATCACCACGGCGCGCAGCAAGGGGCTTTCCGAGACCACGGTCATCTACCGCCACGCTTTACGCAACGCGCTGATGCCGGTGATAACCATCCTGGGCCTCAGCGTGCCCGGGCTCATCGGCGGCTCGGTGATCTTCGAGTCCATCTTCGCCATACCCGGCATGGGCAAGCTCTTTTACGACGCGGTCATGAGCCGCGACTACCCCCTGGTCATGGGCGGGCTGGTCATCAGCGCCGCCCTGACCCTGGTGGGCAACCTCTTGGCCGACCTGGGCTATGCCCTGGCCGACCCCCGGGTGCGCGGCTCCTGATGCGGGGCGGGGGCCTTAGCCAGTTCTGGCGGACCTTAAGCGTCAACCGTCTGGCCATGATGGGGCTATTGGTGGTGGCCTGCCTGGTGCTGGTGGCCACGTGCGCCCCCTGGCTGGCCCCCTGGGACCCCAACCAGATCAACGTGGGGGCCATCCTGCTGCCGCCCTCCTGGACCCACCCCTTCGGCACCGACGAGCTGGGGCGCGACGTGTTCTCGCGCATGATCTTCGGCGCCCGCGTGAGCCTGCAAGTGGGCTTCGTGGCCGCCGGCCTGGCCACCCTGGTGGGGGTCTTCCTGGGCGCCCTGGCTGGCTACTACGGCGGCTGGGTGGAGGCGGCCATCATGCGCTTCACCGACATGATGCTCTGCTTTCCCACCTTTTTTCTCATCCTGGCGGTGATCGCCCTGTTGGACCCCAACATCCTCAACATCATGGCCGTGATCGGGCTGACCTCCTGGATGGGCGTGGCCCGCCTGGTGCGCGCCGAGTTCCTGACGCTCAAGGAGCGCGAGTTCGTGGTGGCGGTAAGGAGCCTGGGGGCCGGCGACGGCCGCATCATCTTTCGGCACATCCTCCCCAACGCCATGGCCCCGGTGCTGGTGGCGCTCACCCTGGGGGTGGCCGGGGCCATCCTCACCGAGAGCGGGCTCTCCTTCTTGGGCCTGGGGGTGCAGCCGCCCGAGCCCAGTTGGGGCAACATCCTCAACCAGGGCAAGGACAACATCGAGATCGCCTGGTGGCTGTCCCTGTTCCCGGGCCTGGCCATCCTGGTGACGGTCCTGGGCTACAACCTCTTGGGCGAGGGCATAAGAGACGCCCTGGACCCGCGCCTGCGTTAGGCCTGGGGGGAGGCTTCAGAGCATGTCCGGCAATGGCTACGCGGTCACCATGGAGTTCCTGGCCCGTCCTGGCCAGGAGGACGCCCTGATTCAGGCCTGCCGGGAGCTGGCGCCGTTGTGCCGCGCCCAGCCCGGCTGCCTGGCCTGGTTGCCCCTGCGCGACCGCCAGGAGCCCCGGCGCTTCGTGCTCTACATGCGCTGGCAGGACGAGGCCGCCTACCAGGCCTACCTAGGCTCCTCCCACATTCAGGACTTTCAGGAACGCCTGGCCCCCTGGCTGTTGCAGGGTCCGCCCCTGACCCGGGCCTTCAAGGTCCTGGCCTAGGCCCGGTGCCCGGGCTGGCATAGACGGGTCGGGCGGCGCTGACCTTAGATCGCGCGCTGGCGGCTCCCGCTGCAAGCTCGCCAAATAACTGGCCAGAGCCGCGAGCCACCATAGGAGCATCCCATGACCACGCCCTCCCTGACCATCCGCAACCTCACCCGCCTTGAGCTGGACATCGCCGTGGATTGGGCCGCGGCCGAGGGCTGGAACCCTGGCCTGCACGACGCCGGCTGCTTCTGGAGCCAAGACCCTCAGGGCTTCTCCGGCGGCTTCCTGGGCCAGGAAATGGTGGCTAGCGTCTCGGTGGTGAACTATGACCAGGACTATGCCTTTGCCGGCTTCTTCTTGGTCAAGCCGGGCTATCGCGGCCGCGGTTATGGCCGGGCGGTGACCGTGGCCGCCCTGGCCCACGCCGGCGGGCGCTCTGTGGGCCTGGACGGCGTGGTGGCCCAGCAGAAAAACTACATGGCCTCGGGCGCGGTCTACGCCCACCGCAACCGCCGCTACCAGGGCCAGGGTGGCGGCCAGCGCCCCGCCGGGCTGGTGGATACCAGCCGGGTGCCCTGGGAGCAGGTCCTGGCCTATGACACTGCCTGCTTCGGCGCGGCGCGCCCCGAATTCCTGCGCTGTTGGCTAAGCCAGCCCGGCCACCTGGGCCTGGCCGCGCTGGATGGTGGCCGCCTGGCCGGCTACGGCCTGTTGCGTCCCTGCCGCCAGGGCTGCAAGATCGGCCCCCTCTTTGCCGACACCCCCACCCAGGCCCAAGCGATCTTCCAGGGCCTGGCCGCCGCCGCGCCTGGGCAGCCCGTCTTCCTGGACACCCCCGAGATCAACCCGGCGGCCCTCGCCCTGGCCCAGGGCCACGGCATGACCATGTGCTTCGAGACCGCGCGCATGTACCTGGGCCAGCCGCCCAGCCTGCCCCTGGAGCGCATCTTCGGCATCACCACTTTTGAGTTGGGCTAGCGCCGCGAGCCGCGGCTGGCATAAACGGGTCGCCGGGTGCCCCCGGCTGGGCATAGACGGGTCGGTTGGCGCTACCGCGAGGGCCAAGGCCGGCGGCTCCCGCCGAAGGTCGCGCGGGGGGGGAAATCGTCACCACGTCGTAGGGCGGGTTAGCGCAGCATAACCCGCCGTTCTGTCTGAAACGTTGTCGCAGCAACAAGCGCGTAGGTCGGGTTAGGGGCGTTACGCCCCGTAACCCAACATCTTCATTCCCGCCAGCACCATGGCAATGAAAACTTCGGGGTTCGCTGGTGCCCTGCCACACCTCGGCACCAAGGGCGGGCGGGATCAGGCCGGACGTTGGCCTTTTACCAGTCGTAGCCCCAGCCAGGTGGCGGCGGCCAAAAGGAGCAGTTGCAGTATCTCGGCCGAGAAGGCCCGCTGCACCGGTTCCATGGCCGAGACGGCGCTGAGCCCTACCCGCGCCCACAACAGCCCGAAGCCCAGGGCCGGCAGCCACTGGGTGAGGGCGTGGCCCGGCCACAGGGCCAGCACCGCCGCCAGGCTAAAAGCCCCCAGGCCCAGGAGCCACAGCACGGCCACCGGGCTCTTGGCCAGGCCCTTTAGTCCGCCGGGGGCGGCCTGACCGCCGGCCTCCAGCAGGGAGGCCTGCAACCCCACGTGCAGGGCCGCCAGCAGCAAAAGCCCGCCCAAGCCGAGGAAGATGAGCAGACGCCAGGCCCTGGGCAGGAATTGCTGCCCCCCGCCGGCGCGGGGCCAGCGGCCG
>JACQYR010000272.1 GCA_016208115.1 Desulfarculus sp.
AATATTCTTTGTCCTTGGCTTGCATGACATCATCCCTCGTATGATCCGATTGGTTCCACCGGGAGCCGTTAAGATCGGCCAGGACCCAGACCCCACCCGACCCGTCATGGTCGCCGGGGCCCCCGGCCAGGGCCGGCCTCTCCAGGGGGTACCGGCGGCTACTCAAGACAGCTTGTGTAGTATTGTGGCAGGAACAAGCCCCGGAAGGAAAGCGTGTTTTATTTGAAGTCCTGCTTGTTGAGGCGGTACTTGGTCATCAGCTTGTGGAGCTGGCGGGTGGTGATGCCCGCGCCCTGGGCGCTCAGGTTGATGCGCCCCTTGTTGCTGGCCAACAGCTCGCGCAGATACTCGCGCTCGGTGCGCTCCACGGCCCGGCGCCGGGCCTCGGACAGGGACAGACGCAGGTCCGGGGCGCTGCGTTCCCCCCGGCCGTCGAAGGAGAACAGGTCGCTGGGGAAGCCCTCGGGGGTGAGCATGGGGCTGGCTTCAAGGATGTAGGCCCGCTCGATGAGGTTCTCCATCTCGCGGATGTTGCCCGGCCAGGAGTACTGCTCAAAGGCCTCCAGCACGTCGGGGTGCACACTGCGGATGTTCTTGCCGTAGGCCTTGTTCATGCGCTCCAGGAAAAGCTCGGCAAAGAGCTCTATGTCCTCGGCGCGCTCGCGCAGGGCGGGTATCTCGATGGGAAAGACGTTGAGGCGGTAGTAGAGGTCCTGGCGGAAGCGGCTCTCCTTGACCATGCGCATGAGGTCGGAGTTGGTGGCGGCGATGATGCGCACGTCCACCTCGATGCTTTTTTCGCCGCCCACGCGCTGCATCAGGCGGTCCTGCAAGATCTGCAACATCTTGATCTGGGCCGGGCCGGTGATGGTGCCCACCTCGTCCAGAAAGATGGTCCCGCCGTCGGCGATCTCGAACTTGCCCAGCTTGCGCCGCACCGCGCCGGTGAAGGCCCCCTTCTCGTGGCCGAAAAGCTCGCTCTCCAACAGGGTGTCGGGGATGGCCCCGCAGTGCACGCTGACAAAGGGCCGCGACTTGCGGTTAGAGTGGCGGTGGATCAGCTTGGCCAACACGCCCTTGCCGGTGCCGGTCTCGCCCACCAACAGCACCGTGGAGCGGGTGGGGGCCACGGAGCGCACCTTGCCGAAGACCTTGCGCATCAAGGGGCTGTTGGTGCGCACCAGCTCCAGGGAGTCCTCCTGCCAGAAGGTGTCGCGCAGGTACTGCAACTCCGACTGCATGCGCAGGGACTGCTCGATGCTCTCCTTTACGTGGTGCACCTCGCTGGGGTCTATGGGATAGGTCAGATAGTCGCTGGCCCCGAAGCGCACGGCGCTGACCACCTCGCGGATCATCTCCTGGGGAGACATCACCACCACGTGGGCCCCGGGGAAGTTGTCGCGCAGGGTTTGCAGGGCCGGGCCGAAGTCCGGGCGGCCGTCCACCAGGGCGCCGGCGCCCAAGAGGCGCAGGTCCACGAAGAGATAATCAAAGCGGCGGTGGCGGCCCAGGCTCCACAGGCCGTCGGGGCTCTTGGCCACCTCCAGGCTGTAGGGATCGCCGAAGCTCTGGCGGACGGCCTCCACCACCTCCGGCTCCCGGGCCACGATCAGGATGCGGTTCATGGGGCGCTCCAGCCTGCAAACACCCGGCCGACACTGGCGCGCGCGGCCGCCGGGCCTTATTATATCACCTGGCCGCCAAAGCACAGCGCCCCAATGCCGGACGGCCCACAGCCCGGTCCCTGGTTAGAATCAGCCGCATGGCGCGTTGGCCGCCCCCCGGGGCGCCCCAGGAGAAGCCACCTTTGTACCGCTTCAAGCAGAATGATCCCAGCCCTCCCCAGCGGGCCTGGCTGCCCGGAGCGCTGCTCTTGCTCACGGCCATCTTTTTTCTCAATTTTTCCTCGCGGGTGATGATGTCGCCCTTGATGCCCCGAGTGGAGCATTCCCTGGGCCTGAGCCACGCCCAGGCCGGGTCCATGTTTCTGTTCCTGTCTCTGGGCTACTTCATCGCCATCGTGGGCTCGGGCTTCGTGTCGGCGCGCCTAACCCACCGGGGCAACATCATCCTCTCGTCCCTGGGCATGGCCGGGGCACTCTTGGCCCTGTCCCAGGCCGGCGGCCTCACGGGCCTGGGCGTGGGCCTGTTCGTGGTGGGGCTGGGCGCCGGGCTGTATCTGCCCTCGGGCCTGGCCACGCTCACCTCGCTGGTGAGTCCCGACCGCTGGGGACGGGCCGTGGCCGTGCACGAGCTGGCCCCCAACCTGGGCTTCGTGCTAGCGCCCCTGTTGGCCATGGGGCTGTTGGAGGTCATGTCCTGGCGGGGGGTGATCGCCGGTCTGGGCCTGGCCAGCCTGGCGGGGGGCCTGGGTTTCTGGCGCTGGGGCAAGGGTGGCGGCTTTGCCGGCCAGGCCCCGGACCTGAAAAGCCTGCGCGCCCTCTTGGGGCTGCCGGGGTTCTGGATCATGATGCTCTGCTTCAGCCTGGGCCTGGGGGCCAGCCTGGGTATCTACAACATGCTGCCCCTGTACCTGGTCAGCCAGCACGGCTACAGGCCCCAGCAGGCCGACCTCCTGGTCTCGGCCTCGCGCCTGAGCGGCGTGGGCATGGCCTTCTTGGCTGGCTGGGCCAGCGACCGCCTGGGGCCGCGCACGGCCATGGCCTGGGTGCTGGGCCTGTGCGGCCTCTTCACCCTGGGCTTGGGACTGGCCCGCGAGGAGCTATTAGTGGTGATGCTCTTCATGCAGCCCATGCTGGCGGTGTGCTTCTTCCCGCCGGGCTTCGCGGCCCTGGGCCGCCTGGGGGGTCCGCCGGCGGCCCGGGCCAACGCCGTCTCCCTGACGGTGCCCCTGGCCTTTTTGGTGGGCGGCGGCGGCGTGCCGGCCATGATCGGCTTTTTGGGCGAGCGGCTTTCCTTCGGTTGGGGCATCGCCCTGGCCGGGGCCTGCCTGCTGCTGGGTCCGCTGTTGCTGCGGCGGTTGGAGCTGGTCTCTCCCCACCAGTAGGGCTTGTCCTCCAGGGCGGTTTATATCCCGCACCAGCGCCGGGCGATCTGGAAGTAGATATCTTGCGCCTGGGTGATGTTCTCCACCAGACACCACTCGTCGGTCTGGTGGGCCTGGGTGGGCTCGCCTGGTCCCAGGATCAGGGTGGGCACGTCCTGCCAGGCCCGCCGCAGCACCCCGCCGTCGGTGAAGTAGCGCCCGCCCTGGGGCTGGGGCCGGCGGCCGCCGATCTCCTTCAAAATACCGTAGACCTCTTGCACCCAGGGGTGGCCGGGCTCGGTCCACAGGCCGGGCAGGTCCGAGAGCACCTCCAGGGCCGCCTCCGACCCCAGGAGCCCGGCCATCTGGGCCTGCAACTGGCGGTGGTCCTGGCCGGGCAGGGTCCGCAGGTCCAGGCCCAGGCTGGCCCGGTCGGGCACCATGTTGATGCGGGTGCCGCCGCTGATGGTGCCCAGGTTGAGGGTGGGGCTGCCCAGTTGGGCATGCTCCAGCCCCGGCCGCCAGGCGGCCAGGCGGTTCACGGCCTGGGCGGCCTTGAGGATGGCGTTGTCGCCCTCTTCGGGCATGGAGCCGTGGGCGGCCTTGCCCGCGAAAACCGCCTGAAGCCACAGGGCGCCCTTGTGCCCCAGCCAGGGCTGGTTGGCGGTGGGCTCGGCCACCACCACGGCCCCGGCCTGGCCCAGCACCTCGGGCCGGCCAGCCAGTTGCAGGGAGCCGCCGCAGCCGTTCTCCTCGTCGGCGGTGAGTAGCACCAGCAAGCCCCCCCGCCCGGCGGGCAGGGCCGCCAGGCGCAGGGCGGCCCCCACCAGGGCCGCCAGGCCGCTCTTCATGTCGCTGGAGCCTCGGCCGTAGACCCGGCCGTTATGCACCTCGGCGACGAAGGGATCATGGCCCCAGGGGGCGGCGCCCAGGGGCACGGTATCCAGATGGCCGCAGAGGCACAGGGGCGGGCGCGAGGCGTCCCCGGGCAGGCGAGCCAGCAGGTTGGGCCGGCCGGGGGCCAGGTCCAGGCGCTCGACCCTTAAGCCGGCCCTCTCCAGCAGGCCGCCCAGATACAGGGCGCAGGCCTCCTCCCGGCCAGGTGGGTTGCCGCTGTCAAGGCCTATGAGTTGCCTGGTCATCTCCAGGACGTCGGGCGTGGGGGGCATGCTGTTCATCCTTGGGGCGGCAGGGCCGGGTGCCCCGGCGCCCATGACGGGTCGGGCGAGGTTGTCATCCTAGCCAGGCCTACCGGCTCCCGTTGGAGCCAGACGGTTCGCGCAAGGGAGCCGCCGGCGGCGCGGGCGGCTCCATAAAAAAGGGCTTGATACCGAAACGGCGCTGGATGTTCTCCACGGCCTCCTGGGCCTGGGCCTCCTGCTGGTAAGGCCCCACCAGCACCAGGTAGCGTACCTTGCCCTCGCCGCGCGCCTCCTGGCGGACAAAGGCGGGCAGGCCGGCGCCTTTCAGGCGTTGGGCCAGGCGGCCCGACTGGATGGGTCCCACGTACAGCCCGGCGTGCAGGATATAGACCCCGGGCTCGGCCTGGGGGGCCGGCGAGGGCGGGGGCGCCGGCTCGGGTGGCCTGGGCGCATCCACCACCGCGGGTGATGGGGCAGATTCGGGTGCCTTGGCCATTTCCACCACCGATGGCTGTGGCGCGGTCTCGGAGGGCTTGGCCACCACGGCCGCCGGCGGGAGGCCGGTTCCCGGCGCTTTGGCTGTCTCGATTGCTGGCGGCGGGGGTGGGGCTTCGGCGGCCTTGGCCGGCTCGGGCATGGGCAGTGGTGGTTCGGGTGGCGGGGCCGTGGACATATCCATTGCCGGCGGCGGGGTTGGCTCCGCAACCTTGACGGTCTGCTCCGGCGGAGGTGTCGCCGGCTGGGTTGCCTTGGCCATCTCCACCACCGCGGGCCGTGGAGTGGGCTCCTTGGGCTCTTCCGTCACCGGTGATGTGGCGGCGGCCCTCTCGCCAAGCCTGACCTGGGCGGACGGCGGCCCGTCCCGCCACGGCCCCAGGGCCACCCACAAGAGCACCCCGGCCAGGCCCGCCGCGCCCAGGGCCAAGGCCGCCGCCCGCCAGTCAGCCCTGGCGCGGCGCAATGGCGGCGCGGGCCGGCCTCTTGGCCGCGCCGGGGTTTCCGGGAGGGCCGGGGACCTGGATGACGGCGGCGCGGGCGGGGGCTCCGGGACGGGCATGACAGCCGGATATTCCGGCGGCGGCCCTGGGGCGGTCATGGGCAAGGGCTGGGGCTCAGGTTCCAGGGGAGGTTCCGGGAACGGCTCAGGAGCGGGCGGCGCTGTCTCAGGCGCCGGCGAGGGCGCGGCCGGGGGAGCTGGTGCCTGCTCCCTGAACGCGGGCCGCCGGGGCGGCGGGGGCATCGGCTCCGGCGGCGGCTTGAGGGGGGCGCGCAGGCGCGCCAGCAGGCCGGCCTTGATCTGTTCCAGGCGGGGGTCGTCGGGGGCGTAGCAACCGCAGAAGCCCAGGCCCAGGCACAGGTAGTAAATGGCCAGCACGTCGCGGGGGGCGCCCTCCTGGACCTCCAGCAACAGGAAGAAGCGCGTGCCCCCCTGGCGGCTGCCGTAGAGCCGCTGCTCCAGGGGCTCCAAGGCCCAGTCCACGGCCTGGGGCCAGGCCGAGGTCAGGAGCACCTCGTCGCAAAGCACCGTGAGTCCGTAGCGCACCTGCTGGTAGGGGCCGCCCAGCAGGGGGTGCTCCCGGGCCTGTTCCTCCAGGGCCTGAAAAATGGCCTCCAGCTCCTCGTTGACCGTCTCCAGGCTGGGGGGCGCGGCCGACACGGCCCGCTGACGAAACACTACCAGGTAGGTGAAAAGCTCTCTGGTGAGGTCCAGCAGGGTCAAGGACGACCTCGATCTGAGGTGGGGGATGCGGCCGGACAGGCAGGCCCGCCGGCGGCCTGCCAGGCAGTATAGCATAACCCGCCGGGGCACTTGCCTTGGCGGCCCCTAGGGGTCATCATTGACCCCAGCCGCCGGGCCGGCCCCGGTCCGCCGGCCAGACTAGAATCAGGGATGGTTTAGATGCCCGTCATCGCCTCCAGCTATCAGCCGCCGGCCCATCTGCGCCATGGGCATTTGCAGACCATTCTGCCTACCCTGTTGCGCCGGGTGCCGGCCCTGGCCTATGAACGCCACAGCCCGGACACTCCCGACGGCGACTTTCTGGACCTGGACTGGGCCCGCGTGGGCTCGCGGCGCCTGGCCGTCATCTGCCACGGCCTGGAGGGCGATTCGGAGCGCGCCTACGTGCGCGGCATGGCCCATGCGCTCAATGCCGCCGGCTGGGACGCCCTGGCCTACAACTGCCGGGGCTGCGGCGGCCGGCCCAACCGCAAGCCGGCCTTTTACCACAGTGGCGCCACCGGCGATTTGGCCGTGGCCGTGCGGGCGGGACTGGAGCGCGGCTATGAGGCCCTGGCCCTGATCGGCTTCAGCCTGGGCGGCAACCTGGTCATGAAATACCTGGGCGAGCTGGGGGCGGAGGCCCCGCCCCAGATCAAGGCCGGGGTGGGCTTCTCGGTGCCCTGCGACCTGGCCGACAGCGGCCGGCGCATGGAACTCAGGCAGAACCGCCTGTACGTCAGGCGCTTCCTGCGCATGCTGCGCGTCAAGATCAGGGCCAAGATAGACCTGGTGCCCGGGGCCATGGACGACCGGGGCTACGGCCGCATCAAGAACTTCCACCAGTTCGACGACCGCTACACCGCCCCCCTGCACGGCTTCGCCGACGCCCTGGACTACTACCGCCAGGCCAGTTGCCGGCCCTTGCTGGGCCGCATCGCCCTGCCGGCCTTGATGGTCAACGCCCTGGACGACCCCCTGCTGGGCCCAGGCTGCTTTCCCTGGGCCGAGGCCCGGGCCAGCGCGAGCTTTTTTCTGGAGACGCCGGCCCACGGCGGCCACGTGGGCTTCATGGCCGGGGGCGGGCGCTATTGGTCGGAGGAGCGGGCAATGCGCTTCATCAGCCAGGCCGCGGGCTAGCCGGCCGGCGAGAGCTGGGCCTGGGCCGATTCTTCCGCGCCGGGGCGGGGACGGCGCATCACCAGCATGGTGGCCACGGCCCTGACCAGGGGGTTGCCCTCCAGGTCTTGCACCTCGCCCTCCACGAAGAACAGGCGGCGGCCCCGCTTTATGACCTTGGCCGTGCCCTTCAGGCGGCCCAGGGCGGCCGGGGCCAGGAAGTACAGGGACATCTCGGTGGTGGTGAGCGCCTGCTCCGGCCCGGCGGACGCGTGGCAGCACTGGCCCATGATGTTGTCCAGGAAGGCCCCCAGGATGCCGCCCTGCACGTTGCCCACGTGGTTGGTGAAGCGGGCGCTGGGCTTGAAGTCGGCCTCCAGCCAGCCAGGCCCGGAGCGCAGGTAGCGAATGCTCAGGGTGCGCCGGGTGGGGGTGTCCACCAAGCCCGGCAAGAGTCCCTGATCCCGGCCCTTGGCCATGCTCTTCCTCCCGCCCCCCTGGTTTGCTCCCCCGCTGACCGCGGGGCCATGCCCCTTTCTGATATAGCCCAGGCCGCCCGGCCCTGGCAAGGCCGGCCTGGAGCGGCATCAAGCCTGTGCAAAAATGAACCGCCGCTCATTGCTATTGCCTGCCTGGCAATATATCCGCTACACTGCCTGGCATCGGCGCCCGCAACCGCCCACGGCTTGGATACCGCCTTCGCGGCGGCAAGGGTATGTTGCGTCATGAATCTGCTACTGCGCCTGATTAAGGTGGCCATCATGGCCTGGCGGAGGCCGCCCCTGGAGCCTCTGGGCGACTCCCTGGTCAGCTTCCGGGTCTGGCCCAACGACCTGGACCTCAACCTGCACATGAACAACGGCCGCTACCTCACCCTCATGGACCTGGGGCGCATTGACCTGACCATACGCACGGGCATCATCCGCATGGTGCTCAAGCAGGGCTGGCGGCCCATGGTGGCCGCGGCCACCATACGCTATCGCCGGGGGCTCAGGCCATTTCAGCGCTACGACCTGCGCACGCGTATCCTGTGCTGGGACCACAAATGGTTCTTCATGGAGCAGCGCTTCGAGGTGGCCGGCGAGCTTTACGCCCTGGCCCTGGTCAAGGGGCTCTTCGTGGGCCCCCGCGACAAGATCACCCCCCAGGAGGTAGCCCAGGCCGTCGGCCACGACGGCATCAGCCCGCCCATGCCCGAGGCCGTGCGGGCCTGGCTGCAATGGGAGCCCCTGGCCTGAGACACCAACCCGCCGCGCCCCGGTCCCTTCCCCGGCAAGCGCGCCTTATCATGGGAGCCTGTCATGACCGAGCATCGCTGGCTTAAGTCCTACGACCCCCGGGTGCCCCATCACCTGGAATACCCCGACCTGGACATCCACGCCCTGGTGCGCCAGAAGGCCGACCAGATACCCGACAAGGCGGCGCTGAAGTTCATGGGCCTGACGCTCACCTACGGCCGGCTCTTCGAGCAGGTGGACCGCCTGGCCACGGCCCTGGCCAAGCGGGGCATCAAGTCCGGCGACCGGGTGGTGCTGCTCATGCCCAACTGCCCCCAGTTCGTCATCAGCTTCTACGCGCTCATGCGCCTGGGGGCCACGGCGGTGCTGGCCAACCCCCTCAACGTGGAACGCGAGCTGGTCTTCAAGTTCCAGGACTCGGGCGCCAAGGCGCTCATCGTGCTTGACCTCTTGTCCCAGCGCGTCAACAACATCAAGAAGCAGGTGCCCCTGGAGCTGATCGTCTACACCAGCCTGGCCGACTTCCTGCCCTTCCCGCTTAACCTGCTGTACCCCATCAAGCGCGGCCTGGACAAGGCCATGCCCAAGGTGATGATCGAGCGCGACGCCGCCACGGTGATGCTCAAGGACCTGCTCAAGGAGCGGGCCGCGCCGCCGGCGGTCAAGATTGATCCCCGGGAAATGGCCGTGCTCATCTACTCCGGCGGCACCACCGGGGTGAGCAAGGGCATCATGCTCAGCCACCAGGCCCTGGTGGCCAACGCCACCCAGGTCTGCGCCTGGGGCAACCTGAACGGCCAGGATTCGTTGCTGGCGGTGCTGCCCCTGTTCCACGGCTTCGGCATGAGTGTGTGCATGAACGGCCCCCTGAGCCACGGCGGCACCATCATCCTGCTGCCGCGCTTCAACGCCCAGGAAGTCTGCCGGGTCATCAACAAGGAACGCCCCACCATCTTCGCCGGCGTGCCCACCATGTTCATCGCCATCAAGGAGCTGCCGGACATAGACAAATACGACCTCAAGAGCCTGCGCGGCATCTTCGTGGGCGCCGCGCCCCTGCCCCTGGCGGTGATGGAGGAGTTCTCCCAGCGCACCGGCGCGGCCCTGATCGAGGGCTACGGGCTCACCGAGGCCGTGACCGCCGTGGCCTGCAACCCCTTCCTGGGCACCCGCAAGCCAGGCACCATCGGCATACCCTTCCCCGACGTGGAGTGGAAGATCGTGGACCTGGCCGATGGCGTAACCGAGGTGCCCATCGGCCAGGCCGGCGAGATCATCCTGCGCGGGCCGGATTTGATGATGGGCTACCTCAACCTGCCCGACAAGACCGCCGAGACCCTGAAGGGTGGCTGGCTTTTCACCGGCGACATCGGGGTCATGGACGAGGACGGCTACATCACCCTGGTGGACCGCAAGAAGGACCTGGTCATCATCGGCGGCTTCAACGTCTTCCCCAGCGAGGTGGACGAGGTGCTGCACCAGCACCCCCAGGTGGCCGAGGCCGTGGCCGTGGGCCTGCCCCATCCAAGGAAGGGCGAGTACCTCAAGGCCTACCTGGTGCCCAAGGCCGGCCAGCGGATTGACCCTCAGGAGGTGATCGCCTTCTGCCAAAAGAACCTCACGCCCTACATGGTGCCCCGCGAGGTGGAGGTTCGCGCCGAGCTGCCCAAGTCCATGATCGGCAAGGTGCTCCGGCGTTCCTTGCGCGAGGAGGAAGAGGCCAAGTGGCGCCAGAAGGCCTGATGCGGGCCTAGGGCCTGGCCGGCGCGAAAGCGTTTCGCCGGCCGGGCCACCTCGGGTATGCTAATTGGATATGGCCGCGAAAATATCCAGGCCACGGCACGCAACCCCGAGGAGCTGACCCCATGACCCCGCGCGACGCCGGCATCCTGCTGCACCCCACCTCCCTGCCCTCGCCCTTCGGGGTGGGCGACCTGGGGCCGGCGGCCCACCAGTTCGCCGACTTCCTGGCCCGGGCGGGCATGAGTCTGTGGCAGATGCTGCCGCTGACCCCCACCGAACCCGGCCGGGGCAACTCGCCCTACAACAGCGCCTCGTCCTTCGCCGGCAACCCCCTGCTCATCAGCCCCGAGCTGTTGGTGGAGGACGGCCTGC
>JACQYR010000273.1 GCA_016208115.1 Desulfarculus sp.
TGCACGAGCAGAACCTGGGCCTGGGCGGCAGCCTGGACAACGCCGTGGTGGTGGACAAGTACCGGGTGCTCAACGACGACGGCCTGCGCTTCCCCGACGAGTTCGTGCGCCACAAGGTCCTGGACTTCCTGGGCGACCTGGCCCTGGTCGGCCGGCCCATCCTGGGCCGCTTCCAGGCCCACAAGTCTGGCCACGACCTGAACAACAAGCTGTTCAAGAAGCTTCTGGCCGACCCCCAGGCCTGGCAACTGGTCACCCCCAGCCTGGAGCAGGCCGCCAGCCAGGAGCAGGCCTCCCCGGCCCAGGCCCCCCGCCGCCGCTCAGCCAAGAGCGCCGTGGCCTAGCAGCTACCTCTCCCGCGATTCAACCAGCCCCCGCCCTGTCCAGGGCGGGGGTTCTTCATTTGGGGGTGCCAAGCTATTTCGGGACCGCCCGCGCCTTTTGCCCTTATAATCCCCAGGCAGGCGTGAACACCATCGGGAGGCATCAGGCATGGATCAGCGACCCATCGCGGGCATCGAGGACCTGGAGCAGCACGAGCTGGTGGATTTCTTTCTGGAGATGCTGCACCGCTCGTGGATGCACTACGGCCTGTGGTTCCAGGCCGCCCAGGCCCAGATGGAGCATGACCGCTTCCCCCTGGCCGAGCGGCGGGTCTTCAGCCAGACCATGGCCAACGTCATGGGCCGCCTGGGCAAGGTGCTGGGCTTCGCGGTGGATGCGCGCGGGGTGCCCCAGCGGGTCAAGGACATGGACCAAGGGGAGCTCTGCCAGGTCGTGCGCGCCCTGGCCGTCAACTGGTACGTGGGCGACGGCATCTGGTTCCAGGAGCTGGAGGGCCTCTACGACCTGGACCTGGCCAAGCGCGCCAACGACTCGGTCTGGGCCCGCTACGCCCCCTACGAGGCCCGGCACATCGGCCTGTTCCTGGGCCTGCCGCCCCAGTGCGGCCTGCAGGGGCTGCGCGCGGCCCTGCCCTTGCGCTCGGCGGCCCTGATTAACACCTATGCCTACCAGTGGGACCAGGAGGGGGCCTTGATTCTGAAGGTGGAGGACTGCCGCATCCAGACCGCCAGGCGGCGCAAGGGCCTGCCCGACTACCCCTGCCGGTCGGCCGGCATGGTGGAGCATGTCTTCTTCGCCCGCGCCCTGGACGAGCGCATCGTCACCCAGTGCCTGGGCTGCCCGCCCCAGGAGCACGGCCGAAAGATAAAGAGCAGGAAGGCGCAGAAAAAGAGGCTGAGCAGGAAGGGCAGCACGCCCTTGTAGATGACGCCCTCGGAAACCCCGCTGATGGCCTTGACGATGAAGACGCAGATGGCCACCGGCGGGATGATGACGCCGATCATGATGGTGATGCCGATCATGATGCCGAACCACACCGGGTCGTAGCCCAGCCTGGTCACCACCGGGAAGAGTATGGGCGTGGCCAGGATCATGAAGGCCAGGTCGTCAATAAAGGAGCCGCCGATGATGTAGATGAGGAGGATGAGGGTCATGATGGCGTAGGGCGGCAGGGGCAGGCCGGTCAGCCAATCGGCGGCCATGAAGGGTATCTCGGTGACGGTGAAGAAATGCCCCAGCACCGTGGAACCGGCGATGAGCATCAGCACCATGCAGGCGCTGCGCAGGGACTCGTCAATGGACTGCCAGAGCACCTTGAAGCCCAACTCGCGGCGCAGGGCGGCCATCACCGCCACGGCGGCCGTGCCGATGGAGCCGGCCTCGGTGGGGCTGAACCAGCCCGCCATCAGCCCGCCGATGACCACCGAGAAGATCACCCCCACGTAGAGGAACTCGGGCAGGGCCTTGAGGCGTTCGGCCCAGGAGTAGCGCTGGCCGGCCGGGGCCAGTTGGGGGTTTATCCTGGTCCAGCCCACGATGATGAGCATGAAGAAGAAGGCGATCAAGAGCCCGGGCAGGATGCCGGCCATGAACATCTTGCCGATGGACTCCTCCACGATGATGGCGTAGATGATGAGCACCACGCTGGGGGGGATGAGCATGCCCAGCGTGCCCACCGAGGCCACCACGCCGGTGGAGAGCTTCTTGTCGTAGTTGTAGCGGTCCATCTCGGGGATGGCGATACCGGCGAAGGTGGCGGCGGTGGCCAGGGTGGAGCCGCACATGGCCTTGAAGATGGTGGCGCCGGCCACGGTGGTCATGGCCAGGCCGCCGGGCACGTGGCCCACGAAGGTGTGGGCGGCCTGGTAGAGGCGCTTGGCGATGTTGGAGTGGGAGGCGATCTGCCCCATGAGCACGAACAGCGGAATGACCGTGAAGCCGTAGGAGGTGAAGGTGTCGTAGAAGTCCTTTACCAGCAGGTTGGCCGCGGCGCTGAAGGAGACCAAGTAGGCGAAACCCAAGAAGCCCACGATGGCCATGGCGAAGGCCAATTCTATCCCGGTCAGGAACAGACCCACCAGAATGAGGATGGACAGGAGGCCGGCGGTAGGCTCATCCATTTTTATTATCTCCGCCCGCAAGCGTTAGTAGTTGGCACACCAGGGTGAGGGCCTGCATCAGGCAACTGAAGGCCAGGCCCATGGTCAGGGGATAGAAGGGGATGCGCAGGGCGCCGCTGACCTCCTTGGCCCGCCACAGGTCCAGGCTGTAGAGCACGAAGTTGTAGCTGGCGAACATAAAGAGCGCGATGCCCAGCAAGCGGGTGACCATCGCCAGCCGGGCGCGGCCTTTGACGGTCAGGCGGTCGGTGAGAAAGTCCACCGCGATGTGGACCTTCTTGGCCGTGGAGTTGGGGATGGCCAGGCCGATGACGATGGCCCCGCAGAAGGAGACGATCTCGATCACCCCCACCACCGGATGGCCCGCGGCGCGCAGAATGATGTCGGTCATGGTGGCCAGCATCATCACCACCAGCCCCGCGC
>JACQYR010000274.1 GCA_016208115.1 Desulfarculus sp.
CTCCTACCTGCGCTACGACGACCGGGGCATTGACGACTGGCGGCGCAACGATAGCGGTTTTACCACCGACGCCGGCGGGGTGGGCGTGGACGGCAAGGTGGACTACTGGCGCCTGGAGGCCAGCGCCCTGGCCCACTGGCGCCTGGGCCGCTTTTTGCCCTTCCTGGGCCTGGGCTACGCCTATTCCGAGTTGAAGGACAGCGACACCTGGAACCGGCCGGGCGGCATCGTTTCCACCTACGACTTCTCCTCCAAGAGCCAGGACCGCTGGGGCCTCCTGGGTGGGGTGCAGGCCGAGCTGTGCAAGGGCCTCAGCCTGGGCCTCAATTTCGCCTACTTCGCCCGCGAGGAACTGGGCCTCTCCCTCACCTGGGACTTCTAGCCCAGTGCCTGGGTACCCATTAACGGGTCGGGCGGGGTTGTGGTAGTGGCAAGCGCCGCCGGCTCCCGCTGCCAGGCTCTCGGCAATAGGGGAGAATGTAGGGCGGGTTAGCCTTGGCGTAACCCGCCGGCCCGGGCAAAAAGCTAGACCACTTAAGGGGTATAATTCATGCGGCGAATTTCCATGGGTATTTGCGCCTTGCTCCTCCTGGCCTGGGCCGCCGGGCCGGCCCTGGCCGACCAGAAAGCGCAGGCCCAGGGGCCGGGCATGGTGCCGGCGGGCAAATGGCAGGTGGGGCTCGCCAGCACCTGGCAGATCAGCGAGCGCTTCCAGGACACCATCGAATACGGCGCCGACAGCGACGGCGCCAGCGGCGGAGAGGACAACCGCAACGTCAAGATGCGCGACGACCGCCTGCACCTGGCCACGGTTTCCTATGGCCTGCACCGCCGCCTGACTCTCACCGCCCGGGCTGGCATGGCCGAGGGCGGCAAGATCGCCGAAACCCTCACCAACGGCCAGTGGGAGGCCAAGCTGAAGCCGGTCTTCGTCTGGGGCCTGGGGGCGCGCGGCCTGTTGTGGGAGCACCCAAACGGCCTGGGGCTCACGGCCGGGCTCTCCTACCTGCGCTACGACGACCGGGGCATTGACCACTGGCACTACACCAACGGCTGGAGCACCGATCAAACCGGCGTGGGCGTGGACGGCCATGTGGACTACTGGCGCCTGGAGGCCAGCGCCCTGGCCCACTGGCGCCTGGGCCGCTTCCTGCCCTTCCTGGGCCTGGGCTACGCCTACTCCGAACTCAAGGACCAGGACACCTGGAACTACCCCGACGGCTCCTGGGTGCGCTACGATTTCACCACCAAGAGCCAGGACCGCTGGGGACTGCTGGGCGGCCTGCAGGCCGAGCTGTGGCGAAACCTGAGCCTGGCCCTCAACTTCTCCTACTTCGCCCGCGAGGAGCTGGGCCTGTCCCTCACCTGGGACTTCTGACCCAGTGCCTGGGTGGGCATATACGGGTCGGGCAGGGTTGTAGTTCAAAGCCTGGGCCGGCGGCTCCCGTGGCCAGGCCCTCGGTACTAAAAGTCAATGTGGTGAATGTCGGGCGGGTGGGCTTAAACGTGACCCGCCAGCCTGTGCTGGCGAAAACGGGGCGGGCGGGGGTTATTCCCCCGCCCGCGTGTCATTTTTTGCGGCAACCCCACTTCGGGAGCCAGCAAGGCCGGTGTTGGCAAAAATCCCACCCGACCCGTGTATGCCTGCCGCGGCTCGCGGCTACTTCCAGGTGACGGGCGGCTCCTTGCGCAGGGGCAGGCGCTGGTAGCGCACCTTGGGGTAGCCCACCATCATGGCCCCGAAGCTGGTGTGCCCGGCGGGCAGGCCCAGGGCTTTCTGCATGGGCGGGAAGAACATGGCCGCGGCGTTGAAGAAGCCGGCCCAGCAGGCGCCCAGGCCCAAGGCCGGGGCCATCAGTTCCAGGTAGGTCAGCGCGATGGTGCAGGCGGTCGGGGCCGTGCGGTCGGCCTGGGGGGCGTGGGCCATGATGACATGGGGCGCCCCGCGCAGTATGCCGTCGAAGCCGGCCTGCCAGCGGGCGATGACCCGCTCCATGTGCATCAGGGCGGCGGCCTGGGGCTGCTCCTTCTGCATCCAGTGCATCCATTGGATGACCAGCTCGCTGAGGGGCTTGAGCTGTTCGCGCCCGCTTAGCACCAGCCAGTGCACCGGCTGCCAGTTGTGCCCCGAGGGGGCGTAGCGGGCCACCTCGATGAGCCGCTTGAGGGTTTCCTGCTCCACGGGCTCTTTCTTGTAGGCGCGGATGGAGCGCCGGGAGCGCAGGAACTGCTCGGCCTGCTCCGGCCCCAGGCGCCAGTCCTCGCGGATGACCGGCATCTGCTCCAGGGGCATGGCCTTTAGCGACAGTGCCCCGTGGGGGCAGACCGCCGCGCAGTGGCCGCAGGCGATGCACAGCAGGGCGGCGTCGGCCGTGGCCCGGGGTGGCGCCTGGGGGTCGGGCATCTCGATGATGGCCAGGGGGCAGTCGGCCACGCACAGGCCGTCGCGCTGGCACTTGTCGGCGTCAATGACGAAGATGCTCATGGGCTTACCCTTTCTTGTCTGGCGCGGGCGTTTCGGCCAGGATGATATCACTATACTCGGGATAATGCTCCATCAGGCATTCGGGGCACACGCCGTGGCTGAAGCTGGCCTGGGAGTGGGCGGCGATGTATTTTTCCAGGGCCTGCCAATAGCCCTGGTCGTCGCGTATCTTCTTGCAATGGGAGCAGATGGGCAAAAGCCCGCTCAGGGCCTTGACCTCGGCCAGGGCCTGGCGCAGTTCCTGGTTGGCCTGGCTGAGTTCCTGGGTGCGTTGGGCCACCTGGGCCTCCAGGGTGGCCAGGTGACGCTCCTCGGTGGCCTGGCGCTCCTGGAACATGGCGGCCTGCTCTTCCACCAGGCGGCGAATGGTGCGGTGGATGAACAAGAGCGACAGGCCTAAGCCCAGCAGGAAGATGGACTTGAAGACCTGGCCGGTGATGTCGGCGGAGACCACCTGGCGGACCAGGGCCGGGTCCATGTGGGGATAGCGCAGGAAATAGGCCAGGTTGAAGCAAAAGAGGGTCAGGGCGATGGCATAGATCAACAGGCCCTTGTCCAGGCGCAGGGCCACGAAGAGCAGGATGATGGGGTAGACGAATATGATGGCCGAGGTGGCCACGCTCAAGTGAGCGCCGTACACCGAAACAAGGTAGTTGAAGATGGTGACCAGGAATATGTCCATGGAGGTGGGCAGGTAGCGCAGCCAGGCGGGCAGGGGGGACCGCCGCAGGCGCCGCCCTAGCAGATAGTTGTAGGCCGCGGCGATGACCAGGAAGACCAGGGAGGTGTAGGCCACTGGGCGGTAGCGGTCAACGGCCAGCATGAAGCAGACCATGAACAGGGCCAGGAGCAGGAATAGCCAGCGCGCGCGGTAGCGCACGGTCTCGCCGCGCAGGGCCTCCTCGGCGTAGAGCGCCAGGAAGGTCCTGCCAGCGGCCGGGTCGGGGCTGGGCATGCGCAACCTCGATTGTGCAAGGGGTGGCGGCCCGGGCTCGCGCGCTCCAGCCCGGACAGGCGGGGTTGGCTGGGGCCGCCGGGGACCGCTGGGGTTGCCTACCCCCAACGACACCGGGTGATTCTGTTACGGCCCGGCCAGAAAAGCAAGCAAAATAATTCAGGATTTGGGCCTGGACCGGCCCAGATGGCTTCCCTGGCGCAAAGGATTTATGGTTGCGCGGTGTTAGACGTGCTCGGCCTTGAGGTCGCGGGTCATGAGTTCGTGCAGGGCCTGGCGGGGGTGCTGGCCCTGGTAGATGACCCGGTGCACGGCCTGGATGATGGGCATCTCCACCTGGGCCTCGCTGGCCAGGCTGAGCACGGTGCGGGTGTTGCGCACACCCTCGGCCACGTTGGCCATGGAGCCGGTGATCTGGGCGATGCTTTCGCCTAAAGCCAGGCGCACGCCCACGCCGTAGTTGCGCGACTGGGGGCTGGTGCAGGTGAGCACCAGATCGCCCAGGCCGGCCAGGCCCGAGAGGGTGGCCAGTTGGCCGCCCCGGGCCATGGCCAGGCGGGTCATCTCGGCCAGGCCCCGGGTGATGAGGGCGGCCAGGGTGTTGTGCCCCAACTTGAGCCCCGCCACCATGCCGGCGGCGATGGCCAGGGGGTTCTTCACCGCCCCGCCCAGTTCCACGCCCATGAGGTCCGGGATGGTGTAGACCCTGAAAACCTCGGTGGCGAAGGCCAGTTGCACGCGCTGGCCCGCCTCGGCCGCCCGGCTGGCCACGGTCACCGCCGTGGGCACGCCCCGGGCCACCTCCTTGGCGAAGCTGGGGCCGGAGAGGCAGCACAGCCGCCGGTGGAAGGACTTGTCCAGCACCTCCTCGGCCACCTCGCACATGGTGTAGCTGGTGTCCTGCTCTATGCCCTTGGCGCAGGAAACCACCAAGGCATCCTTGGGCAGATGGGGCGCGGCCTGGCTCAGCACGGCCCTAAAGACGTGGCTGGGCATCACCAGCACCACTAGGCCGGCGCCCATGAGGGCCTGCTCCAGGCTGGTGTGGGCCGTCAGGGCGGGGTTGAGGGGCACCCCAGGCATGAAGACCGTGTTTTCGTGGTCTTGATTGATGGCATCCGCCACGGCGGGCTCATAGGCCCACAGGCGCACCTCATGCCCGGCCCCGGCCAAGTGGTGGGCCAGGGCGGTGCCCCAGGAGCCGGCGCCGATGACGCAGGCGATTGTGCGGTTGGCGGTGCTGGCCATGGTCTGACTGTCCTGTGAATGGCTGCCGCTAGCCTAGCAGGCGGGCCAGCGGGAAGCAACTGGCCAGACACTCGCCAGGATTAAGCGTCCCTCCCCTCCTCCAGCCCCCAGGCCCCCTGAATCCGCGCGAACAACTCCTTGACCAGGGCCACGTCCAAATCCAGGGACTTCATAAGGCCGCGCATGTCCTTGGCCTCGGCGATGGCCAGGCACTCCACCCGCAAGGGCAGGATATGGTTGCCCAGGCGCCACACGGGGAACAGCCGGCAGTGGGCCGGGCGTTGCTCCGGGGTCAGCCCGCAGCCGCCCTGGCCCAAAAAGAAGCAACGGCCATCGCCCGCCACGGCCAGACGCCAATGGCTGGCCCCCAGGGGGAAGGCCCGGGCCAGGCCGGCGGGGCTCTTGGGAAAGAGTTTGGCCAGCATGGCCAGGAACTCCTGGCTGTTGGGTGATTGCGCCCGCCAGCGGGCATGGCCCAAGGCCTGGTCAATGCGCTCCAGGTCCGCCTGGCTCAGGGGGAAGACCAGGCCCTCCTGGCCGGGCGCCAGGGTGCAGCAGCGCCGGCAGCGGGCGCAGACCCCGGCGGGCGGGCCTGCCGGGGGAGTGGGGGGCTGGGGAGCGGGCACGGGGCCTCCTTGGCTGGCGCTCATGTTAGGGCCTGGGGCCGGGGTTTGTCCAGCCCGGCCTGCCCCGGCCAGCGGCCCTGTAAAGCCCTTGTGCTGAATGGCCATTATGTTGTATGGCTATTGTGGCCACGCGGGGGGGCGTGGTCGGTGCCTGCCCCATACCCTCGTGCCCCATTATATAACCAATGGATGACGGGAGGAATCATGGCCAAGAAGGTCACGCGCCAGGATATCGAGGCCTTGCCCGTAATCTCCTACCAGGAGATTCGTGGCACCCTGCAATCGGGCGATTTGTTCCTGACCAGCGGCGACGTCTTTCTCTCCAACCTGATCCAGAAATTCAGCAAGTCGCCCTGGAGCCACTCGGGCATCGTCTTTAGGGTGGAGAGCCTGGACCGCATGCTCCTCTTGGAGGCGGTGGAGGATGGCGGCGTGCGTCTGGCGCCCTTGTCCAAGTACCTGAGCGATTACGAGCACGGCCAGCCCTACCCCGGCCTGTGCGTGTTGGCCCGCCGCAAGGGGCTGTCGCCAGAGCAGGTGAATGGCCTGGCCAAGTTCGGCCTGGACGCCCTGACCCGGCCCTATGACAACGCCGAGATAGCCCGCATTGTCGGGCGCATAGCCCTGGGACAGGGCCGGCACGAGGACGACACGGCCTACATCTGCTCCGAGCTGGTGCAAGCCTGTTACCAGGCGGCGGGCTGGCCCTTCAAGGAGGACGCGCGCGGGTTCATCGCGCCCAAGGACATCTGGAACGACCCGGCGGTGTCGCTGGTGGCCAGGATTTTGTAGCCATCACGCAATGGGGACCATGGAGGGCCGGCCCCCATGGTCCCAGCCGCGCGGATCGCCCGGCCTAGCGGTGGTGCCAGTGCCCGCCCCGGTAGCCCCACCAGTACCCGGGCACGGGGTACACGTAGCCAGGGTAGTAGTAGGTGCGGGGATAGGGATAGTAGCCATAGGGCGTCACGCTGTAGGCCGGCGGCGGCGCCGGGGCCACGATGCAGCCCGACAGCGCGGCCAGCAAGACCAAGATGCCAACCCACTTAAGCTTCATGTCGCGCACTCCCGGCTAGCGGCCTGGGGTCCTGGCGCCCGGCGGTCCGGGCGGCGGTTGATTCTTATATTTTACGACTAGGCAGGTGGGTCCGCAATGGGGTGGGGCGGGGTCGGGCGCGGGGTGGCCGGGGGTGAGCGGCCTAGCGTTTTGCCTTTCCCGGGTGGCCTGGATACCGGGGTTGTCCGGGCCATCCGCGCTGGTAAATCCAGCTAATCCCAGCGCATGAGGTACTGGTCCAGGCTGGTGCGCACCGCCGAGTAGATGCTGGTGGCGCTGCTGGAGCCGGTGGAGAACTGGGTCTGGCCGTTGGCCAGGATGACGATGTCGTAGCCCAGGTAGCGGAACATGGCGGAGGTGTAGGTGTTGTTGTAGTTGCCGTTGTGGCCGTAGGTGTTGCCGTCGCGGGCCACGCCCAGGCCGTAGGACATGCCGCCACCGCCGCCGTCGGCCTTGGTGTCCCACTGGGCGCGGTGGGAGGTGACGCTGAGCAGGCTGCCGTCCACCAGGGCGTCCAACCACTTGACCAGGTCGCCGGCGGTGGAGACCATGCTGCCGGCCCCCCCGAAGGCCGAGGTGGCGTACCTGAAGGTGCAGTCCTCGGGCTGGGGGCCGTCGTTGAGGCGGTAGCCGTGGGCATAGGGGCTGGGCAGGCCGTTGTTGTAGGGCACCATGGTCTGGCTCAGGCCTAGGGGGGTGATGAGGCGGTCCTGGAAGTAGCTCTGGTAGTCCCGGCCGCTGGCCTTTTCGATGATGGATTGCAAGATAAGGTAGTTGAGGTTGTTGTAGTCATAGACCGCCCCCGGCGCGGCCAGCACCTTGTTGGTGTAGGACAGATACTCGTCCAGGGTGAACTGATGGTCTGGCTCGGTGTCTATCAGATGGGAGAGCGTGGCGCTGCTTTCAAAGTGCTCCAGGCCGCTGCGCATCTCCAGCAGGTTCTGCACCGTGACGGTGGCGCCGCCGTCCACCTTGCCGGGCAGCCACATCTCCACCGTATCGGTGAGCCCCACCTTGTTTTGGTCCACCAGGGTCAGGATGGCCGTGGCGGTGAAGGTCTTGGTGATGCTGGCGATGCGGAAGTACATGGCCGGGTCCATCTCTTGGCCGGTGGCAATGTCGGCCAGGCCCTGGTGGAAGTAGGCCACGTTGCCCCGGGCGTCCTTGACGGCCATGACCGCGCCGGGCACTTGCAGATTGTGCACCGCGCCGGCCAGGGAGTCGTTCAGCATGTATTGCAGGTCAGCGTCCAGGGGCGGGCGAAAGCCGGCGGAGGCGGTGGCGGCGGCGAGAGCCAGGGTGAGTAGAAGCAGCAGAAGGGCGGCGATGCGGCGCATGGTGGGGGCTCCTGGGCCGGGGTTAAGGGGCCTGGGCGCGGGGGCGCTGGGGGCGCTGGGGGCGCTGGGGGCGCTGGGGGCGCTGGGGGCGCTGGGGGCAGGTTAGGGCAAATGCCGGAATCAGTCAATGTTTTAGGGAGATGGTGCGGAGGGAGGCGGTGGGCGACCGATCTTCGTAGGTCGGGTTAGGGGCGTTAGCCCCGTAACCCAACATCTTCATTTGGCGGGATGGCGGGTTACGCTGCGCTAACCCGCCCTACAAACCAGCTTTGGGGCAGCCTTGTCTTTGGGTGGCCTGGAGTAAGTTGGTTGTCCAGGTCGCGTAGCGACAAGAGGTTCAGGCGCGGGCCATGGCGCCACCGGGGTATGTGGCTTAGGGCCGGGTTGGGCGGGGAAACCTCTTGTGCCTTCGGCACCCGGACAATAAATTGTCCGGGCCACCCGCGGGATGGCCTTGCGCCAGGGTAAGGTAAATGTGGTAGGCTGTCCAGGGGTATAGGAGGGCGCCCACCAATGCACGACGAAACCAAAGAACAGCTAAGCCTGAGCCGCCGGCGCTTCCTGGTGGTCTCTGGCGGCGCGGCCCTGGCCTTGCTGCTGCGCGGTGGCCTGGCCGCCGCCTCAGAGGGGCAGGCGGGGCAGGGGTTTCTGGAGACCAACTGTGGCCAGGGGCCGCCGGCCGCCCCCAGGGTGCTGATCGCCTATGCCAGCCGCTGCGGCTCCACCGGGGGCCTGGCCATGGCCATGGCCGAGGAGTTGTGCGGCCTAGGCGCCGCGGTTGACCTGCGCCTGGTGGAAAACGTCAAGGATATCAGCCCATACCAGGCGGTGATGGTGGGCAGCGCCATCCGCCGGGGGCGCTGGCTGTCCGAGGCCACCGCCTTTGTTAAAGCCCACCAGGCCGCCCTGGGCCGCCTGCCTTTGGCCTTTTTCGTGGCCTGTTTGACCATGCGCGACGACACGCCGGAGAACCGCCAAAAGGTCCTGGCCTACCTGGAGCCGCTGCGCAAGGCCGCCCCGGGCCTAAACCCCCTGGCCGTGGGCCTGTTCGCGGGGGCGCTGGACTTTGGCAAGCTGTCGTTCATGGACAAGACCGTCATGGAGGCCCGGGGGGCCGCCGAGGGGGACTACCGCGACCTGCCCGCCGTCAAGGCCTGGGCCGCCGGCCTGGCCCCCGGGTTGCTGGCGGGGCAGAGCCGAGGGTAAGGCCGCGTGGTTGACGTAGGGGGGGAGTGAAGAGGTTGGGGAGGAGGGGAATGTAGGCCAGCCTCTTCATTCTTGGGTGGCCTGGAGTAAGTTTGTTGTCCAGGTCGCGCAGCGACAAGAGGTTCAGGCGCGGGCCATGGCGTCACCGGGGTATGTGGCCGGGGTCCGGGCTGGGCTGGGCGGGGAAACCGCTTGTGCCTTCGGCACCCGGACAACTTGTTGTCCGGGCCACCCGCGACAAGAGGTTCAGGCGCGGGCCATGGCGTCCCCGAGGTATGTGGCTGGGGGCCGGGCGGGGCGCAGGAACCTCTTGTGCCTTCGGCACCCGGACAACAAACTTACTCCGGGCCACCCGCGAATGCCGTGCATTGGTCTCCTATTGGGAACACTCTCTAGCAAATTGTCTTGACACTAATTATCCTAATATGGTTGTATATTTTTTACTGCCCCTTTCGTACCTACCTAAATATTTGGTAAAAATTGAGAGGGAAGTGCCATGAAAAGACTAATTATCATAGTGGTAGCCTGTGCTGTTGTCATGTCGGCTAACTTGGCCTTTGCCGGAGGAATTACTAGCCCAGCAAAAATGGTCAAGGCGGGATCATTCTGTGTTGGCCTTGAAGGAACTTGGGTTAGTGAGCAGAAAGAAAAAGATTCAACCGCAACTGGATTCATCAATGGGGCATACTCTAGCGGAACCTTAGATGATATAAAAATTAAGGACGATAAATATTATTTAGTCAGTGTAGCTTATGGCATATTGGATAGGCTAAATATATATGCCAAGGCTGGTATGGTTGATGGTGGGAAGCTCAAGATAGGCATGGTTGATGGTGGTAGTAGTGGTGAAGCCAAGTTGAAAAGTAATTTTGCATGGGCCGTGGGGGGTAAGGCAAATCTATTTGAATCAAAAGAGGGACTTGGAGTCAATTTGGCTGCTCAGTATCTCCGCTATGATAACCGAAAAATAGGTGAATACAAGTACGGAGGAGCTACAACTACTGGATTGTCCACCGATGACAACGCTAACTATTGGCAGGCTGACGTGGCCGCGACTTTGTACTGGAATATTATGACCATAACTCCCTATGTGGGAGTTGGGTATTCATACTCTGAGCTCAAGTGTAGCGGTAATTGGGGATATGCCGATACTAATGCAACGGACAGCATAAATCTCGAAAGCACATTAAAAAACAAAGAAAATGTAACTACTTTTGTGGGACTTGACTGGAGGGTTGGCAAGGATTTTACTCTAAATATCCAGGGTGATTTCGTGAGTAGTACAGCCGCTACTCTGGGATTAACCTACGACTTTTAACGAATATTGTCGGCTCATACTTGTCGTGCCTACGCAGCCGAGGCAAAGCAACTACCTCTGTGCATTCGCCACATTGAGTCACCCGGGCCACTCAAGGACACTATGGCTATAGCCTTCCTCCTTGAGTGACTCGGATGACAAACACAATCGGGGAAAAGGATTGGAAGCCCTGTCTTCCTGTGGGCTGGGCTTGGAGCCGTAGGCCACATAACCCAACATCATCATTTCGAGCAAAGATCAAGATGTGAAGACGTTGGGTTTCGCTACGCTCGACCCACTTACAACCCTTACTCCCCCAACATCCTCCTCATCGGCACCATGCCCGACACCACGAACCCCTGCCGCGCATACAGCCTCTGCGCATCAACGTTATCCCCATCGGTCAAGAGCGTGAGCCGCAGGCAGCCTTGGCCGCGGGCATGCTCTATTGCGCTGGCCAGTAGGCGCGAGCCCAGGCCGCAGCCACGCGCCGCCGGGGCCACCACCAGGTCTTCCAGGGTGGCCACCGGCCCGCCCAGGGCCGTGGAAACGCCGTAGAGAATGCTTATCATGCCCAGGGGTTGGGCGTGCTGGCGGGCCACCAGGATGTGGCCCCGGGCCGGGTCGGCGATGATGGCGGCTAGCCCGCGTTCCTGGGCGGCGCGGTCGGGGGTGAACTCGGCCTCCTGGCTGAAGAGCAGGGCCAGCAGATCGCACAGGCCGGGGATGTCGGCCATGCTGGCCAGGCCGATGCTGATCTCCATGCTGGCCGGACCTCCCGCGCGGGGGTTAAGGCCGCGCTACTCCTGGCTGTCCTCGTCCTCGGGCTCCAGCACCTCGGGGTCGTCGGGGGTGCCCTCGCCCAGGGGCAGCTCGGGGGCGCCGTTGTCTTCCTCTTCCACCTCGGCCAGGCGGGCGCTGGCC
>JACQYR010000275.1 GCA_016208115.1 Desulfarculus sp.
TGCTGGCCCGCCAGAAGGAGGAATTGGAGGAGCAGCGCCGGCTGGAGGAACAGCTCGCCGCCAGGCCGCCCCAGGAATGAAGCGGCGCGGCGGCCAAGGACGTTGACAACTCCCAAGGCCTTTGTCATATCATGATAGATAATCTTGGTTCAGGGCCATTTATCTTGCGCATGCAAAAGGCCCCCGGATTGCCGGCGGGGGCTACACGGGAAGGAGCTAGGCCATGGAGATCACGGTTACCACGCAGAGCAGCGAGGCCCGCATAGAGGTATTCGGCTCCATTGACGAGCGTGGCGCCGAGGAGATGAAAAGACGTTTCCTGGAGTTGGACCTGTCGGCCATCAAGGAAGTGGTCTTCGATTTTCGCGGAGTTACTTTCATCGGCAGCGCCGGCATAGGCAAGCTGCTTCTGTTGTACAAGAACGTGGCCGCCCAGGGGGGCAAGGTGCGCATAGACAACATGTCCAAGGATATCTACACCATGTTCAAGGTGGTCAAGCTGGACAAGATTTTCTCCATCTCCCCGGCCAAGTAGGCCGAGGGGACCTCCATGCTAACCTGCCAAACCAGCGGAGACACCATCAGCATCGTCGGGAAGCTGCAGGTACATTTTCTAGACGCCATCCAAGACTGTCTGCGCGCGGCCCTGGACCAGCCCCAGGCGCTGACCGTGGATATCTCCGCGGTCAGCGAGGTGGACATGGCCGGGCTGCAATTGCTGCTGGCCTTTCTGCGCACGCGCCAGACGTGCGCGCCCACCGGCCTGCGGGGCGCCCCGCCTTTCCTGGCCCGGGCCATGGAAATCAGCGGCCTGGACAGCCACTTCGCGGCCTTTGCCATCTGACCGGCCCCACCGGCCAGGCCCCCGGGAGCCCATATGAGCAAACTTGTCCTCTTGGTTGACGATTCCGCCACTCTGCGCATGTCCGTGGAAATGACCCTCAAGGGGGCCGGCTACGAGGTGGCCCAGGCGCAGCACGGCCAAGAGGGGCTGAACAGGCTCGAGCAACTGCACGCCCAGGGCCAGAGCGTGGACATGATAATCAGCGACATCAACATGCCGGTCATGGACGGCATCAGCTTCATCAAGGAGGTCAAGAAGACCTCCTTCCGCTACATACCCATCCTGGTGCTGACCACCGAGCGCGAGGACAGCAAAAAGCTGGAGGGCAAGAAGGCCGGCGCCGCCGGCTGGCTGGTCAAGCCCTTCAAACCCGAGACCCTGGTGACCGTGGTGCGCAAGTTCACCCGCCCCCTGGCCTAAGGCGGTAGGATCATGGAAGACAAGCTGCTCCAGATCTTCGCCGAGGAATCCCAGGAGATCATCGAGACCCTGGAGCACGGACTCTTGGAACTGGAGGGCAGCGAGGACCCCGAGGAGATCAACTCGGTGTTCCGCGCCGCCCACACCCTCAAGGGCAACGCCGGCATCGTGGGTTTCGACGACGTGGTGGACCTCACCCACCTCATGGAAGGTCTGCTGGACGAGATGCGCAAGGTGCGGATGTCCCCCGACGCCGAGATCGTGGGCCTATTGCTGGGCGCGGTGGACGCCCTCAAGGTGCTGGTGATGGGCCGCCTGGCCGGGGAGTCCCCCCCGCCGCCCAAGGAGGTGATGGCCATGCTGGCCCGCCGCCTGGGCGAGGAGGCGCCGGTGGCCGCCGCCCAGCCGGCGCCCCAGCCCAGCGCCGCTGGCCAGGACACCATGTCCTACCACATCGCCTTGCGTTTCAACCCCCAAGTGATGCAAAGCGGCACCGACCCCCTGCAACTGCTCTTGGAGTTGGGGGAGATGGGCACCGTCGAGCGGGTGGCCTGCCATGCCGAGGGCCTGCCCGCCCTGGAAGACCTGATACCCGATCAACTCTACCTCTGGTGGGAGGTATGGCTCAGTACCGGCCAACCCCAGAGCGCCCTGGAGGACGTCTTCATCTTCGTGCGCGACGAAAGCGATATCAGCATAAGCCAGGTCGGCCGGCCGGCCGCTCCACCCCCGGGCCAACCGGCCGCCGCCCCGCCCCGGCAGCCGGCCGGCCAGCCCGCGCAGGCTCCCTCCCCGCCGTCCGCCCCGGCGGCGCCGCCCCTGGCCGCCTCGGCCCAGGCCCCGGTGGCCGTCCGCCCCGCCCCGGCCAAGGAGCCGGCCCCGGCCTCCCGGGCGCCGGTGCAGTCGGCCTCCATCCGGGTGGAGACCGACAAGCTGGACAAGCTGGTCAACCTGGTGGGCGAGCTGGTGATCGGGGTGGCCAGGGTCAACCAGATCAGCGGCGGCCTGGCCTCGCCGGAGTTGGCCGCGGCCACCGAGGCCCTGGATCACATCAGCCGCGATTTGCAGGAGCAGGTCATGCGGGTGCGCATGATCCCCGTGGAAGGCACCTTCACTCGCTTCCAGCGGGTGGTGCGCGACCTGGCCTCGGAGATGGGCAAGCTCATACACCTGGAGATGAGCGGCACCGAGACCGAGCTGGACAAGAACGTCATCGAGCAGATCGCCGACCCGCTCAAGCACCTGATCCGCAACAGCGCCGACCACGGCCTGGAGATGCCGGCCCTGCGCCGGGCCTCCGGCAAGCCCGAGACCGGCACCATCTGGCTCAGGGCCTTCCAGCAGGAGGGCAAGATCATCATCGAGGTGGCCGACGACGGCGGCGGCATTGACCGGAGCAAGGTCCTCAACAAGGCCGTGGAGCGGGGACTGGCCCCGCCGGGGGCCCAGCTCAGCGACGAGGAGGTCTTCGCCTTCATGTTCCAGCCCGGCTTCTCCACCGCCGAGAAAGTCACCGAGGTCTCGGGCCGGGGCGTGGGTCTGGACGTGGTGCGCCAGAACATCGAGGCCCTGCGCGGCTCGGTGGAGGTGCGCTCCCAGGTGGGCCAGGGCACCACCTTCCGCATCAAGCTGCCCTTGACCCTGGCCATCATTGACGGCATGACCGTCAGCGTGGGCGAGGAGATACTGACCATCCCCCTGTTGTCCATCGTGGAGTCGCTTCGGCCCAAGCCCGAGGAGCTCAAGACCGTGGAGAGCCAGGGCGAGCTGGTGAGCGTGCGCGGCGAATACCTGCCCCTGGTGCGACTGCACCGGGTCCTGTCCCTGCCCACCGAGCGCGTGGACCCCACCTCGGCCCTGGTGGTCATCATCGAGAGCGTGGCGCGGCGCTTCGGGGTCTTGGTGGACGACATCCTGGGCGAGCAGCAGGCGGTGATAAAGAGCCTGGAGCAGAACTACCAGAAGGTGCCGGGCATCGCCGGCGCCACCATCCTGGGCGACGGCCGCGTCAGCCTGATCCTGGACATCCATGGGCTGGAAAAGCTGTCCTTTGGCTAGCCCGTTGCCCTGCCCGGCGATATGGCCCATGCTAGTTGTTGATCCATCAGGCCGCGCGGCCATTAGCGCGGCCGATCCTGGCCGGGCAGCGCCCAAGGCCACGAGGTGAGCGTCATGGGTGAGTTCGACGACATCATTCCCGAGTATGTGACCGAATCGCGGGAGCTGTTGGAGAGCATCGAGTCGGGGCTGTTGCGCCTGGAGGAGGGCGGGGCCCAGGACGAGACGGTGCACACGGTCTTCCGGGCCATCCACTCCATCAAGGGCGGGGCCGGCTTCGTGGGGCTGACCAAGATCGAGCGCCTGGCCCACAAGATGGAGGACCTGCTCAACCTGATCCGCAACCATGACCTGGAGCCCAGCCAGGCCATCACAGATTCGCTGTTGCAGTCCCTGGACGTGCTCAACAGCCTCTTCGAACGCATCGGGGAACACGAGGACATAGACATCGAGGGACCCATGCGCGCCCTGGCGGCGGCCCTGGATTCGGGCGTGGACACGGGCGTGCGCCAGCAGGTGCAGGCCAAGGGGGCGCCTCAGCCCCAGACCGGCCTGCCGGCCTTCGAGGTCAGCGAGTACACCCTGAACAACAAGTTCAAGCAGGGCAACATGTTCCTGCTCACCCTGGACATGGCCAAGCTGGAGGAGCGGGGGCTGACGCCCATCCAGTTGGTCAACGAGATGCTCTCCATGGGCGAGATCCTGGACAGCCGGCTGGACCTGCCCCAGGTGGGCGACGCCGCCACCTACGAGGTGGCCCAGGTGCGCTTCCAGGTGCTCTACGCCACGGTGCTGGACAGCGACCTTATGACCGCGGCCCTGCACCTGGAGCCGGAGGAGTGCCGGGCGGTGAGCGCCCAGGACTTCGGCCTGGGCCAGGCCGCGCCCAGCGCCCCGCCCGCGCCGGAACTCCAGACCCCAGCCCGGCCGGCACCCCGGCCCCAGCCCCTGGCCCAAACCCCGGCCGCCCCGCCGACGGCGCCGGCCGCCACCCCGGCCCCGGCCGCGCCCTCCGCGCCCCGCGCGGTGGCCCCGGCGGCGCTGGCCGCCCCGGAGCCCCAGAGCCGGGCCGGCGAATACCTCACCTTCAGCATGGGCGCCGAATCCTATGGCGTGGACATCCTGCAGGTGCAGGAGATCATCGGTATGCCCCGGCTGACCCGCCTGCCCCGGGCCCCGGAACACATGCTGGGGGTTATGAACCTGCGCGGCATGGTGGTGCCGGTGCTGGACATGCGCCTAAAACTGCACCTGGACGGTAACGAAAACGGCGAGGCGGTGGTGGTGGTGCTCAGGGTGGGCGACAAGATCATGGGCGCCGTGGTGGACAGCGTGCGCGACGTGGTGCAGCTCGACGAGGAGCGGATACAGACCCCGCCCGACTTTGCCGGCGGGCTCAGGCGCGACTATCTGCGGGGCCTGTGCCACCTGGACGACCAGATGATAATCCTGCTGGAGCTGGACCGCCTCTTGGCCCAGGAGGCCTTGAGCAATGCCGTGTGAGGCCTCCCCGGGCACCGACCGTCCCAGCCAGGGGCAGGCCGGCCTTATGGTTCTGCCCGACAGGGAATTCGAGATCATCCGCCAGATGGTCAAGTCGCAGACCGGCATCAGCTTGAGCCTGCACAAGCGCGATCTGGTGGTCAGCCGCCTGGCCCGGCGCCTGCGCGCCCTGGGCATGGACTCCTTCAGCCAATACATCGAGTACCTGCGCGCCGACGAGTCCGGCGGCGAACTGGTGCACATGATAAACCGCATCACCACCAACAAGACCGACTTCTTCCGCGAGCGTCACCACTTCGATTTCTTGCGCGACAAACTCCTGCCCCATCTGGTGGCCGAGGGCGAGCATAGCGGCCAGCGGGTCTTGCGGGCCTGGTCGGCCGGGTGCTCCTCGGGCGAGGAGCCCTACAGCATCGCCATCACCCTGAGCGAGTTCTTCGCCAACCACCCCGGCTGGGACTACAAGCTCCTGGCCTCGGACTTGGACACGGTCATGCTGGAAAAGGCCAGCAGGGGCCAGTACGAGCCCAGCCTGCTGGAGCCGGTGCCCAAGGGGCTCTTGGGCAAGCATTTCGACCGCCAAGGCCGGGGAGAGGAGGCCCAGTACCAGGTCAAGCCCTCCCTGCGGCAGATGATTACCTTCCGCAAGTTCAACCTGATGCACCCCACCTATCCCCTGGCGGTGCCCCTGGACTTTGTCTTCTGCCGCAACGTGCTCATCTATTTCGACATGGAGGACAAGATATCCATCCTCACCAAGTTCCACCGGGTGCTCAAGCCCGGCGGCCACATCTTCGTGGGGCACTCCGAATCCTTGATGATGGTCAAGGACCTTTTCCGCTTCGTGGACACCACTGTTTACCGCAAGCTGTAAATAATGCTCAAGCGCTACCACGCCCAGCTAAAAAGGCCCATGGTCATCATCCAGCCTGGTGAATACTACGTCACCAAGGAGGACGAGGTCATAGCCACGGTCCTGGGCTCCTGCATCAGCGTGTGCGTCAAGGACGAGCTGCACAACATCGGGGGCATGAACCACTTCATGTTGCCAGGCGACTTTCGCGTGGAGGACGTCTTCAACAGCAACAGCGCCCGCTACGGCATGTACGCCATGGAAATGATCCTGGGCGACATCCTCAAGCTGGGGGGCGACCGCCAGAAGCTCACGGCCAAGGTCTTCGGCGGCGGCCACGTGCTCAACGTGGCCACCTCCAAGAACAGCGTGCCGGCGGCCAACATCCAGTTCGTCAAGGCCTACCTGTCCATGGAGGGCATCCAGGTCATCAAGTCGGACGTGGGCGGCTACCACGGACGCAAGGTCCTCTACCTGCCCCAGTTGGGCAAGGTCTATGTCAAGCACCTGGTACCCGACGACGACAGCAAGCTGGCCGAGCGCGAGCGCCAGTACCAGAAGCACCTGGCCCGCGAAACCAAGGAAGAAAGCGTCACGATCTTCTAGGCCGGGGCCGTGGCGCCGCCGGCGGCGGGCGCCATCTCATCATCGTTAGGGGTTGGCATGGCGGCAGGACCCATAAAAATACTGGTGGTGGACGACTCGGCCCTGATCCGGGAATTTCTGCGCTCCACCCTGGCGGCCCAGCCGGACATGCGGGTGGCCACCGCCGCCGACCCCTACCTGGCCCGCGACAAGATACTGCGCGAGCGTCCCGACGTTATCACCCTGGACATCGAGATGCCCCGCATGGACGGGCTTACCTTTTTGCACAAGCTCATGGCCGCCTACCCCACCCCAGTGGTGATGTTCAGCAGCCACACCCAAGCGGGGGCCGAGGCCACCATGAAGGCCCTGGCCCTGGGCGCCGTGGACTTCGTGGCCAAGCCCACCCTGAACCTGCGGGAGAAGCTGCCGGCCTTGGCCCAGGAAATCGTGGAGAAGGTGCGCGTGGCCGCCGGGGCCCGCGTGCGCCGGCACCAGGTCAGCCCCGAGTCCCTGAGCGTGCCCGAAAAGATAGAGGTGGACCAGGTGGTGGCCCTGACCAAGTCTCCGCCCCGTCCGGGGGGACCGCAGGTGGTGCTCATGGGCGCCTCCACCGGGGGCACCGTGGCCCTAGAACAGGTGCTGTGCCGTCTGCCCGCCGACAGCCCACCCATCGCCGTGGTGCAGCACATGCCCGAGCAATTCACCCTGGCCTTCGCCAACCGGCTCAACGACCGCGCCCAGATCAACATCGCCGAGGCCAAGGACGGCCTGCTGCTCCTGCCCGGCCACTGCCTGATCGCCGCCGGCGGCCGCCACCTGCTCTTGGAGCGGGGGGCGGGCGGCTACGTGGCGCGGGTCAAGGAGGGCCCGCCGGTCAACCGGCACAAGCCCTCGGTGGATGTGCTCTTCCGCTCGGCGGTGGGCGCCGCCGGTCCCAACGCCGTGGCGGTCATCATGACCGGCATGGGCGACGACGGGGCCAAGGGCATGAAGGACCTGCACGACGCCGGCGCGCTTACCATCGCCCAGAACGAGGAGACCTGCACCGTCTACGGCATGCCCAAGATGGCCGTGCAGATGGGGGCCGCCGACCGCGTGGTGCCCCTTGAGCGCATCGCTCCCTTGCTGATGGGCCTGTGGGCCGAGTCGCGGGGCAGGAGCGCCTGATGAGCCCCCCACCCAATAGCACGCCCGAGGCGGCCAGGCCGTCCACCATCCTCATCGTGGATGACGCCAAGCTCAACCGCGAGTTGTTGCGCCTGCACCTGTCCAAGCACGGCCACCGCTTTCTCTTCGCCGAAAATGGCCGTCAGGCCACCCAGGTGCTGGCCGCCCACCCCGAGGTGGACCTGATCCTGCTGGACCTGGTGATGCCGGACATGGACGGCTTCGCCTTTTTGCAGTGGCGCAAGACCCAGGGCGAGGCCCAGGCCATCCCGGTGATCGTCAACTCTTCCCTGGATGACTTCGATTCCATCGCCCGCGCCCTGACCATGGACTCCTACGACTACTTCACCAAGCCGCTCAATCCCTCCGACCTGGAAATCGTGCTGCCGCTGAAGATCAAAAACGCCGTCAGCGCCCGCCGGCTCATGGCCGAGACCCGCCGCCAAAACGAGGTCATGCGCGGCGAGCTGGAGATGGCGGCCCGCTACCAGCAGTTCCTGCTGCCCCGCCAGGTGTCGTTAAAGGGCGCCCGGGTGGCCCATCTTTTCCAGCCCTGCTCCGACGTGGGCGGCGATTACTTTGACTTTTTCGAGACCGCCTCGGGCCAGTTGGGCTTGTTGGCCGCCGACGTCTCCGGCCACGGCGTGGCCGCGGCCATGACCGCCTCCATCGTCAAGGCGCTGTTGCCCGGCTACCTGGAGCGCATGCTCTCGCCGGCCGCCGCCTTCAAGGCCTTGAACGCCGACCTGTTGCGCCTGACCCAGGAGGACGCCTTTGTCACCGCCGTGGCCGTGCTCCATGACCCCCGGGCTGGCCGGCTCACCTGGTCCCTGGCCGGCCATCCCCCGCCCCTGTTCATGCCCGCCGGGGCCGCCCCGCTGCCTCTGGCCATGGACTCGGTCTTCCTGGGGGCCTTTGAGAACGACAATTCCCTGGCCCGCTTCGAGGAGAGCATCCTGACGGTGCAACCCGGCGATAGGCTGGTGCTCTACACCGACGGCCTGACCGAGGCCCCCGGTGCCCAGGGCGGGTTCTACGGCCTGGCGCGCGTGCAACAATTGCTGGAGCGCTGCCGCCGGCAATCCATCGCCGAGCTGCGCGAGTCCCTGTGGGACGACCTGAACGATTTCGTGCAAGGAGACTTCCCCGACGACGTGGCCTTCATACTGGTGGAGTTTTAAGGTGGACACCTCCCACGGACAGGGCCACGCCCCCGCGCCCCCGGGCCGGCGCGTGCTGGTGGTGGACGACGAACCCATGGTGCTGGATGTCTTAACGCGCTATCTCAGGCGTCAGGGGCTGGAGGCCACGGCGGCCGGCGACGGCCAGGAGGCCTTGCGGCTTTTCAGCCAGGAGCCCTGCGACTTGGTCATCAGCGACCTGCGCATGCCGGGCATGGACGGCCTGCAACTGCTGCACGCCATCAAGGGCCTCAACCCACGGGTGCCCTTCATCTTCATCAGCGGCTACGGCGACATCCCCACGGTGGTGGAGGCCCTCAAGGCTGGGGCCGAAAATTTCCTCACCAAGCCCCTGGAGATGGACCTGTTGGCCAAGGTGGTGGCCCAGTCCTTAAGCCTGGCGGCCACCCAAGCCCCGCCCATGCTGCAAATGGCGCGCATGCGCCAGATCACCCAACTGGAGGTGCCCAGCCGCTTCGAGTTCATCCGCGAGCTGGTGTCGCAGATAACCCAGTCGGCCATCTGCGTGGGCTACGCCCAGAGCGATCTGGACAACAACCTCAAGCTGGCTCTGGTGGAGGCCCTGACCAACGCCATGGAACACGGCAACCGCTGGGATGAAAACCGCCTGGTGCGCCTGGAGTCCGACCTGACCAGCGACTGCCTCAAGGTGACCATAGAAGACGAGGGGGTGGGCTTTGACGCCTGCTCCCTGGCCGACCCCACCTGCGGGGAGCAACTGCTCAGCGAGCGCGGCCGCGGCGTGTTCCTCATGCGGGCCATCATGGACGAAGTTAGCTTCAACCCGGCGGGCAATTGCCTGACCCTGGTCAAGCGCCGCCCGCCGGCCAGCACCCCGCCAGGGCCGGCGGCCTGAAACCGGCCATGGCCCGCGTCTTCACCCCACGCTATTGCGCGGCCTGCGGCGGACAACTGCTGGCCCCCCTGGCGGCCGCCGGCGGGCCGCCCCTGGTCTGCGCCCGTTGCGGCCTGGGCTCCTACTTGGACCCCAAGCTGGCGGTGGCCACGGTGCTGTTCCTGCCCGACGAGAGCGTGGTGCTGCTGCGCCGGGCCCAGCGGGACCAGGCCTTTGGGCGCTGGATACTGCCCGGCGGCCACGTGGACCGGGGCGAGGAACTGCCCAGCGCCGCCCTGCGCGAGGTGGCTGAGGAGACCGGCCTCACGGCCCGCGTGCAGGGCCTCTTGGGGGTCTATTCCTACCCCGGCAACCCCCTGGTGCTGGTGGTTTACACAGCCCTGGCCCAGCCAGGCCCCTTGTGCACCAGCCGCGAGTCCCTGGAGATCAGGTCCTTCGGACGCCAGGATATCCCCTGGGATGAGCTGGGCTACCTCTCTACCGGCCAGGCCCTGCGGCAGGCCCTGGGCCTGCCGCCAGGGCCGCTGGCGCCATGAGCCCAGCCCCGTACCGCTTGTCGCCAGAGGTGGTCTTCGGCGAGCGCGGCCGGCTCAAAGCCACCCCACCTTGCGCCCCGGCCCTCCCGGCGGTAATAATGCAGGCACACCGCACACCCCGGAGTAGATGGGCATGCAGCTACAACCAGAAATATTGAGCCAACTGGCGCCGGCGCGGCGCGGCGAACTGCTCAGCCGCTCCATGGCTGATGTCTCCGGGGTCTACGAACGGGTGCGCGGCATTCTGGAGGACATCCGCCAGCGGGGCGACGCCGCCAACATCGAGGAGCACGCCCGGCTCAAGCCCGGGCTCACGGCGTCCGAGCTACGGGTGTCGCCCCAGGAGATAGAGGCGGCCTACCAGCAGGTGCCGCCAGCGGTGGTGGAACATCTGGGCAAGGCCGCGGCCAATATCCGGCGCTTCCACGCCGCCCAGTTGGAGCGGCCCCAGTGGCAGATGGAGGTGGCGCCGGGCGTCCTGGCCGGCCGCAAGCACACCCCCCTGGACAGCGCCGGCTGCTACGTGCCCGGCGGCCGGGCCGCCTATCCCTCCACGGCGCTGATGACCGTGCTGCCGGCGGTGGTGGCTGGCGTGGGCCGGGTGGTCGTCTGCACCCCGCCCCTGGAGGGCATGGCCGTCAACCCCTACACCCTGGTGGCCTGCCACATCGTCGGCGTCACGGAGATATACAAGCTGGGCGGCCCCTGGGCGGTGGGCTCCCTGGCCCACGGCACGGCCACGGTGCCCCGGGTGGCCAAGATCGTGGGGCCGGGCAACAAATACGTCACCGCCGCCAAGATGCTGGTCTTCGGCCGGGTGGACATTGACTCGCCGGCCGGCCCCTCCGAGGCCCTGATCCTGGCCGACCGAAGCGCCAACCCCCGCTTTCTGGCCCTGGACTTCCTCTCCCAGGTGGAGCACGACCCCGACTCGGCGGCGGTGCTGGTCACCGACCATGAGCCCCTGGCCCTGGCGGTGTGCCAAGAAATCACCCGCCTGTTCCCCAGCCTGCCCCGCCAGGAAATTTTGCGCCAGGCCGGCCGCTACTGCGCGGTGCTGAAGGCCGACAGCATGGCCCAGGCCATCGCCTTCAGCAACCAATACGCGCCCGAGCACCTACAGATCGTCACCGCCGACCCCTGCGTCACCTTGCAGGAGATACGCCACGCCGGCAGCATCTTCCTGGGTCCCTGGGCCCCGGTGCCCGTGGGCGACTATGCCAGCGGGACCAACCACGTGCTGCCCACGGCCCAGGGGGCGGCCATGTTCAGCGGCCTGTCGGTGGACGACTTCATCAAGAAGCCCACCTTCCAGTACCTATCGCGGCAAGGGCTGGAAGCCCTGGCGCCCACGGTGGTCACCTTGGCCGAGGCCGAGGGCCTGCCCATCCACGCCATGGCGGTCAAGGCTCGTCTGGAGGACTGAGCAAGCCTGCGGGCTCGATGGCGGTTGACCTATTCTGTCAGTTCAGTGCCCCCAACCGGGAGCCTCTGCCACGACAACTTGGTCGCGGCCGCCACCCTTGGCCCGATATAGTGCTTGATCTGCCCAGGCTATCAAGTTCAATGGGTCCCCGTCCCTGGTGGGGATTATGCAGGCGACCCCCAAGCTGATGGTCACAACGGGCCTGACCTTGGATGCCTGGTGGATTATGCCCAGGTTCTCCACCGCTGCCCGGATGCGTTCGGCCAGGGTCACGGCTTCATCCAAGCCAGTATCAGACAAGACCAATGCAAACTCCTCGCCGCCATAACGCGCGGCCATTTCGCTGCCACGGCGGCTGACTCCCTTCAACATTTTAGCGATTTTAGTTAGGCACTCGTCCCCAGCTTGGTGGCCATAGGTATCGTTATAATCCTTGAAGTAATCCACATCGGCCATGATCAATGCTATAGGATGTCCATGCCGTAAATTCCGGTTATACTCTGTCGAAAGGAACTCTCCCATGGCGTGACGATTGGCCAAGCCGGTTAGCATGTCCTGCTTGGCCATTTGTTCATATCGAGAAGCCTGTTGTATAAGCGCGCGCGCGAAGAAAGCCAAGGAAACACACATGGCCGTGGGCACGACGTAAGGAGTAACAGCAGTAAATGGCACCATGCCATATATTCGCAATAGGTCAACCGCGGAAAATGTGTGACCTCCCAGCCAGCCTAGAAAAAAGTACTTGGCGTTGGGAACGTCTCTCGCCCAGAATATACCGGCGACCGTCGTGGAAAATATTGGGCCTGCGCCGACCAGTATAGCAGAGTATAACGGTGTGATAGCATTTTCAAATATGCACATGGGTATATAAAAAATGCCCATCCATTGCAGGAGTAATATGCATCTATCCATCCCAGGTGAATACCTGCCGATTTGTAGAAATACCCGAAAAAATTTGGCCCCGGAAAAGTAAACAAGTCCGATGATTATCAAGTGCAAAAGGTTGTTATATGGATTGATACGCTGTCCTAGGTGCTCCTGCAGGAACCCCTTGCCAGCGCAGATCATTAGGCCAAGCAGGGAAATATAAAACACGAACCATAAAACTGATGGTGAGCGCAGTTTCAATGCCATCAAGGAGAAATACATCACAGCGCCAACCACCAAACCAAATAAGACACCGAATATCACTTGCGATTGGTGGTCTTCTTCGTGAAAACGCGAGAAGCTCATCAAGGTAAGTGGGATGGTCATGGCTCCGGTGGTCTTTATGCGCAAATAATAAGTCTGACTGGATTGCCGAGGAACTGAGAGGCGGAAGACGGGATATCTATGTCTAATGGCCGTATTAGTTTGCGTGGCGGAATCGCCGCCATCCAAGCGTTGAAATTTCCCATTTTCAGTGGGGATGAATAACGATACCAGGTCCACCGGCGGATACATGAAAACCAACAGCAGCACGCGGGCTTGTTGATCGGTATTGCGTAGAGTGAAGCGTGCCCAAATGGCGGATCGCTTCACGCCCAAATTGGGAGTTTCAGAGAGGCTTGGCTGAAAAAGGTGCACATGGGTTGCGGATATCGCTTGGTCTATGGTCAGGTTGGCTTGGGCATCCTCCATCAAATCCAGGTGTATGCCCAGTGGGTACTCCTCGCGTTGGTCCAGTGTTATGGGGTTGAATGCCATGGTGTGTGCATCCGCCATAGCCATGGCAGGCCATGGTATTAGCACAGCCCAACACAGCCACAACACCCACATCTGCCCAATTCTGGCCACTGCCGTGTAACTTATCAATTTTGTTTTCTCAACACCGTTCACACCTCGTGCTGGGATAGGCCGCCCATGCCCAGGATCATACCTCCATCTTCTGCGAGCTGGCAAGAAAGGTCAACGCCACAGCCACAAAGCCCGCCTGTTCCGGCCGGTAGTTCAAGCTTGAGGCTATGCGGTTGATGACAGGGGGAGACCTGAGCGGTCCCTTCTGCCGGATCAGGCGGATCGGGAGCGGAAAGCATTCCCGACACAGGCACCCGAAGGCCAGGGCCAGTTGCACATAATTGCACAAGAAAAGGACAAGGGGCTAGGCAGATAGCCTAACCCCTTGTTTTTCTTGGTGCGCCCGGCAAGATTCGAACTTGCGGCCTACGGATTCGTAGTCGGCTCAGAGTAAAATTCTATGCGCGGCAAATTGCTACTTATATTTGTTCTTTCAGCTAGTTATATTTACTGCCAAATGTAGGTGTTTGAGCCAATTTGGGTCATCTTTGGCGAAAATTACCCACAATTACCCAGAAGAAATTGGCCTCCAAGCCCCTTCTCTCCCCTCTTGCCGACATAGTTCTCTGGCCCGAGGTGAATTCTATTCATCTTCGCTCCCCTCCATCTTCCGCTTCCGTACTGCCTTGCGTGTGGCAGGTTTGGCTGGCGGCAGGCATTTTGGCTTGACTCCCTCGCTCGCCCCCTGCCCCAATCGCTTGACTTCCTCCACAGCCTTGTCAAAGTCGCTGGTGGGCTGCTCAGCCTCCAATCGCCGGCGCTCGGCCTCGTACTTCTCAAACTCCCGTTCGGCATGGGCTTGGGCCAGCTCGTGGGACACCTTCCCAGCATGGGTGAGGATGTTGCGCTCGTTGAACTCCAGGAAGCCATCCAGCCGCTTGATCCAGTCGGCCATGTGCATGGGCCGCCGGTTGCGGGCTTGTAGGTCGGCATAGTCCAGGTACATGCCCACGATGAGGTTAAGCTGGCTCAGTTCCTCCTCACTCAGGTAGTTCTTGGCCACTGCCGCGTCGGTCTTGCGCACGGGGCCGTGCGGCGAACGCTTCCAGGTGGACAGGCCCATGTGGGGCTTGGCGGCGTCGGCCCGCTGGCGGATGATCTCGGCGGCGGTGCGGCCGGTGATAGCCCAGTGCAGCTTGTTCTGCACCGTGGCGTAGAAGGTCTTGGTGATCTCGGCGCCCGGGTCGTAGTCAATGCTGGTGGCGTAGATGTCGGTGATCTTTTGGTAGAAGCGACGCTCCGAGGCCCGGATGGAGCGTATGCGCTCCAAAAGCTCGTCGAAGTAGTCCTCGCCCAGGGTGCGGCTTTCTTTGAGCCGCTCGTCGTCCAGCGCAAAGCCCTTGACCACGAACTCGCGCAGGGTGCGGGTGGCCCACTGGCGGAACTGGGTGCCACGCAGGGAGCGCACCCGGTAGCCCACGGCCAGGATCATGTCCAGGTTGTAGAAATCCAGCAGGCGCTCGACCTGGCGTTGGCCCTCGGTTTGAACTATCCGGAATTTCCGGATGGTTGCTTCGGGCCTTAGCTCGCCTTCGCTAAAAATGTTTTGGATATGCTCACTTATGGTGCGCACGTCCTTCTGGTAAAGCTCGGCGATCAGCCTTTGGGGTAGCCAAACCGTGCCCTCCTGCAGGCGTACCTGCACGCGGGTCTGGCCGTCGTCTGACTTGTAGAGGGTGAACTCGGAGCGGCCCTCCGGGCTGAGCACAGGCAGGTTGTTGATAGGGGCTTCACTCATTTCCTGGCGTCCAAATGAAGGTAGCTCCTTGGGCATTGCCCTATGGGGTCCACGTCTCCGCACTGAGAGGCAATTCGTTCAGCTCCGCTCTGGCTTCGCGCCATGTCGGGTAATGCTCGCTCATCAGTGCGAGGAATCGCGGGCTGTGGGTGGGCTCGATCAGGTGAAGCATTTCGTGGACCACCACGTACTCGAGCAGATCCTTGGGCTTCTTCACGAGTTCGGTGTTCAGACGGATGTTCTGCGCCCGCTGGTTGCAGCCGCCCCACTTCGTCTTCATGCGCTGGAGGAAATAGGCGGCCACCTTCACGCCTAGCTTCAGCTCCCACTTGCGAATCAGTTCGGGCACTGCGTCGTGCAAGAGGGACTTGTGCCATTCGTGCATGACCGCCGCGCGCTTAGCGATGCCGCTACCCGGGCGCACGGTGAGCGTGATACTGCGGTGAGTGAGGCAGACGGAGGGCTTCGCCTCTTCTTCCCTCACGGAGAGCAGATACCGCCGTCCCCAGAGGTAATGGCTCTCGCGCTCGACGAACCGGCGGGGAGTTTCCCGTGCCTGCCCTCGCAGCTTCGCCTGCTGATCGCGAATCCATCCGAGCTTGGATGCGGCATAGGCGCGGGCTACTTCTTGGCGGGTCCCCTTCGGGGCGACTAGCGTGACGCGTCCGCTCGGCGGGTGCACCGACAGGTGTACGTGCTTGATGTTTTTGCGCGTCACCGCGATGGCGATGTCGCCGAGGTTTATCGTCTCTGCCATCAGTAACCCGGCTGATTCTTGACGAGTTCGAAGAGCGCCAAGGTTGCTTCGCGATCCCGGTTCAGTAATGGAAATAGAGCATTCTTCACCTGCGCCTCGCGTGCCTGGTCTCCCTTCCAGCCTGCCGGAGCCCTTTCGCGCATGACATGGTCTATCTCGAGCGCCAATCCGAGAAGCTTATCTTCGTATCCCGGCGATGACTCGGCCACTGTGTCGGCCTGGGCGGCGCTCCCGGCCGCGAGAATCCGGGGCAGGTTGTTGTAGATCACCGTCGCCTCGCGCTTGCCGTGCAGCTCAGCGGGGATGCCCTCATCGGGCTGCTTCGCGGCCAGCCGCTTCACCAGGGCCTCTGCCTTCTTCAGGAACTCCTCGTAGGCCGCTGCGTCGGCGCGGCTCTGCTTGATGAGATCGTCGAGGAGCTGCGACATCTGCTCGTAGAACCGGGGGTCCGTGAGCTGCTCGCGGATGATGGTCTTGCGGACGTTGTTGATGATCCCTTCAGCAATCGCATTCCGCGACAGCTTGCCCTTCTCGTTGAGCTTCCTGGCGATGGCGTCGTGGATGCCCGTCTCGATGATGAGCTCCGTAAGCGACATCTCTCCCAGCTCGCCGAGATCAGCGGCCGGGTCGGCCTGGACGTAGGTGTTGAGGAGGTGGCGCATGTCAGCCTCGTAGGGCTTGATGTCGAGTTCTTCGCCGGAGTGCTTTTTGATGGCGGAGCGAAGCTCACCGTAGAACTCGACGTCTTTTTGCAACGCGGCCGCTTCGGCGTCGGAGTACCCGGCCTCCGTGAGGTCCTGCGCGATGGCGGCGAAGGCTCGCACGAAGACCGCCACGGCCTTGTAGAACGACACCCGCAGCGCCTCGGTCTCGTTCAGCGCATTCGGGTTGGCGGCATCTCCGCAGAAGTAGTGCAGGAATTGCTCCACCTCCCGCGGCGAGGCTACCGGCTCGCACAGGTAGCGCAGTGCCTCGCGGGCCTCATCGAGCTTCTTCTTGCCCTCGGCCAGCCAGTCTTTGAGGTGGACGTTATTCTCGGCGTCACTACCGTCTTCGATGTCCAGCTCGTCCGAGCTGTAGAGCGCGATCGCTTCCTGCACCTCGCCGAACAGCTTCTTGAAGTCGACGATGTGGCCGTAGTCCTTGTCGTCACCATCAAGTCGGTTGGTGCGGCAGATGGCCTGGAACAGGTCGTGGTCGTGCCGTTCGTCGTCGAGGTAGATGTACGTGCAGCTCGGCGCGTCGAAGCCGGTCAAGAGCTTGCTGACGACAATCAGCAGTTTCATGTTCGCCGGCTCCTCGATGAAACGGCGCTTGGCCTCGTCCTCGTACTGCTTGGTAGTCTGAGCCTTCCTCAGGACGTGCTGAGTGTAGGTGTCGAACTTATAGCGCTCGTCGCTGTTCTGAGGCTCGCGGGAGATCGCGTTGTGGTTGGGCTCGTAGGACGTGATGATCCCGCAGTACGGGCCAAAACTCGTGTTCTGCAGCAGTCGATAGTAGTGGCAGGCTTCGTAGATCGAGGCGGCGACAAGGATCGCCGTGCCCCGGTCGTTGTTGAGCCGCGGCTTGAGGCTGAAGTCCTCGATGATGTCGGCGATGATACGCTGCTTGCGCTCGCCGGCGCTCATCAGCTCCTCCATCGTCGCCCAGCGCTTGCGCAAGACTGCCTTCTGGAAGTTGTTCAGGCCCTTCGTCTTCTGCTCAAACCACTTGTCGATGGCGGCCTGGGACGTGAGCCGCTGCGGTACGTCGCGCGCCTCGTACTTGAGGTCGAGGATGACGCCGTCGGCCACGCCCTCATGGAACTTGTAGGTGTGGATGTAGGTGCCGAAGACGTCCCGCGTCATCAGCTTGTACCTGCGCAATAGCGGCGTGCCGGTGAAGCCGACGAAGATCGCGCCCTCCAGCCAGCGCTTCATCTGCTTGTTCATGTCGCCGCCCTGGGTGCGGTGGCACTCGTCCACGAACACGTAGAAGCGGCCATGCACGGGCGGGGGCGGACCTTTCAAGTCGGCCGGGTCGAACTTGTGGACGAGGGCGCACAAGAGGCGCGGTGTGCGGCTACCGAGCTTCTCCACGAACTCCGCGCGCGAGGTGATGCGCGGCGAAGGCGACTCGGGGCCGATGACCCCGGCGTTCTTCATCACCCCCTCGATCTGCTTGTCCAACTCGTCGCGGTCGGTGACGACGAGGATGCGGGCGTCGGGGTCATACTCTAGCAGCCACTTGGCAATCAGCACCATCAGGATGCTCTTGCCGCTGCCCTGCGTGTGCCAGATGACGCCGCCCTCGCGTTTGGCAATGCGCTCCTGCGCGGCCTTCACGCCGAAGAACTGGTGCGGCCGGGGCACCTTCTTCTGGCCGGCGTCGAAGATGATGAAGTTGCGGATCAGATCGAGCAGCCGGGCTTTGTTGCACAACTGGGCGAGTGGCCGGTCGAGTAGCGCCCCGGGAGCGGGTGTGGCGCCGACCGGTGCCTCGTCCTTCCACTCCACGAAGAACTGTTCCGGCGTGCCGGTGGTGCCGTAACGCAGCCCCTGCGAGTCGCTGCCCGCCAGCAGGAGCTGCACGGTGCTGAAGAAGCCCTTGTTGAAGATCTCTTCCTGGTTGGTGATGAGCTGGCGCACGCCGTCGGCCAGCTCCACCGAACTGCGCTTGAGCTCGATCACCGCGATGGCCAGGCCGTTGAGATAGAGCACGATATCGGGCCGGCGCTGGTAGCCGCCGGTCAGCGTCACCTCCTCGGCCAGCACGAAGTCATTCTTCTCCGGGTGCTCCCAGTCGATCAGGTGCACCGTCTCGTGGGCCTGGCCTGCGGCGATCTGCACCGGCACGCCGTAGCGCAGGAGCTGGTAGGTGCGCAGGTTCGCCTGGTAGAGCGTGATGCCCGTCGAGTCGGCAGCGGTCTCGAGCTTCTGCAGGGCGGCGGAGATATGAGCGGCGGAGTAACCGCGGGCGGCAAGGTTGTCGCGCAGGAGCGTCGTCTCGATGGGGCGGTTGTTATCCCGCTTGTTCCATTCTCCGAGGTAGCGGTAGCCGAGGTGGTCGGACCGCGCCGGATCGGTGAACAGGGCGATGACGCGGTTCTGCGTCTTGCGCTCGGAACGGGGTTGCTCAGGCATGGGCCGCCTCCGGTTTCACGAGCCGCGTCTTTCCGGTCAGCAGCTCCTGCATCATGGCCTGCTTAAGGTCGCGGGTCTTGTCGCGGCGGGCCACCAGCTCCGCCAACTCGGCGTCCATGTCGGAAAGGACGACGGCGATGGCGGTTTGTTCGGCGATCGACGGGAGAGGGATAGGAAGCGACCCAATGAGTTCCAGGTTCAGTCCTCCGCGGCCACCGCCCCCAGATGACAGGTCTCGTAGCTCGTCGTAGCGTCTGTCAAGATTGTAATAGAGATATTCGGCTACGAACGCATGGCTTGGGAGGACCGCGGCAATCGACTGATTCGTGCACAGCTCAACCATGTTGAGGGCAACGGTGCCCCGTGTCTTCCCCTGGCCCGCCAGGCCGACTAATACGCACCTCGTTGGAAGAATCGTTGCCGCGGAGTTTCGCAGCCCATCTTCAGTGATACGTGCCGCAACGTCTTCTACCCGTCTGAGGTGCAACTCGCCGGAGTTCATCCATTTGATGGAGCCACCCCAGTATGAAGAGACAAATGTGCTTGGCGTTCCGCCAGCCACACAGTTTGTAAGCTCGGCGATCCGCCTAACCTCCCACTCCCCGCTGAAGCCGGGGAGGCGGGTCTCGCCGGTCAGGAGCTGTTGCATGGCGGCCTGTTTGATGTCGCGCTTCTTGGCGATGAGCTGGTCCAGCCCGCCCAGCAGCGCATCCACATCGCTCAACGCCGCCGCGATGGCGCGCTGTTCGGGCAATGCCGGGACAGGAACGGGCATCTTCCTAAGAGCGCCAGCATTCACGTTCTTTTGCGCACCGCCGATCTGGCTCTGATCGAAGAAGCGCTGGCCCTGCGACGAGTTGATGAAGACAGAAAGAAAGCCACTATCCGCTACCTCGGCCTTCGGCCGGGTGATGAGCGTGGTGAAACTCTGGGCGGACGTGTAGCGCTTCGGGACGACACACGTCATGCCCGGATAGCCTGTTCTGGCCGTTAGAAGGTCGCCCGCACGAAGCCGCTTGTTGCGATAGGTCTGCTCGTAGACTTCGTCGACGAAAAGAACGTCCGCATCGTCGAGGTATCCGGCCTTGATGTTCTGGTTCCGGAGCAAGGGAACACCGTGACGCCGGTAGGCGTGCGTTGCCGCACTGGCAATACCGACCATGATCTTGTCGGAGACGTCCGAGAGCGCTGCCACAGACCACTCCGCCGGGATGACCCCCACCTCCGTCTGCTTATAGCCGGGCCTCACTTCCATACCGCTCCCATCTTCTTGAGATGCTCCTCGACCCGGGCGGCAAGCGTCTCCACTTCTTCGGTGAGACTCGGCAGCGGCGTGGCGTAGCGCTCAGCCAGCTCTCGGATGCGGCCGGTGAGGGTCTGCGAGACGCGGTCGAGCTCGCCCTGCACGGCGGCTGACAGGCGGGCCATCCACTTGTCGTCCACCACCAGGGTCTTGATCTCGGCCTCGGTGAGCTTGGGGTACTTGGCGTCTATCTTTTTGTCCAGGTCCTCCTGCGCGGCCTTGCGCTTGGCCTTGGCGTCCGATTGCTGCTCCAGCAGGTCCGCGTACGCCTTGAGCACCGCACGCTCGTCCGCATAGAGCGGGTTCTTGCCGATCTCCTTCAGCCGCGCCTTCACGGCCTTGGCGGCGATCTTCTGCTTGTCGCCCTCGCCTTCGATCACCTCGGCCAGCAGCCCGTCCTCTGAGGTGGTCCCCATTCTTCGGACAGCTATCCTGCGGCAACAAGAGAGTGCTCCGGTGTCCACAACGGCTTTCTGGCTCCATCAGTATATGAGACAA
>JACQYR010000276.1 GCA_016208115.1 Desulfarculus sp.
AGTTTCAAAATCTGGTGGTAGGCGTAATAGACTTCCACCACCAGCACGCCGGCGTTGGGCGCGTCGTCGTCCAGCAGCGCCTCGATTTCTTCGTTCGAGAAATTCGACGGATGGTTGCCGTAGCGGCGCCACTCGCCGGCGGTTTCCGGGCCGGGGGGCGGGTCGTTGGGCGTGGCCGGCACCGAGCGGATCAGGTAGGAGGGGTCAATGTACTTCAGGTTGATCTCCTGGGCCCGCTCGTGAAAATAGGCCCCGATGCGGTCCTTGAGGTGGGTGCCGATGTCGCCCAGCTTGAGGTTGCCGCTTGCGTCCTTGCCCAGGTCCAGGCCCTCGAAGAGCTTCTGCCCGGCGCCCTCGGCCACCACGATCACCGCGGGGCCCCGGGCCTGGGGACGCTCCTCCAAACGGCTCAGGAGCCCCTGGGGTCCCTCCAGGTCCCAGTCCACCTCGGGGATGAGGCAGAAATTAACCTCGGTCAGCGCCAGGGTGGCGTGGGCGGCCACGAAGCCGCTGTAGCGCCCCATGAGCTTCAGGAGCCCCACCCCGCCCGGCGCGCCGGTGGCCTCGTTGTGCGCCCCCAGGATGGCTCGGGTGGCCGCCTCCACCGCCGTCTGGAAACCGAAGGTCACCTGCACGAAGCTGATGTCGTTGTCAATGGTCTTGGGTATGGCCACCACCCCGGTCTTGACCCCCCGGGCAGTGATCTCCTCGGTGATGGACTGGGCGGCGCGCAGGGTGCCGTCGCCGCCGATCATGAACAACAGCCCGATGTTCTGGCGCTCCAGGGAGTCCACGATCTCCTCGATGGATTGGCCCCCCCGGCTCATGCCCAGAAAGGAGCCCCCCCGTCCGTGCACGTTCTGCACCGTGGTGGGGTTGAGATCCATGAGGTCGTGGCCATAGGCGGGGATGAAGCCCTGCAGGCCGTAGCGCACGCCCACCACGTTGCGCACGCCGTAGATGTAGTGCAATTGCAGCACGATGGCCCGCACCAGCGAGTTGATGCCCGGGCACATGCCCCCGCAGGTGACGATGGCCGCCTTGAGCTTGGTGGGGTCGAAGTAGATTTTTTCGCGGGGGCCGGCCCGCTCGAAGCTGGGCTCCTCGGTGCAGGTGGGGTCATGGGGGCGCAGATAGGGGTCCACGCGCATGCGCACGCTCTCGTCCACGAAGCGCTGGCGCCCCAGTTTGGCTTGGGCCGAGGACTTGAAGATGGGGTTGGCGATCTTGGCCGGCCCCAGGGTATGGAGCTGGGTCTGCGAGGGCTCGATGTTGTGGTGGTCGTCGCGCACGGCTGCCTCCAAGCCCCTGGCCAGGGGCGGATCATCAACGGCCAACCCAAACCGCCTGCCGCCCCGGCCCCGGCGGGGCCCGGCACATCGGCATCAAGGGCAGGCTAGCATCCCGGCCCCAGCCGGTCAAGGCCAGGTGGCGTGCCCGCCACCGGACGAGGACGGGTCGGGGTGGCGTTCCCGCCACCGGGCGTAGACGGGTCGGGTCAGGCTGTGGCCCAGGCCGAGGCTGGCGGCTCCCGTTGCACGGCCCTTCCAAATCTACCGAACGTAGGACGGGTTAGCGAAGCGTAACCCGCCGCGCACCAAAAAACCCGCTGACAACCCCCACCGGGAGCCGCCCAGCTCCGCCCTGGCCTTGGGCGCCACCCGACCCGTCCATGCCAGCCGCGGCTCGCGGCCCAGCCGCGGCCCCCGGCCCGGCCATCTGGCTGGTGCGCGCCTGGGCGGGTTATGCTAGGATCATGACCGTCAACCTGGGGTTCTCCCCAGCCATCCCCTATCCCCAAGCGAGGAATACGCTCATGATACCCCGTTTCAATATGGAAGGCATCCGCCGCACCGTCTTCGGCCAGGGCAGCGCCGCCAGCCTGGGCGAGGAGGTGCGCCTGCTGGAGGCCAAGCGGGTCCTGATGGTGATTGATCCCCAGGTGCTGGCCGCCGGGGCCTTGCAGTCGGCCCTCGACAGCATTAAGAAAGCCGGCGTGGCCTACCATATCTTTGACAAGCTCACCCGCGAGCCCGAGCCGGCCGAGGCCGACGCCGCCGCCAGCGCCGGCAAGGAGTTCAAGGCCCAGGCCGTGGTGGGCATCGGCGGCGGCAGCGCGCTGGATTTGGCCAAGGCCGCCGCCGTGCTCATGACCAACCCCGGCCAGGCCACCGACTACGTGGGTCTGGATCTGGTCAAGACCCCCGGCAAGCCGGTGATTCTCCTGCCCACCACGGCGGGCACCGGCAGCGAGGTGACCTTCACCGCCGTCTTCACCCGGCGCTCCGACAAATTCAAGGGCGGCATCAACGGCCGCCTGCTCTATCCCCACACCGCCATCCTGGACCCCCTGCTGACGGTAAGCTGCCCGCCCTACATCACGGCCATCGTGGGCATGGACGCCCTGACGCATGCCATGGAGGCCTACACCAGCCGGGCGGCCACGCCCTTAAGCGACCTCAACGCCCTCAAGGCCATCGAGCTGATCGGCGACAACCTGCGGGCCGCCTTTGCCCACGGCGACAACCTGGCCGCCCGCGAAAACATGCTCCTGGGCTCCTACCTGGCCGGCCTGGCCCTGGCGAGCGCGGGAGTGGGCGCGGTGCACGCCATGGCCTATCCCCTGGGGGCCTTCTACGACATCCCCCACGGCGAGGCCAACGCCACGCTGTTGCCCTTTGTGCTGCGTTATAACCTCATGGCCTGCCCCGAGCGCTTCGCCACCATGGCCTACGCCCTGGCCGAGCTGCCCGAGGACCTCTCCACCCGCGAGGCGGCCGAGGCCTGCGTGCAGGAGGTCTTCGAGCTCTCCTACGACCTGGGCATCCCCCCCAACCTGGGCGCCCTGGAGGTCCCCCAGGCCGAGGTGCCGGCCATGGCCACCAAGGCCATGACCGTGGCCCGGCCCATCGCCAACAACCCCCGCAAGGTATCGGCCAAGGACCTGGAGGGCATATACCACCAGGCCTTCGAGGGCGAGTAGGCGACCTAGCGAGCACCAACCCCGCGCGCCCATGCCCCTGGCTGGGCGGCGGCCACCAGCGGAGACGATCACATGCCTGGCTTTGAATGGCTGGACGACAAGGAGACCAAGGCCCTCTTGGAGGTCATGAACAGCGGCATTCTCTTCCGCTACGACATGCCCGGCGGACGGGGCCAGGTGGTGGAGAAATTCGAGAGGAAGTTCGCCGAATACTGCGGCAGCCGCTTCGCGTGCGCGGTGTCTAGCGGCACCGCCGCGGTTAAGGTGGGCCTGGTGGGCCTGGGCGTCGGCCCTGGCGACGAGGTGATCGTGCCGGGCTTCACCTTCGTGGCCACCTGGGAGGCGGTCCTCGACTGCGGGGCCACGCCGGTGTTCTGCGAGATTGACGAAAGCCTCTGCCTGGACCCGGCCGACCTGGCCAAAAAGATCACCCCCCGCACCCGCTGCATCGTGCCGGTGCACATGCTGGGCGCCCAGGCCCGCATCGCCCAGATCAAGGCCATCGCCGACCAGCACGGCATCCCCCTGCTGGAGGACACCGCCCAGGCCGCCGGCTGCACCCTTCAGGGCAAGTACGTGGGCACCTTCGGGGCCTGCGGCACCTTCAGCTTCGACGCGGTCAAGACGCTCACCACCGGCGAGGGCGGCATGGTCATCACCGACGACGAGGCCCTGTACCAGACCATCTGCGAATACAGTGACCACGGCCACGACCACAAGCCCGTGGGCCGGGGCAACGAGGGCCGGCGCTTCCACGGCTTCAACTACCGCATGATGGAGTTGCAGGGCGCCCTGGGCCTGGCCCAGTTGGAAAAGCTGCCCAAGATGGTTCAGCGCACGCGCTCCCACAAGGCCGCCCTCAAGGAGGCCCTGTCGCGGGTGCCGGGGCTGACCTTCCGCGAGCTGCCCGACTTGGCCGGCGACTCGGCCACCTTCCTGAGCTGGTTTATGCCCGACGCGGCCAAGGCCAGCGCCATGGCCGCCATCCTGGCCCAGCACGGGGCCGGCGCCGTGCCCTGGGGCGTGAATACCTGGCACTCCTACACCAACTGGGAGCACCTGCACGCCGGCGCCACCCCCCACAAGGGCGGCTGGCCCTACAAACGCCCAGGGGGCGACATCGCCTTTGGTCCCCAGGACCTGCCCCAGACCAGCGCCATCCTGGGGCGCTGCCTGTCCTGGCAGATCATGCTGAACTGGGACGAGGCCGAGCTGCAAAAACGCACCGAGGCCGTCAACCACGCGGCGGGCGCCCTATAGCCATGGCCCTCTACGTCATCATACCCGCCCGCTACGGCTCCACGCGCTTTCCCGGCAAGCCCCTGGTGAGCATCAACGGCCGGCCCATGATCCAACACGTCATGGAGCGGGCCGGCCGCGCCGTTGGCGTCAAGGCGGTGGCCGTGGCCACCGACGACCAGCGCATCGCCTTGGCCGTGCGGGCCTTCGGCGGGCAGGTGGTAATGACCGAAAGCGATCTGCGCAGCGGCTCCGACCGCGTGGCCGCGGCGGCCAGCGCCATGGGGCTTGAACCCGACGACCTGGTGGTCAACGTGCAGGGCGACCAGCCCTTGTTGCCGCCAGAGGTCATCAGCCTGACCGCCGCGCCGCTGCTGGCCGAACCCGGCCTGGGCATGGCCACCCCGGTGGTGCCCATCACCCGGCCCGAGGAAGTCACCGACCCCAACCACGTCAAGGTGGTGCTGGACCACGAGGGCAACGCCCTGTACTTCTCGCGCCAGCCCATCCCCCACCCCCGCGACGGCGCGCCGGTGACGTTCCTGAAGCACCTGGGGGTCTACGTCTTCCGCAAGTCCTTCTTGGACACCTACGCCGCCCTGCCCTCCGGCCAACTGGAGGAGCTGGAGAAGCTGGAGCAACTGCGGGTACTGGAGGCCGGCCACCGGGTGCGCTGCGTCATAACCCACTTCGATTCGCCGGAGGTGGACCGCCCCGAGGACGCGGCCCGGGTGGCCCAGATACTCCAGGAGGCCGGCCAGGATTGGTGAGGCTGCCGACTAAACGGGGCTCTTTCTTCGTAGGGGAGGGGTTTATCCCCTCCCGTCCTGTCCCCCCGATTGAATACACGGGCGGGGGTAAACCCCGCCCCTACGAAAACCAAAGAAGCTAGGAGGTTAGCTTGTGCTGACCCAGGCCGGACGTCCCGCGTTCTTCGGCGGTGGGCCGGCCTGGCTTTTTTACGCCCTGGCCGGCCTGGCCCTGCTGGTCTTCAGCCTCAACCTCCGCGCCCGCCTGCGCCGGCCCCCCGCCGCCGAGCCGGGCCGGCCCTGGCTGTTGCCCCTGGGCCAGGGCCCCGCCGCCCAGGGCGCCTGGGATGTCTGCTGCATCGTCCTGGCCCGCGTCTCCTTGCTGGTTCTGCTGCTGGGCAGCCTCTTGTGGAACCTGCACCGCCAGGCCTACCCCTTCCTGCGCGGCCGCACCTACCAGGTCTACGCCTTCACCCTGGACCTGGCCGGCGGGCTCTTGCTCCTGGCGCTCCTGGGGCTAATGGTCCAGCGCCTGCTGAGGCGCCGCCGGGCGGCCGGGTCCGGGCTGGGGCTGGCCTTGCTCTTCTGGGTGGGCCTGAGCGGCCTGTTCACCGAGTACGCCCGCCTGGCCGCCACCCGCCCCGACTGGGCTTTTTGCGAGTTCCTGGGCTGGCTGCCAGTGGTGCTGTGGTCCACCTGGGGCGGGGCCTCCGACCAGTGGCTCATGATAATCTGGTGGATGCACGCCCTGCCCGCCCTGCTGCTCATCGCCCTGGCGCCCCGCCTGCGGCTCTAGCCCACTCCCCTGCCGGCTCCTGATACCATAGGTCATACCTATATCAATCCTCGCCCGCCATCCTTACTTCGTATTTGACTTACGCCAACCCACCGCTATCATGCACCATAGTCCATAGGCCTACTGCGTAACGATATTTTCAGACCCTTCGGGCGCCCTATCCGAAAGATAGCGTATTGGTTTTTTCGATAGCTAAACTCCAAGGCTCCCGCTCCTGGCCATACCTGCTGCCCCGCCTGGGCCTGGGCTTGGTCTTTGTCTGGGCCGGGGCGGTCAAGCTCCTGGACATCCAGGCCTTCGGGGTGGTGCTGGCTCGCTATTCCTTCTTGCCCGAGGCCCTGCTGCCGCCGGCGGCGGTGGGCCTGCCGCTCATGGAGGTGGTGGCCGGCCTGGGGCTCATGGCCGGGGTGCGCGGCAGCCTGAGCCTGATTACCGGCATGCTGGCGCTGTTCGCCGGGGTGCTGTGGTTCGGGGTGCTCCAGGGGTTGGAGATAGACTGCGGCTGCTTCTCGCCCGACGAACTGGCCTCGCACGACGGCCTGCGCCAGGCCCTTTACCGCGACCTGGCCATGCTGGCCGTGGCCGCCCATCTGTACATCTGGGGTTGGCGGCATGCCCCGGCCCGCACCGGGAGCGCCTGGCCCCGGCCGGCCAGCCCGCGCCCCCACCAAGAGGAGATCGCCTCATGAAAACGTCCCGTTCCCTGTTCATGCTGTCGCTGGCCGCCCTCCTGTGCCTGAGCCTGGCCACGCCGGCTCATGCCATCTTTGATAAGGAGCTGGACAACGAAAAGCTGGTGATGAACTTCCACAACGAGGTCAAGCGCGGCGGCTACCAGGTGGTGGACACCGCCGGGCTCAAGAAGTGGCTGGACGAGAAAAAGCCCCTGCTCATCGTGGACACCATGCCCCTGGCGGACAGCTACAAAAAGCAGCACATCCCCGGGGCGGTGCAGTTCGAGCTGCCCATCCCCGAGATGACCGAGATGTCCGCCGCCCAGCAGGCCGAGTTGGCCAAGCTCCTGGGGCCGGACAAGGACCGCCTGCTGGTGATCTACTGCGGCTTCCCCAAGTGTACCCGCAGCCACAACGGGGCCATGTGGGCCGTGAAGATGGGCTACCGCCAGGTATACCGCTACCCCGGCGGCATCAAGGCCTGGGCCGAGGCCGGCCATCCCGTGGCCAAGGTCGAGTAATCAACAGGCGGGAGCCCCTGGTTACCGCCAGGGCGCTCCCGCCGTTTTGTCGGGTCATGGCTTGGCGTCAGGCCGGTTTGGCGCAGCAAGGTAGGGCGGGTTAGCTTTAGCGTAACCCGCCATTTCTTTGGCCTACCGTGCCTGCCCGGCCTAGGCCGGCTTGGCGCAGACGTCCAGCAGGCGGGCCGGCTCGTCCAAAGTGCGCCAGCCGTGGCGCGCGCCGGCGGGGATGAAATAGGCCTCGCCCGGCGCCAGCACCCTCTGCTCATCGCCGATAAACATCTCGATGCTTCCACTCAAGAGCACACCGCACTGCTCGAAGTTGTGCTCGTGCCCCTGGTCGGCCAGGCCGGGGCCGATCTCCAGGCAGGCCATCACCAGGCCCTGGCCCAGCTTGGCCCGGCTCAGCACCCCCGGCCGGAACTGGGCCAGGGCCAGGGCGTTCAGGTCATCCCAAAAGGCCATGCGCCACGCTCCACGTTCTAACCTGGCATGCCACCAAATTCTTTTATCTGCTGGACAGCGCCCCGGCGGGAGCCAAGAAGGCTGGTCAGCGAACAGCGCCAACCGACCCGTTATCGCCCAGCCGGGGGCACCCGGGTATTCCTTTTTCTACTGGAACACGCCCCGACGGGAGCCGAGAAGACAGGTCAAGGGACAGCGCCAACCGACCCGTTATCGCCCAGCCGGGGGCACCCGGCTAGACCTTGCGCACCAGGCCCACCATCACCCCCAGGATGCGCAGGCTCTCCTCGGGGCTCACCTTGATGGTCTTGACCGCCGGATTGGTGGCCCTGAGTTCCACGCCGTCCTGCACCGGGTGGAAGTGTTTGAGGGTCACCTCGTCCTCCAGGAGCACGGCCACCACCTCGCCGGCCGGGGCCTCGGGCTGGGAGCGCAGGATGACCAGGTCGCCCTCCTGGATGTGGTCGCCCACCATGGAGTCGCCGCGCACGCTGAGCGCGAAGAAGCGGCCGCCGCCGAAGAAGGCCGGGTCCAGGTCCAGGAACTCCTCGGCCTCCTCCACGGCCAGCATGGGTTGGCCGGCGGCGATGCGCCCCAGCACCGGGATGCCCTTGGGCGGTCCGATCACGTTCAGGGCCCGGGGCAGGCCGGGGACCGAGCGCAGATAGCCCTTTCTTTGCAGGGCCTTCATGTGATCGTAGGCGGCCCGGGGCGAGCGGAAACCGAAGCGGGCCGCCACCTAGCGCACCGTGGGCGGATAGCCCTGCTGGTTGAGGAAGCAGGTGATGAACTCCAGTACCTGGGCCTGGCGTTCGGTCAAGCCTTTGGTCATGACTGCCTCCTAGCGGGATAAGGGCGGCTGGCGCTATTTCTTACTATACTAAGGTCTAGGCTACAGTCAAGTATGAATTTGCCGGCGGGCGGCTCAAGCCGGGGAGGCGTGGGGGCGGGCGCGGCGGGGGCGGTGCCCCAAAAGGGCGCTGAGGCCCCGGGTGCAGGCCAAGAGCGGCCCCAGGAGGCGCTCTTCCAGGAGCCGGCCCTCTTGCCGGCGCTTGAGCAGGGCCACGCTTACCGCCGCCACCGCCCGGCGCTGTTGGTCCCAGACCGGGGCGGCCATGGCGAACAGTTCGGGCAGGTACTCGCCGTCGTTGACCGCGTAGCCCTGCTCCGCCACCTGGGTCAGCACCGCCGCCAGGTCCACCCGGCGGCCCTCCAGCCAGGCGGCGGCCTGGGGGTCGGCCAAGATTCCCGCCAGGGCCTCGCGGCGCTGGGGGCCGGGCAGGTTGGCCAAGAGCACCCGTCCCGGCGAGGAGCTGTAGGAGGGCAGGCGGCTGCCCACGTTGAGATTAAGGCTAAGGACCTCCTGGCGGCGAAGGCGAGCCACGTACATCACCTCCAGGCCGCCGGGCTCCAGCACGCTCAGGTTGACATTGGCCTCCACCTCCTGGAACAGGGCCTCCAGGAAGGGCAGGGCCGCCTCGCGCACCTCCAGGCCGTCCAGCACCGCGAACCCCAGGTCCAGCACCGCCGGCCCCAGGCAGTAGGCCCCGCCCTTGACCGGTTGCAGCACATAGCCCCGCGCCATCAGGGTGGAGAGCAGGCGGTGCAGCGTGGGCTTGGGCAGCCCCAGCTCGGCGGCCAGGTCGGCCAGGGACAAGCTGAAACCCCGGCGGCCAAAGGCCTCCAATATCTGGAGGCCCCGGTCCAGGGCGTTGACCGACGGTTCTGGGCGGGGCATGGCCTATTCCAATGAACGAAAAGTCAATTCCGCACAGTGGAATAGTACGCAACGGCCCCGGCGGCCGTCAAGCCGTCCGTGGGTGCCCCCGTCCCTTGCCTGTCCGGAGTTGGGGCCTTTCCGCGTCTGGGGACGGGGCCGGGCCGGGCCTGCCGCGGTGGACTATGTTGGTCAACACCGCCAGCAGGAGCGAGGGATCCTGGTCCTGGTAGGTCAAAAAGCGGGGCCGCAGCAGGTGGGCACGCCCCACCAGGACCGGGTCGCGGCTGGGCAACACCACGGTCAGGGGCAGGTCCTCCAGCAGGGGACCCAAGGCCAGGATGTCCTCCAGTTGGGCCTGGTTTTCCGGCATCAGCACCACCACGGAGTCGTGATGGTTGGACACCCGCAGGTGCTGGCAGAAGGATTCGAGGTCTGCATGGCATTCCTGGCTCAACTCGGCGGTTTCCCATTGCAATACCTCGGCATAGGGACGGCCGGCCTGGTGGCGCGCGGGAAAGTAAATCAGCAGGTGCATTGGTTCCACTCCGGCTGGTAGAGATAGCGAGGCAAAGCCCTCGCCATTCAACCTCTTCAACTTTTGTGCCACCAGCCTCGCCAGCAATTAACTAGCTGCATTTATTATTATACTAATCATCAACCCCTGGCGGGGCGCCTGGGCCGCTCTCCTGGGAACGCCAGGCTGTCTTGCCCGGCAGGACGGCGTCTTGCGATACGGTATTAGTTTGCCTATTAATTCAGCGAGATTGGGCTATTCGGCCTTGGCGCGGATGATTTCGTACTTCTTGAGCAGGGCGTAGAGCCGGCCCCGGGAGAGGCGGGAGATGCGGCAGGCGTCCTGGATGTCGCCCTGGGTCAAGGCCATCAGGTCTTGCAGGTAGCGCTTCTCGGCGGCGGCCAGAATCTCGTCCCGGAATTGCTGCAAGGGTCCCAGGACCTTGGCGGCCACGGGCACCAGCGCCTCGGGGCTGGCCTCGCTGGCGGCGGGCGCGGCCTCGCGGCGCAGGGAGGCCTTGGCCACCTCCACGCGCAGATAGGTGGGCAGGTGGTAGGGGAAGAGTATGGGCTCGTTAAGGGCCGAGGCCACGGTGCGCTCCAGCACGTTGACCATCTCGCGCACGTTGCCCGGCCAGGTAAAGGCCTGCAAGGCCTCCAGGAAGTCGGGGGAGAATCCCTTGGGGCGAATCTTGTAGCGCTGGCACAGGCGGGCCAGGTGGTGGTTGACCAGGTCGGCCATGTCCTCCAGGCGGCCGCGCAGGGGGGGCAGGTCTATATGGAAGGAGCGCAGCCTGAAGAACAGGTCCTGGCGGAAGCCCTGCTGGGCCACCATCTGCTCCAGGTCGCGGTTGGTGGCGGCGATGAGCCTGAAATCGCTGGAAACCTCGGTGTCGCTGCCCACGGGGCGGAAGCGGCGCTCCTGGATGACCCGCAGGAAGGATTTTTGCAGCGTGGGAGGCAACTCCCCCACCTCGTCCAGGAACAGGGTGCCGCCGTGGGCCTGCTCGATCAGCCCCCGCTGGCTGCGGTCGGCGCCGGTGAAGGAGCCCTTCACGTGGCCGAACAAGAGGCTTTCCACCAGATTGTCGGGCAAGGCCGTGCAATCCACCACCACGAAGCTCTTGCCCGCCCGCTGGCTGTTGCGGTGGATGCCCCAGGCGAAGAGCTCCTTGCCGGTGCCGGTCTCGCCGGTTATCAGCACGTTGGCGTCGGCGCCGGCGGCCTGGGCCATGATGTCCAGGCAGGCCCGCATGGGCGGGCTGTCGCCGATGATGTCCTCGCGCTTGAGCAACATGGGCGCCCCGCGGGCCTCGCGCTCCTTGCGGTACTCCAGGGCGCGCACCATGGGCAGGGTCATTTTGTCCAGGGAGGCCGGCTTCTCGATGTAGTCCCAGGCGCCGTTCTTGATGGCCAACTCGGCGCCGTCGGGGTCGCCCAGGCCGGTCATGATGATGACCTCGGGCCGGGCGGCGCTGGCGCGGATGTCGGCCAGGCGGTCCAGGCCGTTGCCGTCGGGCAGGCGCACGTCCAAAAAGACCACGTCAAAGGACTTTTCCTGCACCAGTTGGTAGCCCTCGCCCAGGGTCAAGGCCTGGGCGGCCTGGTGCCCATGGCGCTCCACCATGCGCGCCAACAACCGCGCGATCAGGGGATCGTCGTCAATTATGAGGATGTCTGCCATATTCGAGCATTGTGAATTAGAAATGGCTCTCAAACAACTGTTTTTAGTTTAGGCTTAATCCCCATAATCATTATGGTATGGCTGGCTGGGCGGCGCCAAAGCGCCCCAGGGGCGCCTCCCTGCCCCTTGGCGAGGCGTCCGGGGTGTGATAGTAAGCAATTTTCACCGTCCCGGCCCCCCGAAAGCGCCTTCCAAGGCCCTGGGGTGAACCGTGGCGAACGCACAAAAGAATGCCCGCCCCCCCCGGCGGGGGAGCCAGCCTGGCCCACGGAGAAGCCATCATGTCCACGCCTTGCAAATCCGCCTTGAGCCTATCGCTGCTGTGGCTGGCCCTGGCCGCCGGCTGCAGCGGCGACCAGGACAAGCCCGCCCCGGCGGCGGCCATGGCCGACCCCTGCGCCCTGGTCACCACCGCCGAGGTGGAGGCCGCCCTGGGCCAGGCCGTGCAGCCGCCGGAGACCAAGCAGACCCACAACCCCCTGGGCCAGGCCATCTGCTTCTACGCCGCCGCCGGTGAGGACAAGGTGCGCTTCGTGCAGGTCTCCCTGGTGCGCACCCAGGGCATGACCGCGGCCATGCGCGGGCAGGGCTACAGCGCCGCCCGTCTGTTCGAGGACACCAAGGCCCTCTTGCAGGGTCCCCAGGAGGTGCCCGGCCTGGGGAGCGCGGCCTACTTCGGCGGCGGCGGCCTGAGGGCCGGGGCCGGCCTGCACGTGCTGGCCGCCGACGCCTACCTGACCATCACCGTGGCCGGCAGCGACGGCCAGCACGACCTGGACCAGGCCAAGACCCTGGCGGCCAAGGCCCTGGCCCGGCTCAAGTGAGGCCCGTGAAGAATTAAGAACTCGCCAAAGCCGGACGGATTCTTTACTATGAAGTAGGCGATTCATCACCCCCCGGAGCCTGCCTTGCTGCCCCAATTCGTGCCAGCCTACAGCGTTGGTCCGCTCATCGGCCTGGTGGCCAACGGCCTGCTGGCCCTGTTATGCCTGGTAATTCTGCTCACCTACCGCAGCTATCGCCCGCTCAAGTACCTGCTCTTGTTTTACCTGACCCTGTGCGGCTACTTCCTGGGCTTCACCATTTACGGCTACCAGCTCTCCGAACGCTCCATCGTGGGCTGGTACCGCCTGATGCTCATGTCCCTGTGCTTCGCGCCCGTGGCCTGGGTGTGGTTCGCCTGCTCCTTGCAGGACATACGCCCGGGACGCTGGGCCTGGGGCTGCCTGGGTTTTTCCCTGCTCCTGGCGGCGGTGTTGCTCTTGGTGGAGCACCCCCTGGTGCTGGGGCCTCCCCTGGTCTGGCAGCCCCACGCCGGCACCTGGCACCCCCAGGCCAAGATATTCCGCCCTATCCTGTACACCTTCGATCTGGCGGTGGTGCTGACCACCATGGTGCTCTTCTGGTTCCGCTGGTGGCGGGGGCCGGGCAAGCCGGCCTACGTGCGGGCGATTTTGGCCGGCCTTTCCATCTGGTTCTTCGGAGGACTGCACGACGCGGCCTTCGCCTTGCACATGGCCATCCTGCCCTTCAACGTCATGTGGCTGGGCTCCATCTGGCTGTCCTTGTGCCTGGCCCTGGCCATGGCCTTCCACCTGCGCGACCTGGACGAGGCCGTCAAGATATCCGAGGCCAAGTTCTCCCGGGCCTTTGCCTTGAACCCCGACTGCCTGACCATCGCCACCCTGGAGCAGGGCCGCCTCTTGGAGGCCAACGAGGCCTTTCTGCGCATCACCGGCCTGGAGCGCCACCAGGCCCTGGGCAAGAGCTTCGATGAGCTGGACATCAGGCCCCAGGGCGGGCTGGACCGGCACTGGATACAAAACCTGGTGGTCCTGGGCTCCCTGCGCGACCGCGAGACCAGGCTCGTCCTGCCCCAGGGCCAGAGCCTGGAGGTGCTGTGGTCGGCGGAGATCATCCAGTTCGGCGGCGATCCCTGCGTGCTCACGGTCATTCGCGACGTGACCGAGCGCAAACGGGCCGAGGCCGAGCTGGAAAAATACCGCCACCACCTGGAAGACCTGGTGAACGAGCGCACCGCCGAGCTGAGCCAGGCCAACCGCGAGCTGCAATACGAGATCGCCGAGCGCCGCCGCACCGAGGACGCCCTGCGCCAGAGCCGGGCCGAGTTGCAGACGCTGTTCGATTCCCTGCAGGACTTCCTCTTCGTGCTGGACGACCAGGGCCGGGTGGTGGCGGTCAACCCGCCGGTCAGCGAACGCCTGGGCTACGGCCAGGAAGAGTTGTTGGGCCGGGAGCTGTGCCTGCTGCACCCGCCAGAGCGGCGCGAGGAGGCGGCCAGCATCGTGGCCACCATCATCGCCGGCAACAGCGACCGCAGCCACCTGCCGCTGATGACCAAGGGCGGCGCCCTGGTGCCGGTGGAGACCCGGGTCACCCGGGGCCGCTGGGGCGACCGCCAGGTATTTTTCGGCATCAGCCGCGACATCAGCGAGCGCCAGCGCGCCCAGGAGGTGCTGCGCCAACTGGCCGCCGGCGTGGCCCACAACTTCAACAACCTGCTGGCCGCCATCCTGGGCAATGCCCAGGCCGCCGAGTCCGAGCTGCGCGGGCCTGATCCCGACCGGGGCCGCCTGGGCCAGCTCTTGGACAACGTGGTGCACGGGGCCATCTCCGGGCGCGGCCTGGTGCAGCGCCTGGCCGCCTATGTGGGCGGGCGCCGGCCCCAGGATGGCGGGCGGGAGGTGGCCGAGGTGGGCGAGGTAGCCGCCGCGGCCATCAAGATCGCCCAGGCCGCCTGGCGCCCCCATGCCCAGGCCCGGGTGGAGTTCTTCACCGACCTGAGGCCCGGACTGTGGGTGGGCGCCCAGCGCGACGAGCTTATGGAGGTCTTCCTCAACCTCCTGCGCAACGCCCTGGAGGCCATGCCCCAGGGCGGCCGCCTGACCGTCAGCGCCGCCCGGGAGGCCGAGCAGGCGGTGATCCGCTTCGCCGACACCGGCCTGGGCATGGGGCCGGAGACGGCCCGGCGCCTGTTCGAGCCCTTTTTCAGCACCAAGGGCGTGGCCGGCCAGGGCCTGGGCCTGGCCTCCAGCCGGGGCATCGTGCGGGCCTACGGCGGGGACATCACCGTGCAAAGCGCCTCCGGCCAGGGCACCACCTTCATGGTGACCCTGCCCCTGGGTCCCGCGGCCAGCGCCCAGGAAGGCCCGACCCTGGCCCCGCCGGGGGGAGTGCCTGGCGCCCGGGTACTCTTGGTGGAGGACGAGGCCCTGGTGGCCATGGGCGTGCGTGCCCTCTTGGAGGACGCGGGCTACCAGGTGCGCCTGGCCGCCAATGTGTCCGAGGCCCTGGCGGCCTTGCAAGGCTTCCAGTTCCAGGCCGTGCTCTGCGACCTGGGCCTGCCCGACGGCAGCGGCTGGGAGGTGGCCGCCAGCCTGGCCAGCCGCCCGGAGCAGGCCATCCCCTTCATCCTGGTCACCGGCTGGAGCACCGACCTGACCATCATCGAGCCGCCGCCGGGGGTGCCGCCGGCCCGCGCCGTGCTGCACAAGCCCGTGGACCGCTCCCTGCTCCTCTACACCCTGGCCCAGGCCCTGGCCGATTGACAGGATGTTAAAAAAGTCCATCCATGGACTTTTTTAACTCTAATCAGCCGCAATGAACTAGGCTAACGCTCCAAAAATGCTTGAATCTTCTAGCCCGCGCTTTTTGGCGGGCCATCCCCCCGGAGTCCCCAAGCAAACG
>JACQYR010000277.1 GCA_016208115.1 Desulfarculus sp.
GCGAGGTCTTCGTGCGCCTCTACGAAGAGGGGCTCATCTACCGGGGCGATTACATCATCAACTGGTGCCCCCGCTGCCACACGGCCCTATCCGACCTGGAGAGCGAGCACGAGGAAGTGCAGGGCGGGCTGTACTACATCCGCTATCCCTTCAAGAACGGCCGGGGCCACCTCACCGTGGCCACCACCCGGCCCGAGACCATGCTGGGCGACACGGCGGTGGCCATCAACCCCGAGGACCCGCGTTATAAAGACTTGGCCGACGACACCCTGGTCCTGCCGCTCTTGGGCCGCGAGCTGCCCATCATCAGGGACGCCTATGTCTCCCTGGAGTTCGGCAGCGGCGCGCTCAAGGTCACGCCGGCCCACGACCCCCACGACTTCGACCTGGGGCGCAAGCACGGCCTGGCCGCCATCCGCGTGATGGACGACAGCGGACGCATCAACGAGCTGGGCGGGACCTACGCCGGCCTGGACCGCTTCGAGGCCCGCAAGAGGGTGGTGGCCGACCTGGAGGCCCAGGGCCTGCTGGAGAAGCACGAGGTGCACCTGCACGCCGTGGGGCACTGCTACCGCTGCAAGACCATGGTGGAGCCTATCCTGAGCCAGCAGTGGTTCGTCAAGGTGGGGCCCCTGGCGGCGGAGGCCCTCCAGGCCGTGCAGGAGGGGCGCACCCGCATCGTGCCCGAGATGTGGACCAACACCTACCACGAATGGATGACCAACATCCGCGACTGGTGCATCAGCCGCCAGATATGGTGGGGGCACCGCATCCCGGCCTGGTACTGCGGCTGCGGTGAAGTGATAGTCAGCCGCACCACGCCCCAGGCCTGCCCCAAATGTGGCGGCGCCGAGCTGAAGCAGGAGACCGACGTGCTGGACACCTGGTTCAGCAGCGCCCTGTGGCCCTTCTCCACCATGGGCTGGCCCGACCAGACCCCGGAGCTCAAGAAGTTCTACCCCACCTCCTGCCTGGTCACCGGTTTCGACATCCTGTTCTTCTGGGTGGCCCGCATGATGATGATGGGCATCAAGTTCATGGACCAGGTGCCCTTCAAGGACGTGTGCATCCACGCCCTGGTGCGCGACGCTTCAGGCCAGAAGATGTCCAAGTCCAAGGGCAACGTCATGGACCCCTTGATCATCATGGACCAGTACGGCACCGACGCCTTCCGCTACACCCTGGCCGCCTTCGCCGCCCAGGGCCGCGACATCAAGATGAGCGAGGAGCGCATCGCCGGCTACCGCAACTTCGTCAACAAGATTTGGAACGCCGCCCGCTTCACCCTGATGAACCTGCAGGGCGACCGGGAGGCTGGCGCCGGCCTGCCCCCCACCCTGGAGGACCGCTGGATAATCAGCCGCGTCAACCGCACCGCCGCCGAAGTGGCCGCGGCCATTGACGACTACCGCTTCAACGACGCCGCCAGCGCGCTCTATCAATTCACCTGGCACGAGTTCTGCGACTGGTACCTGGAGCTGGTCAAGGCCCCCCTCTACAACCACGACGACCCGGCCCGCCAGGCCGCCGCCCGCCGCACCCTGGGCGAGGTTTTCTCGCGCCTGCTGCGCCTGCTGCACCCCTTCATGCCCTTTGTCACCGAGGAGCTGTGGCAGCGCCTGCCGGGCGCGGAAGGCAGCGTGATGCTGGCCGAGTGGCCCAACGGCGAGCCCCAGGAGGTGGACCCCCAGGCCGAGGCCCAGATGGAACTGCTCATGGCCGTGATCGGCGCGGTGCGCAACATCCGCGGCGAGATGGGCATCGCGCCTGGCCAGGCCCTGCCCGTGGTGCTGATGTCCCACGAGGACAGCGCGCGCCAGGTGCTTGAGTCCCAGGCCCCGCGCCTGACCGCCCTGGCCAAGATCGCCAGCCTGGATTGGGCGGTTGAGGGTGAGCCGCCGGCCCAGGCCGCCAGTGCCGCCGTGGCCGGGGTGACGGTCTACGTGCCGCTCACCGGCCTGGTGGACTTCGCCGCCGAGGTGGCGCGCCTGGACAAGGAGATCGCCAAGCTGGAAAAGGAGATCACCCCCAGCCGCAACAAGCTGGCCAACGAGGGATTCCTCGCCAAGGCCCCGGCCGAGGTGGTGGAGAAGGAAAAGGCCAAGGTGGCCGAGATCGCCTCCAAGATGGAGCGCCTGGCGGCCAGCCGGCAGCGCATGCGGGCCTTTATGTAGAAATCGGCGCTGGCCGCGCCGGCTGGGGCAGAAGAACACGGGAGGGGGTAACCCCCTCCCCTTAATTAAGAAAAAGACAGCGATTATCATGCCTTTGATGTAGGGGCGGGGTTCATCCCCGCCCGGCTTTAGGCTTTTTGCGGGGGGGAGGCCATGGACAGTTGCTCTCGGGAGGTGACTGGCGACAGCGCCAGCCTGACGGTGCCCAGCACGCTGGCCTATGGCGGGCTGGTGCTGGACTTCTGCGAGGGCATGGCCCGCCTGGCCGGCTTCGGCCCCCACGGCGCCGGCCGCTGCCGGCTAACGGCCGAGGAGATATTCGACCACATCGCCCAGGAGTGCGTCCAGTCCGGCAGGCGCGAACAGTGCCGCCTGGAGCTGGAGGTCATCGCCGAGGGCTTGAGCATTTGCTTCATCACCGACCACCTGACCTATGACCCTCAGAACACCCCCGAGTACTCCCTGGGCGCGGTGCTGGAGGGCGGCGAGCCCCAGGGCCTGGGCTTGCACCTGGTCAAGCAGTACGCCCAGAGCATCACGCTGACCCGCAAGGGCCAGGAGCGCCGGCTGTGCCTGGTCATGGCCCGCGACAGCCTGGACCAGGGGGCCAGGCCCTGGTCACGCCTGGTGCCCAGCCTGGCCGCGGGCGTGAGCCTGAAACCCGTGGAGCGCGATGGCAAGCTGATCTATAAGCTGGACGACAGCGCCCGGGGCAAGAGCTACCAGGCCCGCGCCCTGGCCCACCAGGTCCTGACCTTGGTGGATGGCCGGCAGAGCTTTGGCCGTATCATGGCCCAGACGCTGAAGGTCATGCCCGAGGTGGGCAGCCATCAGGTGGAGGACCTGTTCCAGGTGCTTATTCAGCGCGGGCTGGTGATAACCCAGGAACTGCCCCGGCCCCAGGCCGAGATAGAAGTGCGCGACCAGTTGGAGGTGCGGACCTTGCAGGCCATGAGCGCCTACAAGAAGGCCTCGGAGGAGGGGCCGGCCTGAGTCAAGACCGCTGCCGCGTCAACCAGCCATGGCTGCGCCCTAACCCAACGAACAGCAGGTATCCCTGAAGTCCACGGGTATGCCCAACTCCTGGGCGGCGGCCAGGGCGCCGTCGGAGGGGATGGCCAGGGCGTTGATGCCGGCCTTGACCGCCAGGGCGTCCAGCGCCTGGCGGTAGCGGCCCCGGGGCCGCGCGCAGCCCAGGTGATGGCCGGCCGCCGGCAGGCGCAGGCGGGCCTGGGCGATGAAGCGCGCGGCCTCGGTGACGGCCAAGGGCGCGGCCCCGGCCAAGGGCGTGCGCTTGAGCGGCATGAAGACCACCAGCACCACGCGCGTTGGCTTCAGGCCGGCCACCATCTCCAGGGCCTGGTGCTCGCCGCGTAGCTCTCCACCGTGCAGGCCCAGGATGATGTGGGGCACCACCTCCAGACCAGCCGCCGCGCAGGCGGCCAGGGTTTCCTCTTGGCCGGCCAGGCCGTCGGCTAGGCGCAGAATTTCCCGCGCCGTATCCGCGCTGCCCACCACGTCTATCAGGGCCTGGCTGATCCCGGCGGCCTTGAGCTCGCGGGCCAGGGCCGCGTCAATGCGCCCCACGTGGGCGGTGAGGACCAGGCCGGTGCTGGCGCTCAAGTCGGCGATGGCCGGCAGCATGGCCCGCCAGGGCAGGCGGCCCTGGCCGTCGCCGCCGCCGCTCAAGAGCATGCCGGCCTGGCCGCC
>JACQYR010000057.1 GCA_016208115.1 Desulfarculus sp.
AGGCGCTCACCACGGGGGAGATGGCCTGATGCTATACCATCTGCTATATCCCCTGCGGGACCTCATCGGCGGCTTCAACGTCTTCCGCTACATCAGCTTCCGCACCATCTGGGCCACGCTCACCGCCCTGAGTCTGGCTCTGCTCTTGGCCCCCTGGTTCATCCGCAAGCTGCAAGAGATGCAGATGGGCCAGCACATCCGCGAGCTGGGTCCCCAGAGCCACCAGGCCAAGGCCGGCACCCCCACCATGGGCGGGGCCCTGATCTTGTTCGCGGTGACCGTCTCCAGCCTTTTGTGGGGCGACCTGCGCAACTTCTACCTGTGGCTGGCCCTGGGCGTGACGCTGGGCTTCGGGGCCATCGGCTTCGCCGACGACTATCTCAAGAAGGTGGCCAAGCGCAACGAGGGCGGGCTCTCGGCCCGGGCCAAGTTCCTGTTGCAGGTGCTGGTGGGCCTCATGGGGGCCGTGGCCCTGTACCTGCACCCGGGCTACAACACCCAACTGGCGGTGCCCTTCTTCAAGTTCGTCACCCCCGACCTGGGCTGGGGCTACGTGCCCTTGGCCGTCTTCATACTGGTGGGCACCAGCAATGCCGTCAACCTCACCGATGGCCTGGACGGCCTGGCCGCCGGGCCGGTGCTCATCGCCTCGGCCACCTACCTGATCTTCGCCTACCTGGCCGGCAACATAAAGACCGCCGCCTACCTGCAAATCTTCCACGTGGCCGGCGTGGGCGAGCTGACGGTCTTCTGCGGGGCCATCGCCGGGGCGGTGATGGGCTTCTTGTGGTACAACGCCTACCCCGCCCAGGTCTTCATGGGCGACACCGGCTCCTTGAGCCTGGGCGGCGCGCTGGGCGTGGTGGCTCTGGCCACCAAGCACGAGATTCTCCTGGTGGTGGTGGGCGGCATCTTCGTGGTGGAGGCGCTGTCGGTCATCATGCAGGTGGGCTACTTCAAGGCCACCCACGGCCGGCGCATCTTCCGCATGGCGCCCCTGCACCACCATTTCGAGTTGAAGGGCTGGGCCGAGCCCAAGGTGATCGTGCGCTTCTGGATCATCGCCGTGATCCTGGCGCTCTTGGCCTTCTCCACCCTGAAGCTGAGGTAGCCGTGGACCTCCTGGGCAAAAAGGTGCTGGTGGTGGGCCTGGGCAAGAGCGGAGTCGCGGCGGCCGGGTTGTGCCTCTCGCGCGGCGCCCTGGTCACGGCCACCGACGCCGCGCCCGCCCCGGCCGGGGCCGCCGAGCTGGCCGGGCTGGGCGCGCGGCTTAGCCTGGGCGGCCACCGGCCGGCGGACTTCGCGGCCTCCGACATCATCGTGCTCAACCCGGGGGTGGACCACCGCCGGCCCGAGATCGCCGCCGCCCAGGCCCGGGGCGCCTGCGTGCTGGGCGAGCTGGAGTTGGGCTATCGCTTCCTTGAGGCCCCGGCGGTGATGATTACCGGCACCAACGGCAAGACCACGGTCACCACCCTGGTGGGGCTGATGCTGGAGGCCGCTGGCTACAAGGTCTTCAGCGGCGGCAACCTGGGCACGCCCCTGTGCGAGCTGGTCTCTGGTCCCCAGGACCTGGACTGGGCCGTGCTGGAGGTCAGCTCCTTCCAGACCGACACCGCCCTTGACCTGCGCCCCCGGGTGGGGGTGATCCTCAACATCACCCCCGACCACCTGGACCGCTACGCCAGTTTCGATGACTACGCCCGCAGCAAGTACCGTCTGCTGGCCAACCAGCGGGGCGACGACGTGGCCATCCTGTGCCATGACGACCCCCAGGTGGCCGCCCGCGCCGGCCTGGCCCCGGCCCGGGTGTGGCCCTACGGGGCCGCCGGCCCCCGCCGCCCCGGCGGCTGGCTCAGGGGCGACGACCTCATGCTCAACCTGGGCGGGCCGGAGGATCTCGGCCTCAGTGCCGCCCAGAGCAAACTGGTGGGCGGCTTCAACCGGCTGAACCTGCTGGCCGCCTCCCTGGCCGCCTTGGCCTGTGGGGCGGCCCCCACCGCCGTGCAGGCGGTGATCGAGGGCTTCGGCGGCCTGGGGCACCGGGTGCAGTGGGTGGCCACCATCGCGGGCGTGGATTATTACGACGACTCCAAGGGCACCAACGTGGGCGCGGTGCAGGCGGCGCTCACCGCCCTCATGCGCCCCACGGTGCTCTTGCTGGGCGGCCGCGACAAGGAGGGGCGTTTCGCCGATCTCAAGCCCCAACTGGCCACCGTAACCACGGCCCTGTGCTTCGGCGAGGCCGGGCCGTCCATCCACGGCCAGATCAAGGACCTGGTGGGCAGCGAGGTGGTGGCGGATTTGCCGGCGGCGGTGAAGCGGGCCCAGGCCCTGGCCCGCCCCGGCCAGGCTGTGATCTTGTCGCCGGGCTGCGCCAGCTTCGACGCCTACACAGGCTACGCCCAGCGCGGCGACCACTTCCAGGCCCTGGTCAGGGGGGAGGCCTCCCATGCCTGACCAGTACAACGGCGCCTCCAGCAAGGCCGCGCCGCTGATCAGCGACCCCTGGCTGTTGGTCAGCGCCTTGGCGCTCACCGCCTTCGGCCTGGTGATGGTCTACTCCTCCTCCAGCGCTTTAGCCGGCAAGCGCTACCTG
>JACQYR010000261.1 GCA_016208115.1 Desulfarculus sp.
ACGAGGCCGGCTTCATCCGCGCCGGCCAGGCCAGCGGACAGAGCCGCCACCTCGGCCCGGGCCTGGGCCAGGGCCTCGGCCATCTCCGCCGGGCTGGGGGGCGGGCCGGCCTGGGCGCGGGAGCGCAGGTGCTCCAGCAGTTGCGGGGGCTGGTTGGCCTCTGTCTTTGGTTTGGCTGGCTGATCTGGCTGGGGCAAGGCCTCTGCCTTTCGTGAGCGCCCGTCGCGGCTCACCGCTGGCCGGCCCAGGCGAGAATGGCTGTGATATACTCAAGGCTATTATAGTGGAAGGCGGGCGCAGGCCCAAGGCCCGCGCCGGAGCGGGCGCGAGCACCCGGTACCGGGATGTGCAACACCGATGGCCAGCAAGAAATACATCTGCATCCACGGACACTTCTACCAACCGCCCCGCGAGAACCCCTGGCTGGAGGTGGTGGAGGCCCAGGACTCGGCCGCCCCCTTCCACGACTGGAACGAGCGGGTCTGCGCCGAGTGCTACGCCCCCAACGCCGCGGCGCGCATCCTGGGACCGGGCGGCACCATCGCGGCCATCGCCAACAACTACAGCCGCATCTCCTTCAACTTCGGCCCCACCCTGCTGGTGTGGCTGGAGCGCCACGCCCCCGAGACCTACGCCGCCCTCCTGGCCGCCGACCGCCAGAGCCTTAAGCGCTGGGGCCACGGCAACGCCTTGGCCCAGGTCTACAACCACGTCATCATGCCCCTGGCCACCAGCCGCGACAAGCGCACCCAGGTGATCTGGGGCGTGCGCGACTTTGAGCGCCGCTTCGGCCGCCGGCCCGAGGGCATGTGGCTGGCCGAGGCCGCCGTGGATATGGAGAGCCTGGTCTGCCTGGCCGAGCAGGGCATCAGGTTCACCATCCTCTCCCCCGGCCAGGCCCAGATGGCGCGCCCCGGTCCGGCCTCGCCCTGGTGTGATGTCAGCGGTGGCCGCGTGGACCCCCGGCGCCCCTATTGGGTGGCCCTGCCCGGCGGCCAGCAGATGGCCGTGTTCTTCTACGACGGTCCCTTGAGCCGGGCCGTGGCCTTCGAGCACCTGCTGGACGACGGCGCCGGCATGGCCCGGCGCATCCGGGGTCTCTTCGACCCCGAGCCCCAGGAGCCCCAGATCGTGGCCATGGCCACCGACGGCGAGTCCTACGGCCACCACCACCGCTTCGGGGAGATGGCTTTAGCCTTCGCGCTGAAGGAACTGGAAGACGACCCCCAGGTGGAGCTCATCAACTTCGCGGCCTATTTGGAGGCCTACCCGCCCACCTGGGAGGCCCGGGTGGTGGAGAACTCCTCCTGGTCCTGCGCCCACGGCGTGGAGCGCTGGCGGGGCGACTGCGGTTGCGCCATCGCCCCCGGCCAGGGCTGGAACCAGCGCTGGCGGGCGCCCCTGCGCCAGGGCCTGGACGACCTGCGCCAGCGCCTGGACCGCCTCTTCGAGAACCAAGGCGGACGGCTTTTCCAGGACCCCTGGGCGGCCCGCGACGAATACGTGGAGCTCTTGGGCCAGCCCGCGTCCACGGCCCGGGCGGCCTTTTTGGCGCGTCACCAGGCCCGCCCCCTGAACACCGCCGAGGCGGTGCGGGCCTGCAAGCTTCTTGAGAGCCAGCACTGGGGCATGTACATGTTCACCTCCTGCGGCTGGTTCTTCGACGACATTTCGGGCATCGAGCCGGTGCAGAACCTGCGTTTCGCGGCCCGGGCCCTGCAACTGGCCGAGGAACTGGACGGCGGCGGCTGGGAGGAGGACCTGCTGGCGACCCTGGCCACCGCCCAGTCCAACCTGCCCCGGGAGGGCAACGGCGCCCTGATCTGGCAGCGGGAGGTGGCCACGGCCCGCGTGGGGCCCAGGCGGGTGGCCGCCCACGCGGTCATCAGCGGGGTGCTGGGCGAGGAGCCGCCGCCCGAGGGGCTCTACTGCTACCAGTTGCGCACCCTGGACTACCTCCACCGCCACGAGCTGGGCCTGCACCTGTCCTGGGGGCGGCTCAAGGTCTCCCACCAGCGCGTGGGCCAGGAGCACGACTTGGTATTCGCGGTGCTCTACTCCGGCGGGCACGAGGTGCGCGCCCTGGTGGGGGCGCCCCGGGAGGACCTGGACCTGTCGGGCCTGGGCCGGCGGGTGGAGCAGCCCTTGCGCCTGCTGGAGAAGCGCGCCCTGTGGGAGATATTGCAGGAGGAGGTGCCGGGCAAGGTCTACGGCATGGCCGATCTGTTCCTGGAGGGGCGGCGGCTTCTGGCCGAGAGCCTGGTGGAGCGCAGCATGGCCGACTACCGCGAGACGGCGGGTGAACTCTACCAGGCCAACCGCGAGACCATGCTCTTCTTGCGCGAGATAAACGTGCCCCTGCCCCGGGTCTTCACCGCCCTGGCCGAGGCCATCCTGAGCGACGAGTTGGCCCGCCACCTTAACGAGCCCCACAGCGACGCCCTGCGCCATCTCTTGGGGGACCTGGCCATGCAGGCCAAGGCCCTGGGCCTGTCGCTCACCGGCCACGGCCTGCGGCTACGCATCGAAAAGGCCCTGACCCGCGACCTGGAGGCCCTGAGTCAGGCCCCCGAGGACCAGGACGTCTTGACCCACGCCGAGGTGCTCCTGAACCTGGCCAACGCCCTGGGCGTACAACTGGACCTGTGGGGTCCCCAGAACCGTTTCTACCGCCTGCTGCGGGAACGCGGGGCCGGCGGGCTGCCGCCAGGCCTGCTGGAACTGGGCCGGCGTCTGCACTTCAACCTGGACTGAGCCCCGCCGTCCGTTGGGAGGACCGTCCATGAGCCAGTGCCCCCACTGCCGTCAGGAGATAGAGCCCGGCGGCCCCAACTGCCCCCTGTGCGGGGGGCCCCTGGCCGCCGCCGGCCCGCCGCCGCCACCGCCGCCCCCGCCACCTCCACCCCCCGGCCCGGAGATCACCACCCAGGACTGGCAGGCCTTCATCGGCCCCAACGCTGGCGACTACCTGCCCAAGTTCGCCCGCTTCGCCCAGGGCGGCCAGGAGGACTTCGTGGCCACCTGGCACTGGCCGGCCTTCCTGGCCAGCTTCTGGTGGTTCCTCTACCGCAAGCTCTACCTGTGGTTCGGCCTGTGCCTGGTGGGGGTCTTCATCCCCTATGTTAAGTGGGCGGTGTGGATCGGCGCGGCCGTGGCCGCCAACTACCTCTACTACATCGAGGCCCAGAAGCAGATACGGGCCATCAAGGCGGCCAGCCCGCCGGAGCAATTGGCGGCCCGCCTGGCCCAGGCCGGCGGGGTGAACGCCTGGGTGCCCTGGGTGGCGGCGGTGGTGAGCGTGGGCCTGTTCCTCTTGATGATGGTGGTGCTGATGTTCGTGGGCGGGCTGACCCTGGGCTGGTTCCTGGGCATGGCCAACTGGCGCTGAGGCCCTGGGAGGGAACGCCCGCCATGCCCGCCATCGTCTTCCCGCCTCCAGAGGCCTATGAGCGCGCCGCCGCGCGCTTGCAACGCTGGCTGAAAAGCTGCGTG
>JACQYR010000262.1 GCA_016208115.1 Desulfarculus sp.
GTCCGGGTGGTGGTGGGCGAGAACAACCTCACCTACGTGGAGTTTGGTGAGCCGCCCAGCAGCCCCCGGACCCCCACGCCCCAGGAGCGGGAGTTCCTGGACCAGCTCTTCGCCCAGGGCGCCGTCCTGGCGCCGGGGGGCGACTTGCCCGGCGGGTTCACGTCCTTTGCCCTGGGGGGGCTTGGCGGTTCGACCACCACCACGACCACCAGCAGCAGCACCACCACCTCCACCAGCAGCACTTCCACCACCACGACCACCACCTCGAGCACGGCCAAGCCCACCACCACGACCACCACGACGACGACCACCACCACCACCACGACCACCACCACCCTGCCGCCACCGCCCAGCAACTGCCGGGTCAAGCGGCCCCTCAAGGCCGGCATCGGCCCGGCGCCCGGCGAGGGCACCGGCCCCACGCCCACCCCGGGCGGCAGCGGCGGCTCCAGCGGGGGCAACAGCGACCCCGGCTGCTGATGCCCCAGCCGTCCCGGCCCCCGTTGCACGTCCCCTTGGCGGGGCCGCATGGTGTAAGCTGTAGGCCATGAACCTGAAGGGCCACCTGACATCGCTGCTGTTGGGCCTGGGGCTCATTGCCCTGGCCCTGGCCCTGTACCTGGCGCAGCCGCGCTTCCTGGCCCTCATGGAACTCAAGGCCGGCGACGCCCTGTTCTGGGCGCGGGGACCGGTGCCGATGACCTCGGGCCAGGTGGTGCTGGTGGCGGTGGGCGAGCGCAGCCTGCACGCCCTGGGGCGCTGGCCCTGGCCCCGCCACAAGCTGGCCGAGCTGATCGAGGCCCTGGCCGGGCAGGAGGTCAAGGCCATCGGCCTGGACATGGGCTTTTTCGAGCCCGACCGGCGCCTGGAGGAGGAGGCGGTCATGGCCCTGGCCAGGGCCGCCCTGGAGGGCCGGCCCCTATCCCTGGATCAGGTGCGGGAGCGCTTCCACCCCGACCACCTGCTGGCCCAGGCCCTGCGGCGCCATCAGGACAAGGTGGTGCTGGGCTACTACTTCCACATGGGCGGCGAGGACCTGGCCCACGTGGACAAGGCCGAGTTGCGCCGCCGCCTGCGCGATCTCAACAAATTCGCCCTGCCGCCCACCCGCTACGCCTCGCCCGCGGCCATGGAGCGCGGGCCGCTAACCAACGTGGTGCCCGACGACGACGGGGTGGTGCGCGGCATGCCCCTGGTCATGCAGTGCGGCGACCGCTACTTCCCGGCCCTAGGCCTGGCCACACTGGCCCGCTTTTGGGGGGTGCCGCTATCGCCAGCGCGGGTGCAGGACTTCGGCCTGGAGGAGATCAGGCTGGGACCGCTCAGGGTGCCGGTGGACGAGCGCGGGCAACTGCGCATCAACTTCCGGGGTGGTCATGACTCCGTGCCCCAGGTGGAGGCCTGCGATGTGCTCCAGGGCAAGGTGCCGCGGGAGCGCCTGGCCGGCAAGGCCGCCATCCTGGCCGTGACCGCCACCGGCGTCTTCGACATGCGCACCACGCCGTTTGCCAGCCTGGAGCCTGGCGGGGGCATCCAGGTCCAGGTGCTGGACAACCTGCTGGCCGGCGATTTCCTCACCCGGCCGGCCTGGGCGCGGGTCTTCGATCTGGCCGCCATCCTGGCCCTGGGGCTGGTGGCCACCCTGTGCTGCGGGGTAATGCCCCTGGTTTCCGGCTGGCTGTTGACCCTGGGGGCCGGCGTCGGCTACGTGCTGCTGTGCTACCAGCTCTTTTTGCGGGGCCATCCCCTGGGCCTGGTCTATCCCCTGCTGGGGCTCATCGCCACCGGCCTGGGGCTGACCGTGTACCGCAACCTCACCGAGGTGCGCGACAAGCGCCGCCTGCGCTCAGCCTTCCAGCAGTACCTCAACCCGGCGGTGATCGAGCGGGTGCTAAGAGAGCCTGGCGGGCTCAAGCTGGGCGGCGAGAAAAAGGTGCTGACCGTGCTGGCCTCGGACATCCGGGGCTTCACCAGCATCTCCGAGAAACTGGCGCCAGAGCAGTTGGCCCACCTGCTAAACACCTATATGGACGAGATGACTGGCGAGGTGCTGGAGCAGGACGGGCTCTTGGACAAGTACATCGGCGACGCGGTCATGGCCGTCTACGGCGCGCCAGCGCCCCAGGCCGACCACGCGGCGCGGGCCTGCCGCACCGCCCTGGGCATGACGCGGCGGGCCGAGGCTTTGAGCCGCTCGTGGCAGGACCAGGGCCTGCCCCCCTTGCGCATCGGCATCGGCATCAACAGCGGCCCCATGGTGGTGGGCAACATGGGCTCCCACCGCCGCTTCGATTACACGGTCATCGGCGACAACGTCAACACCGCCTTCCGCGTGGAGGGCCAGTGCAAGGTCTATGGCGTGGGCATCATCGTCTGCCAGCCCACCCGCGACCTGTGCCAGGACCAGTTTTACTTCCGGGTGCTGGACCTGATCCAGGTCAAGGGCCGCCAGGAGCCGGTGGCCATCTACGAGCTGGTGGGAGCCCGGGACGGAGGCCCGGAGCCGGGTTTCATCGCCCAGTGCCAGGCGGCCTTCCAGGCCTACCTGGCCCGGGACTTCGCCGGGGCCGAGGCCCTGTACCAGGCGGTGCTCCAGGATCGCCCCCAGGACCAGGCCGCCCAGGTGATGGCCCTGCGCTGCCGGCGCTACCTGGAGGAGCCGCCGCCCGCCGAGTGGTCCGGGGCGGAGGTCAAGACCGAGAAGTAGCCGGGGCGCCGCCGGTTTTTCGCCAGGCGCAAGAGCCACCACAAACGGTACAGGCCCTCGTGCCCCAGGTTGAAGTGGGAGCGCCGGCGGTCGGAGCAGCTCACGGGCAGCACGGCGACCCTGCACCCGCTGAAGTGGGCCGCGCAGATGAGGTTGCCGGCATAGGCCGTGTGCCCGTCAACCAGGTGGGGCAGGCCCCGGGCCAGCTCCAGCCTAAAGCCCTTGGCCCCGATGGAGTAGTCCCGAAAGGGCAGGCCCAGGAGCAGGCGGGCGCAGGCGACGTACAGCCCGCTGCCCAAGACCCTGAGCCAGGAGCGCTCCTCGCGGCCCTGGCGCTTGTCGCCCACCACCACCTCGTGGTCCTTGAGCAGCTCAAGGGCCTGGCCCACGAAGGCCGGGCTCACCGACAGGTCCATGTCCAGGGTTATCAGGCAGGGCGCGGCCGCCATCTCCAGCGCCCGGGCGAAGGCCCGGCCCGGCCCCCGCCGCTCCAAGTGGAAGAACCTGAGCCGCGGATGGCGCTGTTGCAGACCCAGCCCCAACTGGGGGGTGCGGTCGGTGGAGCCGTTGCTGCCGATGATGACCTCGTGGTCCAGGCCGCTCTGCTCCAGGTAGCCCAAGAGGGCTTGGGCGTTGGCCTCCAGGATGGCCTCCTCGTTGTACACCGGCACAAACACGCTGACCTGGGGGCTGGCGTTCATCGGCCTGGCCCCAGAAAGCTTTTAAGCAGCCCCAGGCCCCGCCACAGGCCCCGCGCCCCCACCTGGCGCCCCAGGCGCAGCAGGGTGCGGGGGTGCAGGTAGAAGCTTAAGTAGGCCCGGCGCAGGTCCTGGCCCACCTGGTCGCGGGCCGGGGCAGGGCTGGGGGATGCGAAGACGTCGTCGGCCCCCGGGGCGTGCAGGGCCGTGCCCGGGTAGGGCGTGACCCGGTGGAAGGAACAGAAGGCGGCCCCCAGGCGCACGCCCAGGGGGGCGGCGCCCCGGCGCTGGGTGGCGGTCTCGCCGGGCAGGCCGAAGAGAAAGAAGCAGGCCAGGGCCAGGCCCAGCTCCCGGGCCTGTGCCGCCACCCGCTCCACCTGCTCCAGGCCCTGGCCCTTGCCCACGGCCCCCAGGAGCTCGGGCGCGGCGCTCTCCACACCCAGGTGGATCAGGCGGCAGCCAGCGCGGGCCATGGCCGCCAAAAGCTCCGGCCCCAGGTTGTCGGCCCGGGCCTGGCAACACCAGGCCAGGTCCAGGTTGGCCCGGGCCAGCCCATCACAGATTTCCCGGGCCAGCCCCGGCCGGGCGGCGAAATCCAGGTCACTG
>JACQYR010000251.1 GCA_016208115.1 Desulfarculus sp.
CAGGAGCAGCAACGCCAGCAGCAATTGCAGCAACAGCAGCAACGCGAGCAGCAGGAGCAGCAGCGACAACAGCAACAGCAGCAACAGCAGCGCCAGCAGCAGCAGCAGCAGCGCCAACAGCAACAGCAGCAACAGCAGCAACAGCAGCGCCAGCAGCAGGAGCAGCAGCGCCAGCAGCAATTGCAGCAACAGCAGCAACGCCAGCAGCAATTGCAGCAGCAGCAACAAGGCCAGCATCCGGGGCAAAAGCCTGGTCAGCAGCCGGGACAACAACCCGGTCAGTTGCCGGGCCAGAGGCCGGGCCAGGTCACTGGGCAACAGCCTGGACAACAGCCGGGGCACGTCCCGGGCCAGAAGCCCGGCCAAGTCACCGGGCAGCAACCAGGAGTGGTGCCAGGACAGAAGCCAGGACAAATCACTGGGCAACAGCCGGGACAGCAGCCAGGTGTAGCGCCGGGGCAGAGGCCAGGACAGGTCACTGGACAGCAGCCGGGACAGCAGCCAGGACATCCCACCGTGCCTCCGGGACAGAGGCCCTGGCACCCCGGACAGCAACCAGGAGGGCAAGCCGTCGGGCAGCAGCCGGGTGGCAAGCCCGGCCAGGTGCCCGGACAGGGACCCCAAACCGTGACCCCGGGCGGCGTGCCCGGGGCCAAGCCGGGACAGCAGCCCGGCGTGGTGCCGGGCCAGCGCCCGGGCCAGCTCACGGGGCAACAGCCCGGACAGCAGCCGGGTCATGGCCCGGGACAACGGCCAGGCCAGGTCAGCGGACAGCCGCCGGGGCAGCAGCCGCCCCAGCTCACACCCACCCAGGCTGGCCAAATACCCGGCCGGGTTACGGGACAGCAGCCGGGGCAGAGGCCCGGACAGACCACGGGGCTGACCTCTGGCCAGGTGCCTGGCCAGCAGCACACGGGCCGCAGACCACCGCCGCAGCCGCCCAAGCCCCCGGTGCGGATCAATCCCAACACCACCGTGTCGGCCACGCCGGCCAGCGGCGGCTACAGCGCCACCCGCCGCAACCAGGACGGCTCCCAAACTACGCTGACCACCACCACGGCAGGACCCAGGTTTCGGGCTTCACCAGCAGGACCGACCGGGCCAGCGGCGCCACCACCCGCACCTACACCGATGGCAGCCGGGTGACCGCGGGCCGCGACTTCGTGAGGCACCAGACCGCCAGCGGCTACAACGAGACCATCCACCGGGACGGCCGGCGCGAGGGCCGTTGGCGCGATGGCCGCCGCATGTACCACGACGAGTACCATCACCGCCGCCATCACGACGGCCGCACCGAGCGCTTCATCAAGCGCGCCGTGGTGGCCACCCTGGTGGCCGGCGCCCTGGTGGCCCTGGCCGCCCCCCTGATCCAGGAATACAACGTGGAACCGGTCAACGGCGTGGAGACCTACACCTACCAACCCGTGACCTATGATCCACCTGTATACCAAACGGTATACCAACCGCTGCCAGCGCCCATACCGGTGGCGGTGGGTTGCGCGGTGTGCCCGCCGCCGGTGGTGGTATACCAGCAGCCGGTGGTGGCCTACCAGGAGCCGGCGGTCCTGTTAACCGACCTGCAAATCGCCACCGCCATGAACGACGGCATGGCGGTCTACGCCCCGCCTCCGGCGGCGGTCAGCCAGGCCCCCGATCCCCAGGTACAGGCCCTGGCCTCCGAAGTAGCCAGCTTGCAACAGGAAGTGGCCCAAGCGGCGGCCACCAACGACGCCCTGAAGGGGCAGTTGGCCGAGCAGCAGGTCCAACTGGCCGATCAACAGGCCCAGACCGCGGGGTTGCAGGCCCAGCAGGTCCAGATATCCGAGGAGGTGCGCCAGCAGATACGCCAGCAGGTGCTGGAAGAGATCGCCCTGCATCAACAGAAGAAGCCCCTGACCCTCACCCACGTCATGGCCTCGGCCCATGCCCAGAACTACATCTTCCAGATCTCGGGTATGATCGAGGCCGCCGACCTGAGCACCAACGAGCCGGTAGTGCTCACCACCGGCGACCTCATCAAGTTCTACCAGGTGCCGGGCGAGGGCGAGGTGGCGGCCCAGATGATGGTGGTTACCAGCAAGTCGCCGGCCGTGCGCCCCGGCTCGGTGGTGATGATCGGCCTGACCGACCTGCAGGAGATGCTCAACGCCTTCAGCCAGCGCCTGGAGCAAAACATGAAGAAGGTCGCGGACCACGCCGCGGCGCCCCAACGTTAAGCCAAGGCCGGATTTCTGGCCGCCTAGGCGGCTTACCGCCGGCTCCCCCATCCCCAACCCCGTGGGCCGCCACAGGCCCGCGGGGTTGATTTTTCCCTTAAGTCGCGGGGCGTAAAAGCCGATCAAGCAGGTGACGGATAGAGCAAACCACCGGAGGCCGACATGGAAGTCGCACTCATCGTTGCCAGCCTGGCCGGATTGGCCCTCAGCGTGGCCTGGATCCAGACGCGTGCAAGCCGCCGCGTCCGCGTCCGCTGCCAGCCCAACCGAGGCCCCAAGCCCCAGAGGGGCAGCCCCCGCTAAACACTAGCCCATTGCCCAGCCGCCTGGCCCAGACCGGCATGGTCATGCAGCCAAGCAGAGCGTGAACCAGTGCGCCTGATTGCAGGAGGGGACCTGGCGTGGCCCAAGACCGCCACCAGGGCCTTAGGCGGCGACACCAAAAAGGGACCCCGCCAGCGGCGTCCAGCCGGCGGGGTCCCTGATTTTTTTCGCGGCGGTCTGGGCCATCCCTGGCCGGGACCGCCGTTCGCTGCCTAGCCCGCCTGCCTGGGCAGGACCAGTCGGAAGGTGCTGCCGGCGCCCAGGCGGCTCTCCACCTCCACGCGGCCGCCGTGGGCCTGGGCGATGTGCTTGACGATGGCCAGGCCTAGGCCGGTGCCGCCCATCTCCCGGGAGCGGTCCTTGTCCACGCGGTAGAAGCGCTCGAACAGGCGGGCCTGATCGGGCTGGGCAATGCCCAGGCCGGTGTCGCCCACCAGGATGGCCACCTCCTGGGCATCATCCTGTACCCCCAGGGAAACCTGCCCGCCGGGGTCAGTGTATTTCAGGGCGTTGTCCAGGAGGTTGAGCAGGGCCTGCTCCAGTAGTTGGCGGTCGGCCTGGACGCTCAGCGGCCGCTCGGACATCTTATTGACCAGGACCAAACCCTTGTGCGCCGCCCGGTCGGCCATCTCCTCCAGCAGGGACTCAGCCAGCTTGTCCAGCCGCACCTCTTCCAGGTGGGGGGCCGCCTCGCCGCTCTCGATGCTGGCCAGGTCCAAGAGGTCCGCCACCAAGTGGCCCAGGCGCCCGGCCTGGCGGTCTATCATGTCGGCGAAGCGCCGGGCGTCCTCCGGGCTTTCCAGTGCCCCCTGCAAGAGGGTCTCGGCCGCGCCCTTGATGGCCGTCAGCGGGGTGCGCAACTCGTGGGAGACGTTGGCCACGAAATCGCGGCGCATCTTCTCCACCCGGTGGCGCTCGGTGACGTCGTGAAACACCGCCACCGCCCCGGCCCCGGGGGTCTGGCCGGCCACCCGCACCACGTGGGCCTCCAGATAGCGGGGCGCCGGACCCAGGGTGCTGATCTCCTTGCTGATGTGGGCCTCACCCCCCAGCACCCGGCGCATGGCCTCCTGTAGGTCGGGGTTGCGCATCACCTCGGCGTGGGTGCGCCCCACGGGGCTCATGCCCAGATTCAACAGCTTGACCAAGGCCCGGTTGGCCAGGAGGATGCGCCCCTCGCGGTCGGTGAGCATCACGCCCTCGGCCATGCCCCGCAGGATGGCCTCCTGGCGGTCGTTGGCCCGGGTAAGGGCGGCCACCTGTCTTTGCAGGTTGTCGGCCATGGCGTCGAAGACCCGCCCCAGCTCGCCGATCTCGTGGGGGGGGTAGCGCCGCACCCGGGGCGAGAGGTCGCCGGAGGCCATGACCTGGGCGGTGCTGGTCAGGTCCTTGATGGGTCTGGTGATGCGCCGGGCGGTGAAGTAAGCCACCACCACCGACAGCACCAGCCCCAGCACCACCGCGCCCATGAGCGCCCGCCGCGTGGCGGCCACGGTCTTGGCCACTCCCGCCAGGGGCAGGGACAGGCGTATGACCAGCCCCGGGTCGGCGGTGGTGCCCAGGAGTTCGGCCACGTATAGCTGATTCAGCCCCAGGGTGCCGCTGAAGCGCTGACTCTGGCCTTGGCCCCCGGTCAAGGCCTGGGCCACCTCCGGCCGCTCCAGATGGCTGCCCAGGGCGATCACGCCGGCTTGGTCCAGGTGCGAATCTCCCCACACCACCCCCTGGGGGCTGACCAGGGTGATCCTCAAGCCCAGTTTCTCGCCAAGCTCCTTGGCCAGGGCCTGGGTCTGGTCGGCCCCGGTCCCCGGCCGCCAGCGGTCGCCAATCACTTCCTTGAGCAGGATAAGTTGCTGCACCAGGGACAGGCGCACCTGCTCAACCAACTTGATGTCCAGGGAGCGCTCCAGCACCACCCCCACGGCCAGCAGGGTGGAGATGGAGACCAACAGGCAGCCCGCCAGTATCCAGCTCTGGAATGACAGCTTCAGCTTCATGCTTCCTCTCGCCAACGGTAGCCCGTGCCCCGCACCGTCTCCACATGATCGCCCAGGGGTCCCAGCTTGGCGCGCAGGCGGCGCACATGGGTGTCCACGGTGCGGCCGTAGCCCTGGTAGGAGTAACCCCACACCTGCTCCAAGAGGGCCTCGCGGGTCTGCACCCGGCCAGCCTGACTGGCCAGGCGGTGCAATAGACGAAACTCGGTGGCCGTCAGGTCCACCACCTGGCCATCCACCTGGGCCTGGTGGCGCTCCAGGTCCATGCTCAGGCGGCCCAGGTCCAGGCGGGCCTGGTCCTGGGGGGCTTGGCCCAGCCTCCGCAATATGGCCCCCACCCTGAGCACCAACTCGCGTGGGCTGAAGGGCTTGGTCAAATAGTCGTCGGCGCCGATCTCAAAGCCGATGACCCGGTCGGTCTCGCTGGCCAGGGCCGTGAGCATCAGCACCGGCAGGGAGCGGGTGGCCGGGTTCTGCTTGAGCCGGCGGCAGACCTCCTTGCCCTCCAGGCCCGGCAGGAGCAGGTCCAACACCAACAGGTCGGGCCGCTTTTCCTGGGCCAGGCGCAGGCCCTCCAGGCCGTCCCGGGCCCTTTGCACCTGATAGCCGGCCTGGCG
>JACQYR010000280.1 GCA_016208115.1 Desulfarculus sp.
GCGTAATAGGTGCCGTCCTTCTCGATGATGTGCGGGAAGTGGAACTGGAAGATGTTGCCACCCACGCTCTGGGCCGGGGACAGGCTCACTTCCTGATTGAAGTAATCTCCGCCATAGGTGCTGATGGCCTCGGGCAGGCCGCTGGCCTCGACCACGTCCTCCTGGCCGGCCTCGGGGCGATAGGCCCCGGGCCAGTTCAGGGCCTTGAACTGGCCGCTGTGCTCCGGGGCCGTGGCCACCGGCGCGCTGAAGGGGTTCACCAAGGACCGGGACGGCAGGGGATTGTACTGGCCGCTGGAAGCCGCCTGGGCCTGGGTGCTGGTGGTGTTATTGGTGCCCAGGGCGGCGCTGAGATAGGACGCGAAGCCGCCGCCGCCAGCCTGGACACTGCTGGAGGAGGTGGTGGCCCGGGCCGAGGGCTGGGCCAGTATGCCGTAAACCGATTGGGTCATCTGCCTTCCATGGCTACCTGTCCGGCCCTTGTTTTTGCAAAAAAACTGCCAAGCGTCCGCCCGGTGGGCGCGCGCTGACTTTTGCCTGAGATTAAGCCATGTTATCTCCGGGGGTCCCCTAGGCCGTTCCGGCGCGGCCTAGGCAATTCCTGCCTCTTGAGGCACCTACGGGCCTACAACGGGAGCCGCCAGCCCTGGCAGGCGCTACAGCGCCACCCGACCCGTATATGCCAGCCCGGGCACCGGGCCGATTGTTTTTGAAGCCCGGTGGGCCTGATGGTAGTATGTGCCCCAACCATGGCCTGCCCCCCTACTTGTGAACTTGGAAGGCGCATGCTCAAAGACCTCGCCAAAAGGGCCTTGGGCCTGGGCAGCAAGCCCTCGCGGCTGTTTACGGATTTCGCCAGCGACCAGGAATTCGTGGAGGCCCTCTACCGGGTCATCCTCAACCGCAAGTCCGACCCCGGCGGCCTGAACCACCATGTGGAACGCCTGGGCAAGGGCGAGGTGGCCCGCCACGAGTTGCTGCGCGATTTCGTGCGCTCCGAGGAGTGCCGCTACACCTGCGGGGTCAAGTACGAGCCCCACGAGGTGCTCCTGGATTACACGCCGGTACTGGACCCGGCGCCCTTCGCCCCCTACGTGCGGGACCAGCCCTACCAGGGCGCCCTGCTCTGCGAGCTGGTCAACCCCCGCAAGTGGCTGGACCAGGGCTGGCACGACACCCTCAAGGACATGCAGGCCCTGAGCCTGCGCCTGGACGACATCCACCGCAAGCACTACGAGTACGTGCAGACCGCCTACGGCCTGCGCCTGTTGGGCGCCCTGCACCCCGGGGCCTCGGTACTGGGGGTGGGCGCCGGCCACGAGCGCATCCTCTACTGGCTGGCCAACAACGCCGCCCGCGTGGTGGGCACCGACCTCTACGAGGGCAACTGGGCCTCGGACAACGCCCAGGAGGGCGACCCGGACGTCATCGAGAACCCGGCCAAATACGCACCCTTCCCCTACCGCCAGGAGGCGCTCAGCTTCCAGCGCATGGACGGCCGCAAGCTTGAGTTCGACGACCACTCCTTCGACGTGGTCTATTCGCTCTCCTCCATCGAGCACTTCGGCGGGCATGAGGGCTCGGCCCAGTCCATGGCCGAGATCGGCCGCGTGCTCAAGCCGGGCGGCTGCGCGGCCATCGCCACGGAGTTGATACTCAACGACGCCAGCGATGACGAGTTCTTCAGTCTGGCCGACCTGGTGAAGTTCGTGGTGGCACCCTCGGGGCTCAAACTGGTGCAGATGCCCACCCTGGAGCTGCCCAAGGCCGTGCTGGAGCGGCCCTTGGACCTGCCCCAGGAGCGCTACTTTCGCCCCCACCTGGTGCTGGCCGAGCGGGGGCTGGTGTATACCAGCGTGATGCTGTTCTTGGTGAAGGAGTGAGGCGGGGATTTAAGAATCAGGGAATGAAAAAAGGCTTGGCCTGAAGGGCTAGGATGTATTGGTTTTCGTAGGGGCGGGGTTTATCCCCGCCCTATTTAATTAATAAAACCAACACTTATTAGCGGCAAATTATTCAATTTTGTCTCGTTTTTTTATGTTGTGTTTACTACATAACAATTGGACATTGTCTACTGTTGCGGATGAGCCGCCTTTTGACCACGGTATAATATGATCGAAATGTAGATCAACTGTTACGCCACACTTACTGCATTTACCACCGTCTCTTTTCCACACTGCTAGTTTTACAGATGTAGGAATTACTCGCCGAGGTAATGAGTCCTTCGGAGCTAGCAATGAATAATCATCCTCCCCCTCCACCGCTGCCAGCTTAAACTTAAAAACACTCCTACTCTGATAGGTTTCTCTCCATGAATCAACTAGATAAAAAACACCATTAAAAGACCAAATACCCTGCTTTATTTTTTCGTAGGCACGAACGCGCTCGGGCGGTATTTTCCCAGTCTTGAAGGCTTGAGCGGCCTTGTGGAACTTGCCATTTTCGGTTAGTTGCCCAGTCGGTGTTAATTCAGGTTGATCTATAGCTTTCGGGTTGGGCATTCCTATTGATTTGGGTATATCATGTCCCTCGTAGATAATTGTCGAACCATCGTCTTCTATTTTATCAGCATATGGAGCCCCGGGACGCACTGACATTAATATTACTGAATGATCGCCGCCAATTTTGTAATTCATTCCACGTTGAAGGCTAACACCTTCTCGTTGACACATTTCCAGATATGTAATTATTTCGTTAGCCATGCCATTAATAACTTATTTTATAACCTCGAAAGCGCTTAAAACCCGAGCTAACTCAACATCTAAAGCCCCAACATCCTCTACCCACTTCCCTAACCAGGACTCAGCGCGCCGTCAGGCCCAGCGGCACCAACCCCCCTAGTACGGTATGACCCACTCCATCTCGTGCCTTCTGCCCTCGAAGTCCTGGTAGTCGGCCTTTTGCTGGTCGGTGTAGGTGACGCAGCCAGCCAGCAACAGGCTCAAGCTCAGCAGAATCAAGAGCCAGGCGGCGACGGTCTTCATTATTCTTCCTCCGGGTGTTTGGCGGCGGGCCGCCTTGCGTGGGGGGGCGGCCTACAGCCCCAGGCCCCCGGCCTTGCCAATCTCCGCCAGCACCGCCCACAGCGCCGTCAGGCCCAGCAGGGTCACGGCCAGCAGAACCAGCAAGAGCACCAGCAGCAGGGGCAGCAGCATGGCGCAGAAGGCCCGGCCCTTGCCGATGCCGTGGGCCGCGGCCAGTCCCGCCGTGAGTATCACCAGGTTCCAAACTATCACCGCCGCCGTGCCCACGGCGGGCAATAGCGCCAGGATGCCGGCGGCCTCGCCATAGGCGTTGACCCTGAAGGTGGCCTTGAAGCCGTGCTTGGCCCCGCCCAGGATGAAGAGCATGGCGTGCAGCACCCCGGCTTTGATGAACAGCCCGGCCAGGGTAATCAGCGGCGCCAGGAACAAGAGCCACAGGGCCCCCCGCGTGGAGAGCGTGGACTCGCCCAGCACCAGGCCCCACATCAGGGTCAGCGCGCTGGAAAAGGTGCCCACCACCAGCCCGTAGCTTAAACACCAGCTCAGCTCGGGGCGGCCCGGCCCGGCCAGGACGCGCCCGGGGTGGCCCATGACCTGCCAGGTGCTGCGCCACAGGCGCTTGAGCAGGCCCCCCTCGCCCTCCCAGGCCGGGCCTGGCCCGGCGGGGGGCGGCGGGGGCGGCGGCTCGGGATGGCCCAGCAGCGAGGCCAGGGCGTCACAGGTGGGCAGGGGGGGCGGCGAGAGGGGCGGTTGGGGGCCGGCGGCCGGCCGGTCCTGCTCCTGGCCACAGACGGGGCAGAGCAGGGTGTCGGGCAGACCGCCCGGGGCCGCCGTGGCCGGGTCCACCTCGGCCCCGCAGTAGGGGCAGAAAGCGGGCATCAGCGGCGGTCCTTCTTGGATTCGGATTTCAGGCGCGACCAGCGGTTCAAAAAGCCGGCCACTCCGCCCAGCACGGCGCTGTCGCGGCCGGCCCGGTCCTCGGCCAGGGTGCGCTGGCCCTCGCCCGAGGCGGCGGCGCGCAGGCACTCCACACGCTCGCCGCAGTTCCAGCACTGCTCTTGCACCTCGCGCATGCCCTGCTGGCTCCGGGGGAAGACCTTCTCCAGGGCGCCGAAGCACTCCGGGCGCGGGGTTTCGCTTTCTTGCTCGCTCAAGCAGGCCTCCAGGCGGCGGGGGTGTGATGGGGCTAAGCCGCTGGATGCAGGATAATGGCTGGGCCGGGGCGGGTCAAGGCCCGCCGCGCCGCCAGGCAGGCAGGCCGGCGCCCAAGGGCCTGTGGCTGCCCGTGACATTTTCTTGAAACAAGCCCCGACTTAAGTCATACTAAAAGTAGGTCATTGCATGGCTGAATTGTCTTTCGTTCTGGCTACCGGTTGGGCCAAGAGGTTTCCTTGGCGCATAACCCACTGCCCAAAGGAGCGAGACATGGCTGCCCGCATGATCGTGGCCCTGATGGCGGTTGCGGCTTGGCTGCTGGGCGCGCCCCTGGCCCAGGCGGCCGAGCAGAAGAAGACCCCGCCCAAGACCACCAGCGGCAAGCCCTGGGGCGGCACGCCGCCGCCCAACCCGGCCAAGCACAAATCCGGCCAGCCCTACGCCAAGCCCAAGGGCAACGTCAGCACCAGCAACCAAATCCTGGATTACAAGGGCGGGCAGACCCGCAAGCCGGCCATTACCACCCCTTCCAGGCCGGCCAGCCCCCCCGCCAAGCCGGCCAGCAAGCCCACCCCCAGCACCATCAGGACCTCCACCGGCGGCTCCTGGGGGGCCTCCAAGGCCAAGCCGGGCGGCGCGCCGGCCAAGACCGGCATGGGCTCCAAGGTGGGCGAGGCGGCCAAGAAGATCGGCGCCAAGACCAGCACCAGCTCCCAGGCAGCCCCCAAGGCCGGCGACGCGGCCAAGAAGTTCGGGGCCAAGGAGATGGGCGGCCAGAAGAGCGGCGGCGCCAAGTTCGGCGAGGCGGCCAAGAAGTTCGGCGCCAAGCAGACGGGTGGCCACCAGGACGCCTCCCACTCCGGCCGGGGGGCCGGGGGCGTGAGTACCCAGCAGCGCCGGACCACGTCCGGTCCTTCCACCACCCACCAGACCACCTCTGGCAAGCAGGGCCAAAAGCCCGCCAGCGGCCATGGCGGCGCCGCCACCTGGGGCGGCACCGCCACCCCCAAGCAGGCCACCCCCCAGCGCGGGCTGGGCGGCGCGGCGCACAAGGCAACCACCACCTCCCCGGGCAGCCAGGGCGCGGGGACTCGGGGCTTCTCGGACGCGGCCAGGAAGATCGGCGGCAAGGCCAGCGGCGGAGCGGCCTCCCAAAGGTCGCACGAATCGGGTGTCACCAAGGCGGTGCGGGACAAGCAAGAAGCTGACCTGCAAAACAAGATCAAGGAGAAGAAGCACCAGGTCGAGGCCAGTGAGATGAACATCAGGGACGCCCAAAAGCAAAAGAAGGACGTACATCAAAAGTACAGGGAGAACGTACAGGGCACCATCAGCGGCCGTGGGGAACAGATGTCGGGCCAGGAGGCAGGCGCCGACACCTACAAGGTCAAGGGCCAGGACCGTGGCGCCGCCCCGATGAAGGCCGTGGGCACCGAGATGTGGCAGAGCCAGCAGGAGCGCGACGCCAACATCAAGGGCATAGAACAGTACCAGCGGCGGATGAAGGACAAACGCGACGCCGACAAGGCCGACCTGGAGCGCTACCAACGCGACCTGGAAAAGCTCCGGCAGCAGCGCAATCCCCCGGTCCAGACCAGCCCGGCGCCCAGCCCGCCGCCGCAGCCCCAGCAGCTCCCGCAGACCAAGCCCTATATTTAACCGCCACTCCCCTCCGCCCCGCGCCCCCGGCCAGCCCGGGGGCGCGGCTTTTTCGGCGCTCGGGGCCGGCCGGCTACTCCTCCCCGCTCTCGCCGTTGAAGACCTTGTAGGCCGCCAGCACCCTCTGGGCCACGGCCACCAACTTCTGATTGCTGTTGCGGCTGTGCTTCTGCAGGTGGCGCATGGCCTCGGCCTCGCTGTAGCCCTTGGCGGCCATGAGCACCCGCTTGGCCTTCTCGATGTAGTGGCGCTCCTGAATCTCGCGCTGTAATTCTTGGCGCTGGGTGGTCAGGTCCAGCAGGCGCTGGTGGGTGGCGCCGGCCACCTCCAGGGCCGCGGCCACCTCCACCGGCAGTTCGGGGTCGGCCACCAGGGCCAGGGCGCTGGTGGCGCGCAAGGCCTGGCGCACCAGGTCATCCACCTGGCCGCAGGCCACCACCACCCCCACCCCCTCCTGGGCCAGCACGCCGGCCAGGGCGTGTACCTCCACGGGCAGGTGGCCGAAGAGGTCCCAGAGCACGATAAGCGGCGTGCCCGGGTGCAGGGATTGCTGAATGGCCTCGAAACAACGCCAGCCTTGGTTTCCATATTCCTGGTTCAGGGCGGCCTCCAACCTGGCGCGGTAGGGGGAGTCGGGCTTTTGGATGAGGACGACGATGGGACTGGGCATGGGGCACCTCCTGTTGGCGGAGGTGCCATGGCAATATGCAGTCCAGGCGGGGCCATGGATAATTTGATCATGTAATAAACATGTTATCCCCACGAACTCCGCGCCGGCGCCGCGATCTTTCGGTAAGCCGGCCCGGGGCTGCCGAAGCCATCGGCAGGCCTCGAGCCTCGCCCTGGCGGTGGTTGGCCCGCGTATTGCATCTATCCCAGGTTGAACGCGCCCCACGGGAGGAGTCCATGAAAACCGCCCCCCTGCCCCTATCGGCCAAGGCCCTGAGCTTGACCCCCTCGCCCCAGGGAAATGTGGCACCCAGCCAGTTGGACTTCGGCCCCCTGGTAACCCGGGCCATGCAGTCCGCCAACGGGTCGCTGCTGGCACAAATAGCCAAGATAGCTATGCTTCAGAGCGGAGCCCGCCTGGGCGACCGCGCTCCGGCCAGCACCGCCTCGGCCCTGATGGGCTCCCTGGCGGCTGGCGGCGCCGGCCTGCCGGCCCTGCCGGCCCTGCCGGCCAGCCCGCCGGCGGTCAGCCAGGCCCTGGCCTCGGCCCCCGCCGTCCAAGCCCAGCAGGCCCCCGCGCCGCCGGCCCAGCCGGAAAAAGCCTCCCCGCCAGCCGCTTCCCGGCGCCAGGACCTTGACGGCCTCATCGCCTCCGCCGCCGGCCGCCACGGGGCGGACCCCTCCCTGGTGCGGGCGGTCATAACCGCCGAGAGCGACTTCAACCCCAAGGTCGTCTCCTCGGCCGGGGCCATGGGCCTGATGCAGCTCATGCCCGGCACCGCCCAGGACCTGGGGGTGAAGAACCCCTTCGACCCGGCCCAGAACATTGACGGCGGCACCCGCTACCTGTCCCAGATGCTGCGCCGCTTCGAGGGCGACGAGAAAAAGGCCCTGGCCGCCTACAACTGGGGGCCCGGCAACGTGGAGCGCGGCGGCCGGCTGCCCGAGGAGACTCGCAACTACCTGCAAAAGGTGGCGCGCTACAAGAAGCAATACGCCGGCGGCTACAACACCGTGGCCTAGCCCGGCAAACCCGCTCGCCAGTTAACGCTAGGGACGGCCCTAAGTTATTTCGCGGTGTTCCGCGCGATGACACTTACTTCTGGATTGGGCGCCCCTTCAGCGGGAACCGCCAGCGGCAATCAACCCAACCGCCCCGCCCGACCCGTTATCGCCCGCCACGGCTGGCGGCCCGACACGTTTTTCCCCGCCGCGGCTTGCGGCCCAGTGCATTTGGCGGCCCCAGCCTTTATCATTAGAAGCATGACCATCGCGCGCGCGGGAGGGGCCATTGTCTTTTCAACCTTGGACCGACGATAGGCTCAGGGAAGTCTTCGCGCCGGGCCGAGACCTGAAGGTGCTTCTGGAGGGCCGCCGGGCCTGGCAACGGCAGTCCGTGCGCCATGCCGTGGTGCTGGCCGCCGAGGGCGACGAGATGACCCTGAGCCTGCCCGAGCCCCCCCTGCCCCCGCCGCTGTTGGGCCAGGCCCTGGAGATCACGGTGCTGGACGGCCAGGACCCGGGGCCGGCGCGGCGCTTCGCCTATGCCTCCAGCATCCTGGACGAGTTGCCCGTCTTCCCCAGCGGGCAGGGGGCGAGGCCGGCGGTGGTGGTGATGTTTCCCCGGCCCCAGGACATGTACCCCACCAGCCTGCGCAAGGCGCGGCGCTACGCGGTGCCGCCCCAGTCGCCCTTGCAGCTCTGGCTGGAGGAACAGCGCCTGAACCTGCTGGACATCTCCCATAAGGGCCTGCGCTTCGGTAACGGCGAGACCTTGGCCGGCCTGCGGCCCGGCGACGAGATGAAGCTGAAATTGGTGATTCACGACGAGCCCCAGAAGGTGAACGGCCGGGTGGCGGCCGTCAATCCGGGACCCCGGGGCCGGGAGATATCCTTGGAATTGGGCATCCTGCCCCTGGACGCCTGGACCTCCCTGGTGGAGGTCCTCAATGAGCTGGAACAGGGCGCGGCGAGTCAAGGGAACAAGACATGAGCACAGCGGGCAAGACCAATGACTTCGTGTGGGTGATCGTGGAAATCCAGGGCCAGGAGGAGAACTTCTTGGGCCTCAACGACACTGAGAGCGGCGAAACCTTCATCCCCGTGACCGCCGAGCGCGAGCAGGGCCTGATGCTCCTGGGGCGCCTGCCCGGGGCCGTGCGGGGGGCCACCCGCCAGGTGGAATCCATCCACCGGCAGCGCATCCTGGAGGCGGCCGGGGCCGAGGGCTTCGCGGTCTATCTGGTGGATGAGGAGGGCCGCTTCCAGAAGCGCCTGGACGCGGTCAAGGCCAACTAGGTGTGTGTCGGAGAAAGCCATCCCTGGCTTTCTCCTTTTGGCGCTTGCCAAAAGTAAATTTTGGCAAGCTTGCGAAATCATGCCAAATGAGAATTTGGCATGATTTCGGGCGGGCCGTCACCCGGGTCCCAGGCAAGCAGGGCTTGCCTGGGTGGGTGCCCC
>JACQYR010000281.1 GCA_016208115.1 Desulfarculus sp.
GCCTCGAACTCGCAAGCAGCCATGCCCAACTGGGCCAGTTCGCCCCGCACCGCCCGGGCCAGGCCGGGCGCGGCCTGGCGGCGGTCCTGGCCCAGGCGGCGGGCCAGGTCCAGGGCCTGGCCCAGGGCCTCCTGGCGCTGGCCCTGCAACTGGGCCAGGCGCTCCTGGCCGCTGTCCAGGGATTCCAGTTCCCGCCGGGCCTCGGCCAGGGTGGCCAGGGCCTCTTCCACCCCACCGCCGTGCTTGCGGCTTATGCGCTGGATGGTCAACAGCCGCCCCTCCAGCCAGTCCAAACGCCCGGGGTCGGCGTTCAGGGACTCGGGGTAGTCCCTAAGCTCGGCAGCGATATCCTCCAGGCCGAAGAAGGCCTCGTCCAGGCGGGCGGCCAGGGGCTTTAGCCGCTGGTCCAGGCGCGCCAAGTCAACGAGCAGCCCCCGGACCTTGCCCAGGGTCTCCAGGGCCGCGCCCTCCTCGGCGCCGTAGAGCCCCTGATAGGCCCCCTGGGCCAGGCGGATCATCTGCTCGGCGTTGGCCAGCAGTTGGCGCTCCTGTTTGAGGGCCTCTTCCTCGGCGGGGTCCAGGCCGGCGGCCTCGATCTCGGCCACCACCTCCCTGAGCCAGGCCCCCCGCTCCCGGCGGCGCGCCAGGTCCTGCTCCAATTCCCGCAACTGGCGCTCGGCCTGCTTGGCCCGGGCCACCGCCGTGGCCACCTCCTGGCGCAAAGGCTCCAGACCAGCGAAAGCGTCCAAGAGACTCAGGTGCCCCTCGGCCTTGAGCAGCGTTTGGTGGCTGTGCTGCCCCACCAGGCTCACCAACTCCGGCCCCAGCTCGGCCAGGAAGCCCAGGGTGGAGAGCGAGCCGGCCACCTGCACCCGGTTGCGCCCCTCGCGGCTCACCACCCGGCGCACCACCAGGTCCTCACCCGGCTCCAGGGCCAGGCCCTGGGCCTCCAGGCGCGCCCGCGCCGGGGCCTCCGAGGGCAGGCTGAAGGCCGCCTCCACCACGGCCTGGTCCTGGCCGGCGCGGATCAGGTCGGCGGCGGCCCGCCCGCCCAGGAGCAGGTTGACCGCCGCCAAGATGATAGACTTGCCGGCCCCGGTCTCGCCGGTGAGCACGGTGAGCCCCGGCCCCAGCTCCAGTTCCAGGTTCTCGATCAGGGCGAAGTTTTGTATGCGCAAATATGTGAGCATGGCCTAATGTGCCAGGTGGCATCGCTGGAAGCAAGGGTTGTGGCGGGTGCCGCGTCTTGTACGGCGGCGTTCTGGGCAAGATTACCCCCGCCCCAGCGCCATGGTCAAGGCCGCCCAGGGGGCACAAGGGCGCAAGTGCCCATGAATACATGCTTAGTGCCTTGGGGGGTGCCTTGACGCCCCTACCATGGCTGGGATATGGTGAAGGTAATACCTAGTTGCGATCAAACAAATAGTTTGATCACAACTAGGTATGCGGGCCATGGATGGCCCGCCGGGCGCGCAAGCGCCCGGGAGGCCGGGCAAAAGCACATTTTTGCCCGGCCGATGGCAATCAAAGCCATGGATGGCTTTGATTGCATCTAGGGATAAGGGAGATAGCCGCCATGATCCTGACCATCAACCCCCAGAACCCCCAGCCCCGGCTCATCGCCCGGGTGGTGCAGGTGCTGGCCGACGGCGGGGTGGTGGCCTATCCCACGGACACGGTCTACGGCCTGGGCTGCGACATCTTCAACAAGCGGGCCATCAAGCGCGTGCACCAGATCAAGCGCCAACCCGAGAGCAAGCCCTTCTCCTTCATCTGCCCGGACCTCAAGGATGTGTCGCAGTATGCCCGAGTGACCAACTACGCCTACAAGACCCTGCGCCGGCTCCTGCCCGGCCCCTACACCTTCGTGCTGGAGGGCTCCCGCGAGGTGCCCAAGATGATGCTCACCCGGCGCAAGACCGCCGGCATCCGCGTGCCCGACCACCCCATCCCCCTGGCCCTGGCCCAGGGGCTGGGGCACCCCCTGCTCTCCACCAGCGCCAGCGACCCCGAGGGGCGCATGCTCCTGCACGCCTGGGAGGTGGAGGACCTCCTGGGCAACCAGTTGGACCTGATCGTGGACGGCGGGCCGGTGCCGGGCAAGCCCAGTAGCGTCATCAGCCTGGTGGATGACACGCCCGAGATTCTGCGCGAGGGCGCCGGCCCGGTGGAGGAGTTTAGGGGGTAGGGGGGCGGCGGCGGGCTGGCGTTATTTCCAACAAGGAAGCGGGCAATGGAGGGCGTGGGCAGGGGAATCTGGCTGGAGATGCGTGTCGTGGCGGGTTGGGATGCTCTAACCGGCCCTGCCGGCCTTCATTGGTTTGGACCAAGGCGCAGCAGGGCGCGGCAAGTTGTCTCCAACGAAGCCAGCTTGCTTTGCACCACGTCCCAGATCACCGGCAGGCTGACCCCGAAGTATTCATGAGCCAAGATATTGCGCAGACCGATGATCTTGCGCCATTGCACCTCTGGTGCAGCCTCCCGCAACGCATCTGGCAGCCGGCCGGCGGCCTCGCCAATAATCTCCAGGTTACGCACCACGGCGTCCTGGGTTTTCTTGTCCTTGGCAAAGGCCGAGTAATCCATGCCCGTGGTGTAGTCGCGGATGTGGCCCGTGGCCTCCAGGATGTCGTCCAGGTACAGGCCAGGGTCCCTAGGCATAGACCGCCTCGCGCTCGATGATGGGCCGCAGGCGGGGCTTGACCGTGTCGGCCAGCACCAAATCCACCCGGCGTTGCAGAGTCTCTTCCAAGAAAAATTTCAGGTCCATGTAGTGGTCAAAGGTGGGCTCGGCCAGGTCCACGATGATGTCCACGTCACTTTGCGGGCCGGCCTCGCCCCGGGCGCAGGAGCCGAACACGCCGATGCGCTTGACGCTGAAGCGCCGCGCCAACTCGGGGCGCAGGGCGGCCAGGGCATGCACCACGGCGTGCCCTTGTCCCTGGCTGTTGACGTCCTGCTCCATTATGCCCAACCAGCCTCTCTTGGTCTTTGGCGCGGCGGTCCCTTCCGTCCAACCTACATCATTCCCCCGCCCCCCGGCAAGCCGCCCCCCTCCCCTCTCCATTATTCAACCTAACCTGCACCGGGAGCCGGCAGGGCTGGCCAGGATGACCACCACGCCCGACCCGTTATGCCCGCCAAGGCACTTGGCTACACCTGCTGGTCCTTGAACAGCTTGTACCTGATGGAGTCGCCCAGGGCCTGGTAGGAGGCCTCCAGCACGTCGAAGGACACGCCCACGGTGCCCCAACTGGAGACGCCGTCGCTGCTCTCGATGAGCACCCGCACCCGGGCGCCGGTGCCGTCGGCGCCACTGAGCACCCGCACCTTGTAATCCACCAGGCGCACCTCGTTCAGGCGCGGGAAGAAGCGCACCAGGGCCTTTCTGATGGCGCGGTCCAGGGCGTTGACCGGGCCGTGGCCCATGGCCGCCGTGTGCTCCTCCAGGCCGCCCACGCGCACCCGCACCGTGGCCTCGGCCCGGGGCAGCTCGCCCTCGGCGTCCTTGAAGTTCATCACGCGAAAGCCCACCAGCTCGAAGTAGCGCTGGTGGCGGCCCATGGCCCGGTTCATCAACAGCTCAAAGCTGGCCTCGGCGCCCTCGTACTGGTAGCCCTCGTTCTCGCGGGCCTTGAGATTGGCCAGGATGGCCTTGACCTCGGGGTCGTCGGCCGAGAGGTCCAAGCCCCACTCCTTGGCCTTATTGAGGATGGCCGCCCGGCCCGAGAGGTCGCTGACCAGAAAACGGCGCACGTTGCCCACGGCCTCGGGGCTGACGTGCTCGTAAAGGGCGGGGTCCTTTTCCACGGCACTGATGTGCAGGCCGCCCTTGTGGGAGAAGGCGCTCTTGCCCACGTAGGGCGCGAAGCGGTGGGGCGGCAGGTTGGCCAGCTCGTGCACCAGGCGGGCGGTCTCGCTCAAGAGTTGCAGACGCGCCGGCTCCAGGCACTCATAGCCCAGCTTGAGTTGCAGGTTGGGGATGAGCGAGCACAGGTTGGCGTTGCCGCAACGCTCGCCGAAGCCGCCCAGGGTGCCCTGCACCTGGCGGGCGCCGGCGGACACGGCGGCTAAAGTGTTGGCCACGGCCAACTCGGCGTCGTTGTGGGTGTGGATGCCGATGGTCAGGCCGGGGTGGGCCTCCTTTACCCTGGCCGTGGCGGCGGCCACGAACTCGGGCAGAGAGCCGCCGTTGGTGTCGCAGAGCACCAGGGCCTCGGCCCCGGCCTGGGCGGCGGCGGCCAGCACGGCCAGGGTGTATTCCGGGTCTTCCTTGAAGCCGTCGAAGAAGTGCTCGGCGTCGAAGAAGACCCGCCGGCCCTTCTGGCGCAAGTAGGCCACCGAGTCGGCGGCCATGGCCAGGTTGCGCTCGGGGGCGATCTGGAGCTGAGACTGCACGTGGCGCAGGGAGGACTTGCCCACCAGGGTGATGATCTCGGTGCCGGCGGCCAAGAGCTCGGCCAGGTTGGCGTCGCCCTCGGGCGTGCGGCTGGGGTGGTGGGTGGAGCCAAAGGCGGCCACCTGGATGCGCTTGAGCCCCAGGGTGGGCAGGGCGGCGAAGAACTCGCGGTCGCGGGGGTTGCTGCCCGGCCAGCCGCCTTCCAGATAAGTCAGCCCCAGGCGGTCCAATTGGCGAGCCACCCGCAGTTTGTCCTCCACCGACAGGGCCAGGCCCTCGGCCTGGGTGCCGTCGCGCAGAGTGGTGTCGTAGACCTCCACCCGCTGGCTTTGGTTGCTGGCCATCTCCGGCCTCTCCTTTCAGCCCCTTCCCGGGGGCAAAAAACAACGCAGCCCGCCCCCTGGGTTGGGGGGGACCTGGCCGGACACGCAGGGCGAAAGGCGGCTGCGCGCCGGCCCTGGGTTAAATTCGAATTAGGGTGCTGATATAGGAAGCGGCCGCGCAGACCACCTGGGCCGGCTGCGGCTTAACGACGGCGCCCAGGGCGCTATGGGACTCGCGGAGACTCATGAGTTGAAGTATAGACCCCCGCCGGGGCTTTGTCACCATCGGTTGTGCGGCGGAAAGAGAACCCGGTGGGAAGACTGGCCCAACGGCCATCCGCGGCCAGCAGCCTTGGGTTTGTTCTCCCCCAAGCCCCCGTGCCCCGCCTCTAGCCCGGCCATTCTTAACTCGCCGGCAGGGCCTGGCTAGGGAGAGCATGGGGCCTTGCCACGTGGGTCTGGGGTACCCAGCCATCGTGCCCGCGGCCAGGCCTGCCCGCGCCGGCCTTGGGCAACGGCAGGGGCTGGTATGGCCGGGCGGCGAGGCGGGGCGCAAAAAAGAGCCGCTTGGCTTTTTGCCCTCTTGGCGGGGACCGGATGAGAGGGAATAAACCACCCCAGCTCGAAGGCCGGGCAGGCTTTGACTTGCTCTAGCCCCGAGAAACCTCCTCGGCCTCGGGCTCGTTCTGCTGGGCCAGGCCGAAGGCCTCGTGCAGGGCGCGCACGGCCAACTCGGTGTATTTTTCCTCGATGACGCAGGAAATCTTGATCTCGCTGGTGTTTATCATCTGGATGTTGATGTTCTCGCGGGCCAAGGTCTCGAACATCTTGGTGGCCACGCCGGAGTGGTTGCGCATGCCTATGCCGATGATGGAGACCTTGGCGATGTCGGTGTCGCCGCGCACGGCCCGGGCGCCGATCTGGCCGGCCACCTTTTGCACCAGTTCCATGGCGCGCTGGTAGTCGGTCTTGGGCACCGTGAAGGTCAGGTCGGTGATGCCGTCGGCGCTGGTGTTCTGGATGATGACGTCCACCACGATGCCGGCCTGGCTGATGGGCGTGAAGAGCTTGCTGGCCACGCCGGGCTGGTCGGGCACGCCGCGCACCTTGATGCGGGCCTCGTTCTTGTTGTAGGCCACGCCGCTGACCATCAGCTTTTCGTCAATATGATCCTCGGGAATGACCATGGTACCCTCCCGGTCGGTGAAGGTGGAGCGCACGTGCACGCGCACGCCGAACTTGGCGGCCAGGGCCACGGAGCGGATGTCCAGCACCTTGGCCCCCAGGGAGGCCATCTCCAGCATCTCCTCGTAGCAGACCTGCTTTAGCTTGCGGGCCTTGGGCTCCACGTTGGGATCGGTGGTGAAGACGCCCTCCACGTCGGTGTAGATTTCGCAGACCTCGGCGTGCAGGGCCGCGGCCAGGGCCACGGCGGTGGTGTCGGAGCCGCCCCGGCCCAGGGTGGTGATGTCGCCGGTGTCCTCGTCCACGCCCTGGAAGCCGGCCACCACCACCAGGCGGCCCTTGTCCAGCAGCTCGTGGATGCGCCGGGTCTCCACGAAGTTGATGCGCGCCCGGCCGAACATGCGGTCGGTGAGGATGGCGGCCTGGAAGCCCATGAGCGAGCGGGCCGGCATGCCCATCTCGCGGGCGGCCATGCAGAACAGGGCCACCGACTGCTGCTCGCCGGTGGTCAGGAGCACGTCCAGCTCGCGGGGGTCGGGGTCCTTGGAAATCTCGCCGGCCAGGGCGATCAGCGAGTTGGTCACCCCGGCCATGGCCGAGAGCACCACCACCAACTGGTGGCCCTGGTCCACCCGGGCCTTGACCTTCTTGGCCACGTTCTTGATGCGCTCGATGTCGCCCACCGAGGTGCCGCCGTATTTTTGCACGATGAGAGCCATGGCCCGCGTCCCCTGCTAGATATGCAAAATCTCCCTAAGTGGCTCGACCAGCCGTGCCGGCCC
>JACQYR010000282.1 GCA_016208115.1 Desulfarculus sp.
GAAGCCGACGGGCACCTCGCATAGGCCCCGCCCCAGATGGGCGGCCACGCGGTCTATCATGGAACTGGAGACCACGGTCTTGCCCACCTTGGCCGCCGGCGACCAGCCGGGCCGGTTCTGGAACAGGTACCACACCGCCGCCGCCAGGTAGTGGTTGGGGTTGAGCAGGCCGGCCTGGCGGGTGACGATGCCGTGGCGGTCGTAGTCGGGGTCGTTGCCAAAGGCGATGTCGAAACGCCCCTTGTGGGCGATGAGCCCGGCCATGGCATAGGGCGAGGAGCAGTCCATGCGGATCTTGCCGTCCTTGTCCACGGTCATGAAGGAGAAGGTGGGATCAACGCGATTGTTGACCACCTCCAGGTCCAGGCCGTAGCGCCGGGCCATGGGCTCCCACAGGGCCAGGCCCGAGCCGCCCAGGGGGTCCACGCCGATCTTGAGCCCCGCCCGGGCGATGGATCCCATGTCCACCACCTGGGCCAGGTCGGCCACGTAGGGCTCGATGAAATCGTATTCCCGGGTGGTGTCGGCCTTGAGCGCCCGGGCCAGGGGCAGGCGTTTGACCTCCCGGCAGCCGCCCCGCAGGATCTCATTGGCCCGCTTCTCGATGGCCGCCGTGGTGGCGGTGTCGGCCGGCCCGCCGCTGGGCGGGTTGTACTTGATGCCGCCGTCGCCCGGCGGGTTATGCGAGGGGGTGATGACCAGCCCGTCGGCCAGGTGTTCACTCCTGCCCCGGTTGTGGGTGAGGATGGCGTGGGAGATCACCGGCGTGGGGGTGTAGCCCCGGCCAGCCTGGATCATGGTCAGCACGCCGCCCGCCGCCAGCACCTCCAGGGCGCTGTACAGGGCCGGCTCCGAGAGGGCGTGGGTGTCCATGCCCATGAACAGTGGCCCATCAATGCCCCGGCCGTGGCGCTGCTCGCGGACGGCCTGCACGATGGCCAGGATGTGGGCCTGGTTGAAGCTGCCCTCCAGGGAGGTGCCCCGGTGGCCGCTGGTGCCGAAGGCCACCGCCTGGGCCGGGTCGTCGGCTTCCGGTTCCAGGGTGTAATAGGCGCTAACCAGCCGGGGGACGTTTATAAGCAGGGAAGGGGGGGCCGGCTGGCCGGCCAGGGGGTGTACTGCCATGGTGCTCTCCTTGCCCGGCGTCCTAGGCGGCGGGCGTTTTCTGGACTTTTAAGCATAGCAAAGCCTTGGCGCCAAGGCCAGGATTTGGCAACCTTGCGCAAGGGGCGATGCCGCGCCAGCCGGCTGGGGCAGGCTTCATCTTCCGCATATCACCATGGCAAACCGGGCTTGCCAGGTTGGGGCGGGTTGTGTCACCATCTTTGCACAGTAACGCCTGTGGGCAACACAAGGCAGGGGGGGCCATGGACCTCAGTCTGGGCATCGTGCGGGACCCCGAATACCTGGAGCACAAGACCGGCCTGGGCCACCCCGAAGACCCGGGGCGCCTGACCAGCCTGCACCAAATGTTGGACCAGGAATTCAGCGGCCGTTTTTTGAGCCTGGCGCCCACGCCCGCCAGCCTGGAGCAGATCGAGCTGGTGCACTCGCCGGCCTATGTGCAGTTGGTGCTCTCCACGGCCCGGCGGGCCTTTACCAACCTCACCTCCGACACCCCTTCCAGCGCTCATTCCTGCCAGGCCGCCTGGCTGGCCGTGGGCGGCTGCCTCAAGGCCCTGGAGGCGCTTTTGACCGGCCAGTGCGCCATGTGCTTGGCCCTGGTGCGCCCGCCGGGGCACCATACCGCGAGATACTGCCCCAGGTGGTGGAGGGCTATGACCCCCAGCTCATCATGGTGGCCGCCGGCTTTGATGCCCACAAGGACGACCCCCTGGGCAACACCCAGTTCAGCGAGATGGCCTTCGCCGGCTTAGGAAGCCTGGTGCGCCGCCTGGGACCCATGAAGGGCATACCGCTCCTCCTGGCCCTGGAGGGCGGCTACAGCCACGAGGCGCTGACGGCCTCGCTGCGCCAGAGCCTGCTGGCGCTCTTGCAGCCGGGTTATGGCGAGGACATCCTGGCCCAGGCCGACAGCTTCCGGGGACGGGCCCTGGCCAACAAGGCCCGCCATATCCACGGCCCCTACGGCGTGTGGATGGGAGGCATGATGTGATACGCACCCGCATTCGCGCCGAGGACCGCACCTCCCGCCTGGGCTCCTACCAGGAGGCCTACATCAATTTCCGCTGGGAGAAACTCTTCCAGGAGTTCACCTGGCAGCACACCGGCCAATACAACCTGGTGCAGGAGGCCATAGACCGCTGGGCCGAACCCGGCCAGATGCCCGAACAGACCGCCCTGATCTACGAGCGTAGCGGCGAGGTGAGCAGCTATACCTTCCGGCAGGTCAAGGACCTTTCCTGCCAATGGGCCAACATGCTGGCCGGCCTGGGCCTCACTGCCGGCGACCGCCTGGCCGTGCTCCTACCCCCGCGTCCCGAGCTGCACCTGGCGGTGCTGGCCGCCGCCCGCCTGGGGGCCGTCTTCTGCGCCCTGCCGCCGGACCTCACGCCCCACGAGCTTTACCGGCTCATGGCCCGGGTGGATCCCAAGGTCCTGGTGACCACCCCCTGGCTGGCCCGGCGGCTGCCGGGCGAGGCCTTGCCCTACGAGGCGGTGCTGCTCTTGACCGAAGGCGGATTGCCCGGCCTGCACCACCGGGAGGAATTGGTGCCCCGCCTCCTGCCGGCCCAGCCCACGGAGTTCGCCACCCACTGGGTGGAGTCCAGCCATCCGCTGTATCTGGTCTTCACCTCCGGCGGCGACGGCCCGCCCCGGGGGGCCGTGCACACCCACGGCGGCATGGTGGGCCTGCTGATGACCGGCCGCTACGTGCTGGATTTGGGGCCGGGCAGCCTGTGCTGGACCGACGGCCTGCCCGGCTGGGTCACCTCCACGGTCTACGGCGGGCTGGCGCCCTGGCTGTGCGGCTCGGCGGTGCTCCTGATCGGCGACGAGTTCAGCCCCGCCGCCTGGTACCGCGCCCTGGAGCGCCACCGCCCCACCACCTGGTACACCCGCCCCGGAGTGATCGAACTTCTTAAGCAGGCCGGCGATGACCTGGTCAAGCGCTACAACCTCACCGGCCTGGGGCACGTGGCCACGGTGGGCCGCTCCCTGCCGCCCAAGAACTTTTTTTGGTTCCGTAACAACTTCAACCGCCACATCCACGATACCTGGTGGAGCGCCGAGATGGGCATGATCGCCCTGGCCCACTTTCCCGGCACCGACATCAAGCTGGGCTCGGCCGGGCTGCCGGTGCCGGGCATCCAAGCGGCGGTGGTGGACGGCCAAGGCCAGAGCCAGCCCCTGCTCACCTTGGGCGAGCTGGCCTTCCAGCCCGGCTGGCCGGCCATGTTCTCGGGCCTGTGGGGCGAGGCCGGCCGCGAGGAGGGCTTCTTCCGCCAGGGCTGGTATCTGAGCGGCGATCTGGCCACCACCGACGAGGACGGCTATTACTACCTGCACGGCCGCAAGGACGACATCCTGCGGGTGCGAGGCCGTCTGGTGGGACCCTACGAGGTGGAGCGCGCGCTCAGCCACCACCCAGGGGTGGCCGAGTGCGCGGTGATCCTGCCCCCGGCCGAGGGCGCGCCCTGGTTCAAGGCCTTCGTGGTGCTGCGCCAGGGGCACAAGGGCGTGTGGGAGCTTAAAGAAGTGCTCAAGGCCCTGGCCCGGGCCGAGATATCCCCGGACCTGCCCTTGCGCGAGGTGGAGTTCCTGCCCGAGCTGCCGCGCAACGCCAAGCGCCGGCTTCTGCGCCGGGTGCTCAAGGCCCGCGAGCTGGGCCTGCCCGTGGGCAGCTTCGAGACCTTGCAGGAGGACTGGACCTCCGAGGCGCCCCAGCCATCCTGAGTCTCCGCGAGCATGCTATGATGTTACCGAGTTCGCCCCGGGGAGGCGGCGAGGCGTGTCCCAGGGCGGCCTCCCGTGGACTTGACAAGCGCTTCATGATGTTTTGGGCAAGGAGCGGGCAATGACATCCTCGGGGCAGTTGTCAAAAAAAGAGCTTTGGGCCTGCCTGGAGTTGGGCAAGGCGCTCACCTCCCAACTGGAGCCGCCGCGCCTGCTGGCGGCCCTGCTGGACAAGGTGTCGGCCCTCTTGCCGGCCGACAACTGGTCGCTGTTGCTCCTGGATGAGCAGAGCAACCAGTTGCGCTTCGAGGTGACCGTGGGCCTGGACCGGGAGCTGGTCAAGGACATCCGGCTGGAGGTGGGCCAGGGCGTGGCTGGGCAGGCGGTGCTGCAACAGAAAACCTTGGTGGTGGAGGACGTGGGCCGCTGCCAGTGCTTTTTTCCTCTGGTGGACCAGGTGGCGGGTTTTCGCACCCAATCCATCATGTGCGCGCCGCTGATCTTCGCGGGCAAGGCCCTGGGGGCCATCGAGGTGGTCAATCCCCGCAGCCTGGACGAGTCGGTCAAGGAGATGCTCAACACCGTGGCCGATTTCGTGGCCATCGCCGCCGAGAACGCCCGGCGTTATCAGCGCATCCACGACCTGTCCATCCACGACGACCTCACCGGCCTGTTCAACACCCGCCATATGTATCAATCCCTGCAAGAGCTGGTGGCCGCCGGTCAGCCCTTTGCCCTGATATTCCTGGACCTGGACGATTTCAAGCGAGTGGTGGACACCCACGGTCACCTCATGGGCAGCCAGGTTTTGCAGGAGGTGGCCCAGACCATCCGCGGTTGCCTGGCCGAGCCGGCCTACGGCGTCAGCTATGGCGGCGACGAATTCGTGGTGGTGCTGCCCGGGGCCAGCCGGGAGCAGGCCCTGGCCAAGGCCGGCGAAATTAACCAGCGCTTGTGCTCCACCGCCTATCTGACCAGCCGGGGATTGCAGGTCAGCTTGCAAGCCAGCCTGGGCGTAGCGGCCTTTCCCCAAGACGCCTTGGACCTACGCGGGCTCTTGGCCTTGGCCGACCAGGCCATGTTCAACGTCAAAGGCCATGGCAAGGGCTCGGTGGGTTAAACAAGAGCCCCAGGGAGAACGAACATGACGGGTAGGCGCGCGATGATGACCGCTCGGGGCCGGGGGTGGCTGAGGGGTGTGCTGGCGATGGCGCTGCTGGCCTTGGTCCTGATCTGGACGGGGCAGGCCTGGGCCGACGGCCCGCGGGCCGTGCAGCCGGGCGACCGGCTCAACGGGCAATGGCGTCCCGACATGGACAGCTTGCGCGATTACCTGACCTCGGTGCTGGAGCCGGTGGGCGGCCACTGCCTGAGTATCCACGGCAGCATGATCTACGCGTTTCGCACCACCGGCGACGCCCGCTTGCACGCCATGGAGCACTCGGTGGCGGGCACCACCGTCACCATCAAGCGGCAGAGGGCCGGGGGCACCCGGTCCGATACGGTGGTGTTCCTGTACTCGGGCAGCTATGCTGCTCCCCTGACGGTGCGGGCCAGCGAGAGGATACTGGAGACCTCCCGCACCCCGGACTTCAGCAACTTCTTTGTGGAAGGCTTCACGGTCAACGGCGTGTTCGTGGGTGAGATGGATTTCAACCTCACCGGCCTGAGCCAGGCCTTTGGCGGCAACGTCATGCGCTACGAGTTCGTGGGCGACAACACCCTGCGGCTCACGCCCATCTTCCCGCCGTCCCCCGACGGCGTGCCTATCCACCCCCGGCCCTTCACCCTGCACCGGCTCAGCCACGACCCCGACCGCCGCTAGGGGCGCGGCCAGGCCACCGGCCTCAAATCCCCCGCCAGAGGGCATCGGCCATGAGGCAGGCCAGGAACAGGGCCAGGGAGGCGTTGACCAGGCGCAGTCCCAGTTGCTCACGGCGCACGATCCAGACCCCGCCCAGGCCCAGACCCAGGGCCAGGACGGCCAGGCAGAGCTTGGCCGCTGGCGTGGTCACCAGGCCCAAGGCCGGCACCAGGGCCAGGGCCGTGCCGTAGGCCATCAGCCAGACCAACAGCGGCCAGCGTCCCCAGCCCCCGGTTCGCGCCAGGCCCGCCAGGGGCAGGCCGGCGGCCTGGTAGTCGTCGGCGCGCAGTCTGGCCAGCAGGGCGAAGTGGGGCACCTGCCAGCAGTAGAACACCCCGGCCACCAAGAGCGCTCGCGGGTCCAGGAGCGGCCCACCGGCGGCCAGCCAGCCCAACAACGGTGGCATGGCCCCGGCCCCGGCGCCCAGCAGCAGGGCCAAGGGCGTGCGGCCCTTGAGAGGGGTGTACAGGCCGTTGTAGAGGCTCACCACCGCCAGGCCCAAAAGCGGCGGCCCCCATCCGCCCACGGCCCGAAGCAGGGCCAGGGCCAAAATCAGGCAAACCAGGGCCAGGGCCAAGGCCGGCCCCAGGCCCAGGCGGCCGGCTGGTAGAGGCCGGTCGCGGGTGCGCCCCATGACCCCGTCCCGCTGACGCTCCTGCGCCTGGTTGAGGGCCGAGTAGCCCGCGGCCAGCAGCCAGGCCCCCGCCGCCGTGAGCAGCAGGCCCAGGCTGGGCCGGGGCCGCCAGAGCAAGTGGCCGGCCATGGCCCCGGCGGCGGCCAGCAGACCCAGCCGCGCCCGCGTCAGCCTGGCCAGGTCGGCGATCAAGGCTGGTGCTCCTCGTGGCCCAGGGACTTGAGGTATTCCACCAGGGCGGCGGTCTGTTCAGGGGTGAGATGGGGATAAGCCGGCATCACCGGCGGGAAGCCCTGGGTGGGGCGGCGGGTGGGGTCGGCCAGCACCTGCCTGACGAATTCGGCGTCCACCCGCACCTCCACCGGCCGTCCCTGGTCCAGCACCGTGGTCTGGTGGCCAAAGAGGCCCTTGAAGCTGGGACCCACCAGCAGGCTGCCGTCGGTGGAGTGGCAGCCCAGGCAGCCCTCGCGTTGGGCGATCTTGGCCCCCTCCATGAGGTCGGGCTCCTGGGTCAGCCAGCGCTCGAAGTCCTCTGGGTTGACGGCGCGCACCCGCGAGAGCATCTTGGCGTGCTCCAGGCCGCAATACACCGAGCAGTATATATCGTAATCGCCGGGCTGGTCGGCCCGCAGCCAAGCCTGGGTGGTCAGGCCCGGCACGGCGTCCATCTTGACCCGGAAGGCCGGCACGTAGAAGCCGTGGATCACGTCGGCGGAGGTGATGGCCAGCCTGACCGGCCGGCCCACGGGGACATACAGCTCCGGGCTCCGGCGGCCGCCCGCGTACTCGAAGGACCAGGACCATTGGCGGGCCAAGACCTTCACCTCCAAGGCCCCCTCGGGCATGCCGCGCAGGGCGCTGAAGCTCTGCCAGCCGTAGAAAAACATGGCCAGCACCAAGAGGGTGGGTATGACCGTCCAGATGATCTCGGCCAAGAGGTTGTGATCGAAGTCGGCCGGCACGGGGTGGCGCTGGCGGCTATAGCGGATGACGAAGTAGACGGTGGCCAGGGTGATGAGCACCAGGATGGCCGCCGATACTCCGAAGATGAACAAAAAGGCGCGGTCCACGCTCAGGACCGCGTTGACCGCCTGCTGGTTCATGATTGCCCCGGCGCCCGGAAGGCCAGGTCCAGGAAGGTCAGGCCGATGAAGATGGCCAGCACCGC
>JACQYR010000278.1 GCA_016208115.1 Desulfarculus sp.
AAGAGTTGACTCAATCTTTTATGCCATTAGTAGCTGAAAACGGTATGGACTGGATGTACGCTAACTGCTCTACAACAGCTCAACGTGGTGCTTTGGACTGGTTGAAAAGGCCCTGGGCGTCATGCTGGACAACGCCCTGGAGGCCATGCCCCAGGGCGGCCGCCTGACCCTGGGCCTGGCCGGCGACCAGGAGGTGGCGGTGGTCAGCGTCAGCGACACCGGCCAGGGCATATCTCCCCACGACCTGCCCTACCTCTTCGAGCCCCTGTTCAGCACCAAGGCCGACGCCGTGGGCATGAACCTGGCCATCGCCAAGCGCATCGCCAGCGAGCACCAGGGCGACCTGCGCGCCGAGGGCCGCCACAAGGCCGGGGCCACCTTTCTGCTCACCCTGCCGCTCAAGCCCCTGGAGGCCGAGCTGCCGCCGCCCCCCGGCCCGCCCGAGCGCCCGCCCAGCCCCAAGTGAGGCCGAGTTCAAGCGGGCCGGCGCTCCCCTGGGTTGAGGGACTTGCCCGGCGGGCCAGCATTGACCGCCGGGCAAACCGTGCCCCTGGCCTCTTGTCGCCACGCGGCCTGGACAACCAGTTGTGCAGGCCACCCCAAAAAAACAATCTCAGGATGAACCCCGCGGCGGGAGCCGCCAGGGCTGGCCACGACGGCGGCCGCTACCGACTCATATCTGCCCGCCGCGGCTCGCGGCTAGGAGAGGGAGCCCCAGGCCGCGTCGTCCTGGCCGGGAGAGAAGGTTTCCACGCGGTCGCGGCCGCCGCGCTTGGCCCGGTACAGGGCCTGGTCGGCGCGGCGGATCAGTTCGTCGCGGCTTAGGGGCTGCCCTGGGTCCAGCAGGGCCACCCCCAGGCTCACGGTGACGGACAGGGAGCGGCCCCGGTAGGTGGTCACCTGCCCGGCCACCTGGGCGCGTATCTTCTCGGCGGCGGCGCCGGCGGCCTCCAGGTCGCAGCGGGGCAGGATCACCGCGAACTCCTCGCCGCCGATGCGGGCGCAGATGTCGCCGCCGCGGGTGCAGGCCTGGAGCGCGCGGCCCAGGGCCGAGAGCACCTGGTCGCCGGCCTGGTGGCCGTGATTGTCGTTGATGGCCTTGAAGTTGTCGGCGTCAATGAGCAACAACCCCAGGGGATGGCCCAGGAAGCGGGCCAGGCGTATCTCTTGCTCCAGGGCCTCCATGAAATGGGCGCGGGTGAACAGGCCCGTGAGGGAGTCGGTGGCGGCCACCAGGCGCAGGCGCATGGAGTTCAAGGCCACGGTCATCTGCTCGTCGGCGGTGGCCAGCACCCTCTCCTCGCCGCTGGCGAAGGGCCGCAGTTGGTCCCAGCGGCCCAGGCCCCACAGGCCCATGGCCCGCTGGCGGGTGGCGATCACCCTGAGCAGGGCCGGCCCTTCAAGCCCCGGCAGCAGGCCGCGCAGCTCCTCGCCGCTCGGCGCCGGGTCATCTTGGCCGGCCAGGGAGTCCAGCAGGCGAGGGTCCATCCTTGGCAGGATTTCCCAGGCCCCTTGCAACTCCGGCCCCAAGCCATGGCTGCCCACCAGGCGCAGCTCGCTAGCCTTGAAGTTGAACCAAAACAGGAACCCGAAGTCAGCCTCCAGGGCATGGGCCAGCAGTAGCAGCATCTGGCGGGCCATCTCCGCCGGCTCCTTGGCCCGGTTGAGGATACGGGTCAGCTCGCTGACCACGGTCAGCTCGCGCAGGTGAATCTCCATCTCCCGGTTCTTGCGCTCCAACTCGCCGTAGAGGCGCAGGCTGCCCAGCAAGGCCCCGGCCAGGGTGGCCACGGCCTCCAGGAGGTTCAAGTCCTCCTCGACCCAGGGGCCGGCCTGGCCCTCCGGACGCTCGGCGGCCAGGGCGCCCAGGAACTCCCGCTCGCTGAACAGGGGCGCCAGGGCCAACTCGCGGCCCAGGCCCCACAGGCGGTCCACCTGGGGGTTGAAGAACTCATCCTGGCCCACGCTGAGCGGCAAGGCCCGGCCCAGGGCGAAGCTTTCGTAGACCATGGCGCCGGCGCGCAGGCTGGGGGGGTGGGCCTGCAGGGCGGCCAGCAGGGCGGGGGCGTCGCCGCCGGGCCAGTGCAGGGAGCAGGGGCGCAGACCGGCGCCGTCCTTGAGCAGGAGCAGGGCACGGCGGTAGCCCAGCTTGTGTGCCAGGGCCTCGGTTACCCGTGCGCAGAGGTCGGCCTCGCTCTGGGCCAGGCGAAAGTTCTTGGCCACGTGCAAGAGCAGGCCCGCCGCGCCCGGCCGGGCCGGGGCTGGGCCGGGCTGGGGGCGGACCGGCGTACTGAAGTCCTCCTTGGCACCCATGCCCGCTCCTCTCGCGTGGTGGTGGCAATCGCCTGGCTTGACGCACTCCCCCGCGCGGCCCTTGAACCGCTCCCTGGCCTCGGCTAGTATGAATCATACCTCCTTTGCCACTCCCGGGGGAACCATAGCCCATGGATGCCGCCTCTTGCCCGCCGCGCCCTCTCATCCGCCCTCCGGCCCGGGCCTAGCCGTGGCCAACGATCCCCTGGAGCAAAAGGACGTCCAGGAACTCCGGGCCTTGGCCCGCGAGCAGGAGGCGGCCCTGGCCACCTACAAGGAGACCCTGGCGCGCATCTACGCCGAGTTCGACGCCAAGGTGGAGGAGCTGTCGTTGATCCGCCGGGTCTCCGACGTGCTCCGGCAGGCCCAGGACCTCTCGGGCCTGGCCAGCGGCCTGGTGGAGGTGGTCATAGGCGAGCTGCCGGCCGATTTCGTCTGCCTGCTGCTCACCGACCCCGAGATGACCACACTGTGCCCGGCGGCGCTGATGGACCGCGACTGGGAGGCGGCCCGCGCCTTGAGCCGGCCCACGGCCGCGCAGTGCGTGCCCTTGGGCGTGGGGCCGGTGGGGGCCGCCGTGGCCCAGGGGCGCATCCTCATCCTGCCGGCCCTGACCGAGGGCCTACCCCGGCCCTGGCCGCCGGACCTGCCCTCGGACGCCCGCTCGCTTCTGGTGCTGCCCCTGGTGGCCCGCCAGCAGATACTGGGGGCCATGCTGCTTATCAGCCGCACGCCCGAGGCCTTCGGCGAGGAGCACACCCGCACCCTGACCATCATCTGCGACCACGCCGCCGCGGCCATGGTCAACGTGCGCCTGATTGACCAACTGGGCGAGATCAACGAGCGCCTCCTGGCCAGCGAGCTGGACGCCCATCAGGCCCGCGAGTATCTCCAGCACCTCTTGGACACCGCCGGAGACTTAATACTCATCGCCGGCCCCGACGGGCGCATCACCTACGCCAACCAGGCCGCCAGCGACCTGGGCCTGGACCCCCAGGGCCTCCTGGGCCGCGAGCTGGCCAGCCTGTTCAGCGACCAGACCCGGGCCAGCCTGATCCTCAAGGAGCGCCAGCGGCTCTCCGAGGAGCTGGAGCTCAAGTCCGACGGCGGCCAGTCGCTCCTGGCCCTGGTCAGCACCACCCCCCTGGAGCGCTCCGGCGAGGTGCTGGCCATCCTGCGCGACGTCACCCGCCGCCGCGTCCTGGAGCGCCAGCTCATGCACGCCGAGAAACTGGCCAGCGTGGGCATCCTGGCCGCCGGCGTGGCCCACGAGATCGGCAACCCGCTGTCGGCGGTCAGCGGCTACGCCCAACTGCTGACCAAGGACGGCGTCAGCGAGGCCGAGCGCCAGGAGTTCGCGCGCGCCATCGCCTCCCAGGCCGAGCGCATTGACCGCATCATCCGCGACCTCTTGGACTACTCCCGCCCCAGCCCCTACGCCGGCCAGGCTATCGAGGTCAACCAGGCCATCGAGGCGGTGCTGAATATGTTCTTCACCAGCAAGCGTCTGGCCCACCACAACCTGGACATCAAGCGCGACCTGGCCCGCGAGTTGCCGCCGGTGCGCATGGACCGCGACCAACTTCAGCAGGTGGTGCTCAACCTGGTGATGAACGCCGCCCAGGCCATGGACAAGGGCGGCCACCTGACCATCCGCACGCGAGTGCAGGAGGGCTGGGTGCGCATCGAGTTCCAGGACAGCGGCCCCGGCATCCCGGCGGCCCATTTGCCCCTGATCTTCGACCCCTTCTTCACCACCAAGCCCGTGGGCCAGGGCACCGGCCTGGGGCTATCCATCTGCGACCGCATCGTCAGCGCCACCGGCGGGCGCCTGGACGTCAAGAGCAAGCAGGGCAAGGGCACCACCTTCACGGTGCTCTTGCCGGCGGCGGGGTTCTGACATGCAACAGGCATCAGGGGACATCGGCCAGGACCTGCGCCAGGCCATCATGGCGCGCATCAGCCAGATACCCATCTTCGCCACCCTGGGCATGGAGGACGTGGCCTTCGCCCCGGGCCAGTGCCGGGTGCGCATCCCCCGCCAGGTACGCTGGGACGGCATCTTTGCCTCCCTGCACGGCGGCATCCTCATGACGCTCGCCGACTCCACGGCGGCCTTTGCCATACTCACCCTCAGCGGGCCAGAGGCGCTCATCACCACCACCGACATGAACATCCGCTTCCTGGCCCCCTGCCTGAGCGGGGCCACGGCCACGGCCCGGGTCATCAAGTTTGGCCGCAGCCTGTGCCCCTGCGCGGTGGACGTGCATGACGACGAAGGCAAGCTGGTGGCCGTGGCCCAGGTGACGTATATGCGGCTGGGGGGAGGGCAAGAGTCTGGCAAATAGTTGGCTCTTGCGTGTCAGGATATACCTGCCCCACACTTAGATCATCCTGGAGGCCGTCCATGAACCGCCAGCAAATCGCCGCCATCCTGGCCGCCCATGCCGCTGGACTGCGCGCCCGGGGCGTGGTTTCGCTGGCCCTGTTCGGCTCGGCGGCCCGCGGCCAGGCCGGCCCGGCCAGCGACATAGACCTGTTGGTGGAGTTCGCGCGCCTCGTGGGACTGTTTGCCTTCATTAGCCTGCAACACTGGCTGGAGGATATCCTGGGAGTGGAAAAGGTGGACCTAGTGGAGAGGGGCGCCCTGCACCCCGCCCGGAGCAAGAGCGTGCTGGACGAGGCCATCCATGTCGCCTAAGGCCTGGCTACTCATCCATTTCCTTAGAGCCTAGCTTTTATGCGCTCCCGGCCCATCCTGCTGACTGGCGCCACGGGCTACGTGGGCGGCCGCTTGGCCCCGCGCCTGCTGGAGGCCGGTTATCGCGTGCGGGCCATCGCCCGCTCGCTGGGCAAGCTGGCCTGCCGCCCCTGGGCTGGCCACCCCAACCTGGAGCTGGTGCAGGCCGACGTCATGGACGCCGAGAGCCTGTACCGGGCGGCCCAGGGCTGCTGGGCGGCCTACTACCTGGTGCACTCCATGAACCCGGCCAGCTATACCGAGATGCAAGCAAAGCCGTCCATGGCTTTGCTTGCTGATCGGCCGGGCAAAAGCGTGGTTTTGCCCGGCCTCCCGGGCGCT
>JACQYR010000071.1 GCA_016208115.1 Desulfarculus sp.
CGGCTTTTTTGGCATAGGCCAGGTTGCGCACATATGCCTGGGACTCGCCGGCAAAGGCCTGGGCCAGGTGGGCCTCCAACTCGGTGGGCAGGGGGGCGTAGAGGATGAACTGATAGAGCGAGGCCCCGCAGCGGGGGCAGGCGTCAGGGGGATGGGCGCTTGCGTGCAAGTAGCCGCAGGAGGTGCACTTCCACTGCTTGGCCATGTTCGCTCCGCCAAAGGGGATGAAGAGGGTCATGGACCAATCATAGCCCACAAGCCGGCCATCCCGCAAATCTGGCGCCGAGATGGTGCAATCCCCGGCGATTGGGTCATAATAAGCCGGGTATGCGCGGGCGATCAAGCCAAGGACGGGCTGGCGAGGTAAGAGGCATGGGGCAGAGCCAACAATCTTGGCGGGAGCGGCTGGACGCCTTCTTTCTGCACCGGAACGGCGGGCGCTTCACGGCCATGGACGGGCTCAGGGGCTGGGCCCTGGTCATGATCTTCAACGTGCACTTCTTCGGCTTCTACGAGGCCCGCCACTACTTCTTGACCGAGGGCAGCTTTGCCCACCGCCTAGTCTCCATGATAAACGCTGGCCATCCCGGGGTGGACTTGTTCTTTGTCCTGAGCGGCTTTCTGATCTACACCACCATCCAGCGCAAGAACCCCACCTTCTGGCGCTTTTTGGGCAACCGCTGGTGGCGGCTGTTCCCGGTGATCCTGGTGGTGAACATCCCCCTGGTGGCGGTGCTGGCCAAGGACGTGCCCACCGCCATAGACAATCTGCTGCTCCTGGGCCTGTTCCCCGGCACCGAGTATATCAACGTGGTGGAGTGGGCCCTGACCTACCAGCTCTATTTCTACATCCTGGCCGGGTTCTGGCTGGTGGTGCTGGCCCGCTGGCCGGTAAGCCAGGGCTGGGGCTTTTACTGGCTCTTGGCGGTGGCCCTCTACAGCCAGCACTTCACCGGGCTCTTCGGCCCCACGGCGGTGCCCCGCTTCATGTCTCTGATCTGGGGCCTGGGCCTGGCCAAGCTCTTCCACACCCCGGACCTGTGGCCACGCCTGGCCCCCCGCCTGGCCTGGGCCTGGCTGCCGGGCCTGGCCCTGTTCTATGCCGCCCGCTGGTACTGGACCTACCAGGCGGCGGCCATCGTGCACACCCCCTGGAAATGGGCCGCCTACTTCTCCACCGTGGACCTGTGCTTCCTCTTGATCGTGGCCTCGCTGCTCAGCGGCCTGAGCCGCCTGCAGGGCCTCTTGAACCTGCGCCCCATGCGCATGCTGGGCACCGTGAGCTACTCGGCCTTTTTGATCCACGGCGTGTGGGGCATCACCCTGGCCGAGTTGGTGGTGCGCCCCCTAGGGCCGGGCCTGGGCGTGCTGGGGCTGCACTACCTGCTCAGTTGGCTCATCACCCTGGCCACGGCCGCGCTGCTCTTCCACTTCCTGGAGAAGCCCTACTACCGGGTGCCCCAGGTTGGCGGGGTGCCCCCCGCGGGTCATATCCGGGTCGGCTGAGTCCCTGGTGCCAACCAACCTCTGGCGGCTCCCGCTGGGGGGCCGTGGCCAACAGGAAGAGAACGGGCGGAGATTGCTCCCGCCCGTTCTTTTTGTTTTTCTACAAGTTTATAGCGGGAGGCGGTTGGGCCGGGGCGGGTGATAAGTCAACCGGCCCGTTTATGGGAGCCGAGGCACTCGACTAATGGGGGGCCAGGCACTCGACTTGGCCGCCCTGCTCCAGAATGCGGCGCACCTGGCCCAGCAGGGTGCGCAGGCCCACGGGCTTATGCAACAGGCCCGCCACCCGGCCCAGCAGGTCTTCCTCCAGGTCGTCCAGGGGGTCGCCGCTGAGCAAGAGCACCGGCACCCGCAGGCCCTGGTGCCCCAGTTGGCGTAGGCACTCGCGGCCGTCCATCACCGGCATGTTCAGGTCCATCATCACCAGATCCACGGGCACCTCCTCGCGCTGGGCCCGGGCCAGGGTGTCCAGGGCCTGGCGGCCGTCGCCGGCCAGCACCACGTCAAAGCCGGCGCCCTCCAGGACGATCTGCAACATGCCCATGAGCTGGGGGTCGTCCTCCACCACCAGCAGGGTGGGGCGCGGCAGGGACGACGGATCCAGGCGGTTGTGACTTGGGTGCTCGGTCATCTCTTACCTCTTGGCCGGCTGCTCCGGCGAGGGCGGGCCTCCGGTTAAAGAGAGCCCCGGGGCCTTGCACAAGGCCTCCCGGGCAACAGGGGCTGCCCACATAATGAGCAACAAGCATGCCACCAAGGGCCTGGGGAACAATATCCTAATGGCCTTGCTTGCTTGCGTGATTGGCCGCCCCGGAGCGGCCTGGCCGGCCCCCTGGCTGGGGCGGGATTTGTCTCGCCGGGGCGGACAGGCGTCCTGCCCGGCAATACAGCCTTGGGCCGGCGCGGGCGGTGCTTGCAAAGCAACAGCCGGCGGTTTAACCTGTGAACAACGTCCTGGCCAAAGGGCGGACGCGCCCGGGGCCAGCCCAGCGATTCATCCGTTGCCCCCTCGGCCCGGCCCCGCCGGGATTCAGGTTGCCATGAACAAGATATTGCTGATCTATCCACCCTACGAGCGTTTCAAGTACGCCGCGGTGGGCGATTTCCCCGTGGGTCTGGGCTACCTGGCCACCATGCTGGAGCAGGCCGGTTTCTGGGCGCGTATCTACAACGCCGACCACGGCCTGGGCGACCCCCAGAGCCCGGCCGGCGACGACCTCATGAGCCGGGTGCGGGCCCACGGGCAATTGGCCCAGCGGGTGAATGACGGCCAGCACTTCATCTGGCAAGAGGTGCGCGCCTGCCTGGAGGAGCACCGGCCAGACCTGGTGGGGGTCTACGCCACCACCGCCGCCTACCCCATGGTGCTAAGGACCCTGGCCCTGGCCAAGGAGGTGCTGCCGGGCTGCCGCACCATCCTGGGCGGCCCCCACGTCACGGTGCTGCCCGACCAGGTCATGGCCCGGCCCGAGGTGGACTTCATCATCCGTGGCGAGGGCGAGTTTGCCCTGACCCGGCTGTGCCAGTCGCTAAGGGCCGGCGACGAGGACTACAAGTCCATCCCCGGCCTGGGCTGGCGCGAGGGCGGCCAGGCGCGCATCAACCATGACTATAAATTCATCGAGGACCTGGACGCCCTGCCACTGGTCAACCGCGAGCTGTTGCTGGACGGCCAGCGCTTCCCGGCCTGGGTGAAGGGCGGCTATCTGCTGGGCAGCCGGGGCTGCCCCTACCGCTGCACCTTCTGCGCCTCGGCCGCCATCTGGCACCACCGCGCCCGCTATCGCTCGGTGGACAGCCTCATGGCCGAACTCAAAGAGCTCATGGCTCGCTACCAGCTTAAGTCCTTTTCTTTTTGGGACGACACCTTCACCAACAGCCAGAAGTTTTTGCAGGCCTTCTGCCAGCGGCTCATCGCCGAGCGGCTGGAGATCACCTGGTCCTGCTCCACCCGGGCCAACCTCATCAACGAGGAGAACCTGAGGCTGTTGAAGGACTCGGGCTGCACCCAGATCGCCATCGGCGTGGAGTCGGGCAGCGACCGGGTGCTCAAGGCCATGAAGAAGGGCGTGACCACCGAGGTCATACGCCGGGCCGGACGGCTGATAAAAAAGGCCGAGATAGAGTTCCAGGCCCTGTTCGTCATGGGCCTGCCCTATGAGACCGCCGAGGACCTGCGCCTGACTATAAATATAATCAAAGACCTCCAGCCCGACAGCGTCAACGTCAGCACCTTCGTGCCCTACCCCGGCACCGAGGCCCACGATGCCGCCGTTGAGGCCGGCATGATGCCGGCGGGCTTCGATTGGTCCACCAACCTGGAGCTGGGCCACCACAGCCTGCGAAATCGCTTCACCCCCCACGTGCCCGAGGAAGAGTTCAAGGCCATCATCCTGGAGGCCCTGGAGCTGGCCAAAGAGATCAACCAGCCATCCCCGGCCAAGACCCTCAGGCGCCACTGGCGGCGGCGGGGCCACTACCTCAGCCATCCGGGCGAGTTCTTGGGCAAGGTGGCCCGCCGCCTGGGGCGGGCGGTGGGGAGGGGGTAGCGGCTAGGGTCGGTGCTGGAAGGCGGCGGCGGAGAAAGGCCTGGAATCGCGGACGCGCCCGGCTGGCGAGGAGGGCCGAAAGGCATAAATACACGGGCGGGGGTTTACCCCCGCCCGTCTTTTTCCCGTTTATAACAATTTAACGACAATCATATAGTATCGGGTTGTTGGCCCGTTGATCCTGGCATCCTCTGGCCGGCGGGTTTTGGCTTTTGGCCGCCAAAGCCCCGTGTCCCGCTCTTAGCCCGGCCATTCTTAACGCATCGGTAAGGAGGCTGCTATGATCCAACCCGGCTAGGAATACGGGGCCCTGCGGCCCCTGCCCACGCCAGGGCGGACAGCCCAACCCGCGCCAGCCCCCGCATCGGCAAGGCCAGTATGGCCGGGCGGCTGAGCGGGACACAAAAAGAAACCGCTTGGGTTTTCTTTCGCCGCCCCAACAGCACGGGCAATAATCAGGGGAAACCTGCCGGCAAAACTATGCGTCTGAGCTGAAATGCGTATTAGAACCACTTCTTGCGGCGGAAATAGTAGAGCATGCCGGCGGCGCTGACGGCCATGATCATCAGCACCGCCGGGTAGCCCCAGGGCCACTCCAACTCGGGCATGTGCTTGAAGTTCATGCCGTAGACCCCGGCCAACAGGCGGGTGGCGGGGCGCACCAGGCCGCCCTCCTGGCGCTCCAAGGCGTTGATGACCTCGCGCAGGGGCCAGACCGCCCGCCGCAGCATGAGCGCCCGGCGCTTGAGCAGGTGCAGGCTCTTGAGCACCTCCTTACCCGGGTTGGCCAGGAGGGCCTCCTCCACCGCCTCCACCTGGTCGCCCAACCCTTCCAGCACCTCGAAGAAGCTGTCCACCACCGTATCTATGAGCGAGTAGGCCAGGTAGTCCACCCCCTGGCCGGGCAGGCGGCCCTTGCCGTTGCTCAGACGCTGGGCCACGGCCTCCAGGAGATGGCCGTGGCTCTCTTCGATGCTCACCAGTAAATCCCGGCCCAGTACCAGGCTGATCTGCTCCTGGCGGTAGTCGCCCGCCTGCTGGTCCCAGACCAGGGCCTTGACCACCAAGTAGAGGTAGGCCCCGTAGTCCTCCAGCTTGGGGCGCTGGCTGGCGTTGACGATGTCCTCCTGCACCAGGGGGTGCAGGCCCAACAGGTCGCCCAGGCGGCCGATGGCCTGGACCTCGTGCAGGCCCTGCACCCTGAGCCAGGCCTGGCCGGGGCCGGCGGGCAGGCCGGCCAGAACCTGGTCGCCGGGATCGTTGGTCTGGCTGACGCCCTCGGGCCCGTAGGCGATGAGCGAGATGGTGGTGCTTTGACTGTGGCGCTGGCCCACGTGCACCAGGGTGCCGGGGGGCAGGGAGGCCTTGCGGGAGCGACGGGCCGGCTGGCTCATGGCTGGTCCTCCCCCTGGGCGGGGGCGGCCAGGTCGGGGTACAGGCGTTGGGCGCACTGGGGACAGATGCCGTGGGAGAAGGAGGCCTCGGAGTGCTGGCTGATATAGGCCTCCAGGCCCTGCCAGCGGCCCTGCTCGTCGCGGATGCGCTTGCAGGAGGCGCAGATGGGCAACAGCCCCTTGAGGGCGCGCACCTGTTCCAGGGCCTGGCGCAGCTCGGCCAGGGTCTGTTCGCGCTTCTCCTCGGCCCGCAGGCGGGCCTGCTGGCGGCGGTCCAGGCCCCGGAAGGCCAGCACAAGACCCACAACCCCCAGGGACCACAGCAGGCCGTGGCTCAAGGCCATGAGATTTTCGTGGTGGCGGGTGGCCGCCAGCAGGGGCCCCAGGGGCACGGCCACGCTGATGCCGCCCATGACCTGGCCCAGTTCATAGCCCTGGCGGGCGTGGCAGGTCTGGCAGGGCTTTTCGTAGTGCAGGGGGCGCATGAAGCGCAAAAATGGGTGCCCTTCCATCTCCACGCGCAGGCTGGCCACCTGCTTGCCCGCCGCGAATTCCTTGAGAGACTGGGCCTCCCAGGGGTCGGGGGCGTTCTCGGGCCGCAGGGGCTTGAGGCTGGTTATATGCCCCTGCATGCCCATTTCCCGGCGCCCCAGCTCGTGTACCAGGCGGGTCATGTAGGCGGGGTTGACGAGGGTCAGCTCGCGGCCCCCGGGGGTGGTCAGGTCGCGCTCGGGCACCTGGAGATAGGGGTTGGGGGGGGTGCCCGGGGTCACTCGGGCGTAGACCCCGCCTAGGCTGGCGCTCCAGCGGCGGTAGATGAGGTCTTTCTCGAAGGCCATGTTGGCCTGGGTGCGGGCCAGGTCGTCCAACTCGGCGCGCATCTGGAAGAAGTTCCAGGTCAGGGAGGCCAGCACCAGGACGGTCCACAGGCCGGCGATAAGCCCGGCCATGGCCCAGGTGGGCAGGGTGGAGGCCCTGGCGCCATCTGGGTGGGGCTGGTCCCGGCTGTTGGCCGCCTGGAGCTGGTCCATATGACCTCAGCGCAAGAAGGGGTTGTGCTCCCGCTCCTGGCCCACGGTGGACTGGGGGCTCTCGCCGTAGTCGTGCCCTGGCCAGACCACGGTCTCGGCGGGCAGGGTGAGGATGCGCTCTTCGATGGATTTGAGCATCTGGGGCCAGGAGCCGCCGGGCAGGTCGGTGCGCCCCACGGCGCCCACGAAGAGGGTGTCGCCGGTGAAGACGTGCCCCGGGGTGTACAGGCAGACGCTGCCGGGGGTGTGGCCGGGGGTGTGTATCACGGTCAAGGCGACCTCCTGGCCGGCCTGGAGCACCTCGCCGTGGGTGAAGGTGCGGTCGGCCGGGGGGGTGCCGGCGCAGCCCAGCATGGCCGCGAAGCTTAAGGCCTCGCGGCTGACCATGGGGCCGGCGTCCTGCTCGTGCACCAGGATGGGCGCGCCGGTGAGCTCTTTGAGGCGGGCGTTGCCGCAGGTGTGGTCCGGGTGGCCGTGGGTGTTGACGATGCCCACGATGCTAAAGCCCTGGCCGGTGGCCTCCTGGGCGATGCGCTCCTCGTTGCCCGCCGGGTCTATGACCAAGGCCTGGCCGGTCTGCTCGCAGGCCACCAGATAGGCGTACACCGCCATCTGCCCCACCATAATCTGCACGATCTTCATGGCGACTTCCCGCTGTTGGCTGTGTTTGATGTCTGAGGGTAACAAAGCCGCCGCCGGGCGTCAACCGAGGGCGGCTGGCATTGTCATTGCATTACTTTAAGTGGGCAAGGCCGCCTCCCAGGGCTCAAGAAAAGCGCCGGGCGGGCCGATAAGAGTATCAGACAGGGCGGAGTATCCAGCCCGCCCGCCGGGAAAGGAGTCCCGCCATGTTCAACCCCGCCCCAGATCCCCGCCGGGAGATAATCGCGGCCCTGATATGCTCCCGCTTGTACTTCGAGCTGGCCCTTAGCGAGCGGCTGGCCCTGGTCAAATCTCTGTGCGCTTACCAGGTGGGCGAACAGCGGGGCTAGGACGCCTGGCGCTTGAGCGGCCCCATGCCCCCTCACCCCGGCCCTCTCCCCCGGTGGGGGCGAGGGAGCAGAGGGCTAACCAGCCCTCCTGCTTGTCTCACCCATACGGCCCGACAGCCCTGTAGGTTGGGTTGGGGGCCTAACGCCCCGTAACCCAACATCTTCATTAACCTCGGCCTGGGGAATGAAGATGTTGGGTTTCGCTTGGCTCTACCCAACCTACCAGACTAACGGCCTGACAACGGGAGCCGCCAGCCTGGGTTGGGACCACGGCGCCACCCGACCCGTTAATGCCAGCAGGGGCACCCTGCCTAGGAGGCGTAGGAGTGCAGGCCGCTGAGCAATAAATTCACGCCGAAGTACGTAAACAGCACGCAGATGACCAGGTTTCCTTGGGGTCCCAGGACCAGTAGGTGCCCCAGGCCGAGTTGGCCCAGATGCTGCCGGTGACGATGCCGGCGGTGAGCAGGATGAAGCCCACCACCACGTTCTGGTAGATTAGGTCGTCCAGCACAAGGGCCTTATGCCCCTCGGGGTCCTTGGCTTGGCCGGTGACCAGGTACATCACCGACAGGGCCGCCGAGACGCCGAAGCCGGCGTAGCCCAAAAAGCAGGTGATGACGTGGGCGATGAGCCAGTTGGACTTCAAGGCCGGCAACAGCGGCTTGATGGCCGGGTCCAGCTTGAGGGCGTAGAGCATGGCGAAAAAGGCCAAGGGCACGGCAAAGGCGCCCATGCGCTTGTCACCGGTCTTGATCTCGATAATCAGGTAGAGCAGGGCCAGGGTCCAGCCGAAGAAGACCAGGGATTCGAAGAGGTTGCTGAAGGGGGCGTGGCCAAAGCCCAGATCATGGGAGGCCAGCCAGCGCAGCACTATGGAGGCCGTGTGGGCCATGAGGGCCAGCCAAAGGCCAAGGGTGGCCAGGCGGCCCAGGAAGGTGGCCTTCTTGATGATCCAGCCGCCCAGGTAGGCCACCGAGATGCCCAGGTAGGCGAAGGTCACGGCCACCGCCAGGGTGTTGCTCAAGGCTTCCACGTAAGATTACTCCCCGGATTTGGATTGCATCTGCGCCCCCAGGCGCTCCAGCAGGCGCTTTAGCCCCAGGCGGTTTTTGTTGGTGGAGCCGGCCAGCTCCACCTTGGTGCGGTCCTTGCCGGCGGGGGTCAGGCGCACCCACACCTTGCGGTGGGCGCAGTAGAAGGTGATGAAGAAGCCCACCACCATCAGGGTGCAGCCCACCCAGATGAACCACACCCCGGGGTCGTGCTTCACCGACAGGCCGCTGTACTGCACGGTGGCCAGGTCCAGTATCTCGAAGCTCACCGGGCCACGGGCCGGGAAGGGCGCGCCGGCCTTGAAGGCGGTCAGCGCCATGGGTTCGCTGCCCTCCACCTGGTAGCCGATGCGCGCCGCCGGGCCGTGGTAGACCTCGCCCATGTGGATGTCGGCCCGGGCCTCCAAGAGGATGGCCTTGCCGGCGCCGTCGGGCAGGTCCACCCAGCGCCCGTGCTCCAGTTGCACCGGGTGCTTGTGCCCGCCGTGCACCACGTTTACCTCCAGGCGGCCCACGTTCTGGCCGTAGGAGGCCTGGTAGAAGTCCACGCCCTTGTACTCGGCGGGGTCGTTGACCCTTAAGACCGCCTGCATCACCGTCTGCCCCTGGTCCAGGAAGGTGACGTCGGAGCGGAACTCGCTGGGCATGCTGCCGCCCTCGTAGAAGGAAACGGCGAACTTCTCCAGGCGCAGGGCGAAGCCCAGGGGCCGCTGCTGGCCGTTGTCCAGGGTGATGCTGTCCAGGGTCTGGCCCTCGTTGATGTTCATGCGCCCCGCGAAGCCCCAGATGTTGCCCACGATGGCGCCGGTCATGATGATGATGACGCTTAGGTGCACCACGTAGACCCCGAGCCGGCTCCAGGCGCCTTTTTGGGCAAACAGCACGCTCGCCTTGTCCGTCTGGCCGGCGCTCACCTGGCCCACGGCCTTTTGCAGCAGGGCCTGGGCTCGTTCCAGGTGGCTGTCTGGGGCGCCGGCCAGGGTGCAGCTCTCCTGGGTCTGGGGGGAGCGCTTGAGGTCGGCCTGGGGGTCCTTGGCCATGAGCTTCAGGGTGGTGGGCAGGCGGTTCAAGGAGCAGATCACCAGGTTGACCGCCAGGCAGGCCAGGAGCAGCAGAAACCAGGGGGCGTGATACATGTCGTTGAGGCGCAAGGCCTGTATGACCCGGGTGCCGGTCTCGCCGTAGGCCTGCACATAGGCCGAGAGGCTCTCCTTCTGGGGGATCAGGGTGCCCAGGATGGAGGTGACGGCCAGCACCAAGAGCAGGGAGAAGCTCAGCTTTACCGAGGCGAAGAAGTTCCAGATGCGTTCGCCGGCGGGTGGGGTCTGGGGGGTGTCGCTCACCGTATTGCAACCCTTTGGCCCCCCGGCGGGAGGGCATAGGCGGTGGAGGTTCAGGGCCGGACCAGGTGATGGTCGGGCCAGGCACAAAGGGGAGCCGCTTAGGTCCGTGGGGCGCCAGCCTTCAGGTTCTGGCGAGAAAGGCTACCACAAGCCTAGTTGTTCGGCAAACCGGACCAACTTGAGACCGTTTTGGCCCCGCTGGGGGCCTAGAGGCCGTTGCCGGGCTGCTGGTTGACGAAGCTGACCTGGCCCCGGCCCAACAGGTCGTGCAGGTGCGCGATGCCCAGGACCCGTCCCTGGGGGCTGACGATGGGCAGGGCGGTGATGAGCTTCTCCTCCATGATGTGCAGGGCCTCGGCGGCCATGGTCTCCGGTCCCACGGCCTGGGGGTTTTTGGTCATGACCTGCTCCACGGTCAGCGCCCCCAAGTCCAGGCCCTTCAGCACCGCCCGGCGCACGTCGCCGTCGGTGAAGATGCCCAGGAGTTTGCCCCGGCTGGTGATGAGCACCGTGCCCAGGTCGCCCTGGTCTATGACCTTGACGGCGCTGGCGGCGCTGGCCTTGGCGCCGATCACCGGCACCTGGTCGCCCTTTAGCATCACCTGGCTGACCTTGAGGCTCAGGCGCTCGCCCAGCTTGCCGCCGGGGTGGTGGCGGCGGAAGTCCTCGGCCTTGAAGCGGCGCTTTTCGATCAGGACCACGGCCAGGGCGTCGCCCATGGCCAGGACCGCCGTGGTGCTGGTGGTGGGGGCCAGGCCCAGGGGGCAGGCCTCGCGCTCCACCCCGCAGTCAATGACCAGGTCGGCGGCCATGGCCAGGGGCGAGGCCAGCCCGCCGGTCAGGGCCACCACCTTGGCCCCGCGCTCCTTGAGGGCTGGCAGCAGGTACAACAGCTCCACGGTCTCGCCGCTGTGGGAGAGCGCCAGCACCACGTCGCCCTCCTGCACCATGCCCAGATCGCCGTGCAGGGCCTCCACGGGGTGCAGGAAAATGGCGTTGGTGCCGGTGGAGTTGAGCGTGGCCATGATCTTGCGGGCCACAATGCCGGACTTACCGATGCCCGTGGCGATGACCTTGCCCGGGCTGGCCAGGATGAGCCCCACGGCCTGCTCGAAGCTGTGCCCCAGGCGGGGCTTGAGCCTCAGGATGGCCTCGGCCTCCAGGGTCAGCACCCGGCGGGCGGATTTTAGTATGGAGGACATATGGACGCCTATACGCCTTCGCGGGCCTAGGCCCGAGTTGGTCCCTGTTTTGGTGGGGGCGGAGTTTGTCCCCGCCCGTCTTGGTCTTCCCGCCTCTGGGGGCCTGGTCAGCGCTCCAGGCAGAACTTGCCCGTGCCCTCGGCGATGGGCACCGGGTAGTTGCCGTCGAAGCAGGCCAGGCAAAAGCCGTCGCGGCTGGTCTTGGTGCTGTTCAGGAGCCCCTCGATGGACAGGTAGTGCAGGCTGTCCAGGCCCAGCATGGCCTTAATCTCCGCCACGCTGTGGTGGCAGGCGATCAGCTCGCCCTTGGTGGAGAAGTCAATGCCATAGTGGCAGGGGAAGCGGTGGGGCGGGCAGGAGACCAGCATGTGCACCTGGGAGGCCCCGGCCTGGCGGATGTTCTTGACCCGGGCCATGGTGGTGGTGCCCCGGATGACCGAGTCCTCCACGATGACCACGCGCTTGCCCTGGATAAGCTCGCGCACCGGGTTGAGTTTGACCCGCACCCCGAAGTCGCGCATGTCCTGGCTGGGCTGGATGAAGGTGCGCCCCACGTAGTGATTGCGGATCATGCCCATCTCGAAGGGCAGGCCCGCGGCGCGGGCGTAGCCCAGGGCGGCGTAGTTGCCGCTGTCGGGGAAGGGCATGACGAAGTCGGCCGGGATGTCTGGGTACTCCTTGGCCAGTTGGGCGCCCTGGCGCTTGCGCACCATGTACACGTTCTGGCCGAAGATGTTGCTGTCGGGCCGGGCGAAGTAGATGAACTCGAAGATGCAGTGGGCGTGGCGCTCGCGGCGGAAGGGCTTGACGCTGCGCAGGCCCTTCTTGTCAATGAAGATCACCTCGCCGGGCTCCACCTGGCGCAAAAAACGGGCGTCAATCAGGTCCAGGGCGCAGGTCTCGCTGGCCACCACGTAGGCGTCCTCCAGGCGGCCGATGCACAGGGGCCTAAAGCCGAAGGGGTCGCGGGCGGCCACCAGGGTGTCCTCGGTCATGAACAAAAAGCTGTAGGCGCCCTTCAGCTCCCCCAGGGCGGCGATGAGGCCTTCCTCGAAGCCCAGGTGAATGTTGCGGGCCAACAGGTGCATGACGATCTCGGAGTCCATGGTGGTCTGGAAGATGGACCCCTCGCGCTCCAGGCGTTGCCTGAGTTCGAAGGCGTTGGTCAGGTTGCCGTTGTGCCCCAGGCACAGGCTGTGGCCGGCGTAGTTGATGATGAAGGGCTGGGCGTTGGCCAGTAGCGACGAGCCGGTGGTGCTGTAGCGCACGTGGCCGCAGGAGATGTGCCCGGTGAGCCGCTTGAAGTCGTTCTCGGCGAAGATGTCGGGCACCAGGCCCATGGCCCGCTTGTCCTTGAGGCTGTGGCCGTCGCTGACCACGATGCCGGCCGACTCCTGCCCCCGGTGTTGCAGGGCGTAGAGGCCGTAATAGGTCAGGCGGGCCGCCTCCGGGTGTCCGTAGACCCCGAAGACCCCGCAGCAATCCTTGGGGCCGTCGTCTAGGAGATGGTTCATGGGATTATCCCCATATAAAAGGTCAGCCGGCCTGGGCCGTTAGGTCGCGGGCCGCAAGCCGTGCCGTTTAATTAGCCTCGTGGCGAAGACTACCCCTAAGATAGGCACGAGTCTAGATTTTTCAAGCCGGGGCCCCGCGGGACTCCAGGAACTCCACCAGGGGCTGGAAGCACTGGGGGCAGGCCTGGGCGATGGCGCGGTAGTCGGCCCCGGCCAGAATCAGGGGCGCATCCACTTTTTGGTCGTAGTTCTTGCCGTGCTTGCGGAATAGGGCCTGAACCACCTGCTTGGGCGGGTGCTCATGGTTCTGGTCCTCCACGGGGAGCTTCCAGGCGGGCTTGAGAGACTTCAACCCCAGGCGGTTGGCCAGCCGTTGCGGAGCGGCCAGCAACAAGGCCTCCAGGTCATGCTTGAAGCAGAAGACCTTGAAACGCTGGTCAAGGTCAGGGCTGTAGGCTTGGCCGTTGGCCTTTAAAGCCGCCTTTAGGTTGCCGCGCAGGCCTTGCTCCAATTCCTCGGGCGTCCCATCCTTGAAGCTGGCCTTGCCCATGGGGTAGAGGTCGGGTATCACCAGTATGGCGGTGTCAGGTCTTTTGGCCAATTCCACGGCCGCCAGCACGGGAACCCTGGTCAGCAGATAGGCCTTGGCATCGCCCTTGCCCGCCTGGGTGAACTCGATGCCCACCCCCTGCCGTCTTTTTTCCTCAACAAGAGGCTTTAACAGGGCCTTCATGGCGTACACATCAGAGGGACCCTCAAGGTACACCACCACCCTCACGAAAGTACCTCCAACTCATCGGAGATATGTAGACGCTCTATTTCATCGCTCCCAAAGTCGTCCAGGATGCCCTTTAGAGTTTGGGAGTCCGCCGGCTTCTTCCACACCGCCCGGCCCTCCTCCTTGCGCATCACCGCGATGCTCTCCAGGGGGAACTGCGACAGGAAGTAGGAGGAATGGGTGGCGATGAGCACCTGGGTGCGCTGGCTGGCCTTTTGGAACAGCCCGGCCAACAGGGGCAGCACCCGGGGGTGCAGGCCCAGCTCGGGCTCGTCTATGCAGATCAGCGTGGGTGGCTTGGGGTGCAGGCACAGCACCGAGTCTTCGCGAAGGGCTGGCTCCTGTTCAACCAAGACCGGCCTACTAATCACAGTTTTTGAAACGGAGAACGATCTATAGAACCGCCACCCGCCAATATAATTTTTTAGGTTATATGGCAATCCGAAATCTGGGCTGCTAATGAGAGACAGAGTAAATCTATTAGGGGTATCGATTAACTTTAATAATTTCTTGCCTTCCTCTGGATTTGGCGCGACGACATATCCACCATGGCCGTGCTCTATAGAAAGAGATATCGGATTACCTTCTTCCGATGTGAAGACCCGCTCTACCATAACGGTCGGGTTCCCTTTAGGGCCTATCAGACTTCCTTTGTATATCCAATTATGACCTTGAGTTGGCCTTACTTCCAAGCGCCAATTTAGCTGTTCATTTTTGGGGTTATTGAAAACAGTTTGCCCAACACCGCGAGGGACAATTCCAGGAGGAATTTCCTGGTCCATGCCCTTTTTTAAAACATAAAAAAAAAAAAAAAAGCTTGACTTGCCGGAGCCATTTGCCCCTACCAGTACCTCCAAGTCTCCAACCTTAACCCTGAAGTCCCTGAATAGGCGGAAACCGTCAATCGCTAGGTCAGTTAATATAGGGAAGTCGGCCATAGCCACACACCTTTCCCTGACTATTTTTTCGTCTTTACCCAGCCCTATAATAATCCTGCAAGGGCGTGACGCTCAGGTGATCGCTGCGCAACAGCGCCTCCACGGCGTCCACCGTGGCCTTGGCCGCGGCCAGGGTGGTGATGTAGGGGAGGCCCCGCTCCAGGGCCTGGCGCCGGATGAGATAGGCGTCGCTGGCCGAGCCCTTGCCCTCGGCGCTGTTGATGACCAACTGGATGTCGCCGTTCTTCATCAGGTCCACCACGTGCGGCCGGGTCACCTCGCTGACCTTGGGGGTCAGCTTGGCCTGGATGCCCTCGGCGGTGAGCCGGGCGTGGGTGCCCTTGGTGGCCAGGATGGCGAAACCCAGGCGGTGGAACTTGGCGGCCAGCGGCACCACGGCGGCCTTGTCGTCGTCTTTCACGCTGATGAAGACGGCGCCCGTGGTGGGCAGCACCTGGCCGGCGCCCAGTTGGCTCTTGGCAAAGGCCAGGCCCAGGTTGTGGTCAATGCCCATGACCTCGCCGGTACTGCGCATTTCCGGCCCCAAGACCGGGTCCACCCCCGGGAAGCGCACAAAGGGGAAGACCGCCTCCTTGACCGAGATATGCTTGGGCCAGACCTCGCTGGTGAGCCCCTGCTCGATGAGCGTGCGGCCCATCATCACCTTGGTGGCCACCTTGGCCCAGGGCACGCCCGTGGCCTTGCTGACAAAGGGCACCGTGCGGCTGGCCCGGGGGTTGACCTCCAGGATGTAGAGCAGCTCGTCCTTGACCGCGTACTGGATGTTCATCAGGCCCTTGACCCCCAGCTCGAAGGCGAGCGCGTGGGTGGCCCGGCGAATCTCGTCAATCATGGCGGCCTGGAGGTTGTGGGGGGGCAGCACGCAGGCGCTGTCGCCGGAGTGCACGCCGGCCTGCTCGATGTGCTCCATGACCCCGGCCAGCAGGCAGGTCTGGCCGTCGCAGATGGCGTCCACGTCCACCTCGGTGGCGTCCTCCAGGAACTTGTCTATGAGGATGGGGTGGTCGGGGCTGGCGGCCACGGCCGTGGTCATGTAGCGGGTGAGCGTGGCGTCGTCGTAGACGATCTCCATGGCCCGGCCGCCCAGCACGTAGGAGGGGCGCACCACCACCGGATAGCCGATCTTTTGCGCGATGGCGATGGCCTGCTCCACGCTCAGCGCGGTGCCGTTGTCGGGCTGGCGCAGCCCCAGCTTGCGCAAGAGATCGCAGAAGCGGTCGCGGTCCTCGGCGCGGTCTATGGCATCCGGGGTGGTGCCCAGGATGGGCGCGCCGGCCTGGTACAGCGGCACCGCCAGGTTCAAGGGCGTCTGCCCGCCGAACTGCACGATGATGCCATCGGGCTTTTCGCTCTCGATGATGTTGAGCACGTCCTCCAGGGTCAGGGGCTCGAAGTAGAGCTTGTCGCTGGTGTCATAGTCGGTGGAGACGGTCTCGGGGTTGCTGTTGACCATGATGGACTCGATGCCCATCTCCTTGAGGGCGAAGGAGGCGTGCACGCAGCAGTAGTCGAACTCGATGCCCTGGCCGATGCGGTTGGGCCCGCCGCCCAGGATCATGACCTTCTGGCGAGCGCTAGCGCGGCACTCGTCCTCGGTCTCGTAGGTGCTGTAGAAATAGGGCGTGTAGGCCTCGAACTCGGCGGCGCAGGTGTCCACCAGCTTGTAGGTGTGGCGCACCCCCAGGCTCAGGCGGTGCCGGCGCACGGCCAGTTCGTCGCTGCCCACGGCAAAGGCCAACTGGCGGTCGCTGAAGCCCCACTCCTTGGCCCGGCGCAAAAAGTCGGCGTCCAGCCCGCTCAGCGGCGAGGCCAACTGGCCCCAGGGGCGCTTGGTCATGAGCTCGGCCTGGAAATCCACCAACTGGCGCAGGTTGTAGAGGAACCAGGGGTCTATCCAGGTCAGCTCGAAAATCTCCTGGTCGCTTAGCCCCACGCGCATGGCCTGGGCCACCCAGAAGATACGCAGGCTGGACGGCGTCTTGAGCTTGGCGTCCAGGGACTCGCGGGTCAGCTCGGGGCTACCCTCGGCCGGGTCCTTGCCGTCGCCCAACAGACCCGCCCGGCCGATCTCCAGGCCGCGCAGGCCCTTTTGCAGGGCCTCCTTGAAGGTCCGCCCAATAGCCATCGTTTCGCCCACGCTCTTCATGGCCGTGCCCAAGACGTCCACGGCGCCGGGGAACTTCTCGAAGGCGAAGCGGGGCACCTTGACCACGCAGTAGTCGATGGTGGGCTCGAAGGAGGCCATGGTCTCCTTGGTGATGTCGTTGGGCAGCTCGTCCAAGGTGTAGCCTATGGCGAGTTTGGCCGCCATCTTGGCGATGGGGAAGCCCGTGGCCTTGGAGGCCAGGGCC